>NZ_JAKMRA010000007.1:0-136216 GCF_025771865.1 Campylobacter sp. IFREMER_LSEM_CL2090
AGATAATTGGTTTCTTAGAAGAAATTATCTTCTAAGAAAGAGAATGTTTATACAGCGCCTTTTGGAGCTGTAAATGCTGTTATTTTAGGCGGTAATCCCTTATATTTTTCTATATTTACTAAGCCTGTATGAGAAATGTTTCCGTTTGCTAATTCAGAAGTTGGCATATCAATAGTTAAGACATTTACATTTCCGTATTTGCACATTCCTTCATCATTTGGATCATACCAGCCACCTTCGCATAATTTTACAACATTTGGCATAATATCTTTAGTTACCACAGCACCTGCGAGAACTTGACCTCTTTTATTGAAAACTCTTACAATATCACCATTTTTGATTCCAAGTTTTTTAGCATCAATAGGATTGATTAAGATAGGTTCTCTATCATTTACTGCATATTTTTCACGCAATGAGGTATGGCACATTTGAGAGTGAAGCCTATCTGTTGGATGATTAGTTAGTAGATGAAAAGGTGTTTCCTTAGTAGCATTTCCTAGCCATTCTATCGGCTCCATCCACATTGGATGTGCTTTGCAGTCTTTATAGTTATACTTTTCGATAGTTTTTGAGTAAATTTCTATCAAGCCTGATTCAGTGCCTAGAGCATTTAAGATAGGATCTTCAATAAATTCAGAAAATCTCACCCATTCCATGCTTTCTATGGTTGGAGAAAAAGTTATAGGCTCATTTTTGGCCCAAAATTCTTCAAAACTTGGCATTTTTGGCTCAAATACATCCCCATAAGCTTGAGTTTGTTTTAAAGCGCTATTGTAGTATTCTTTAATAAAATCTTTTGCTTTATTACCATTTTCGGTATAAGCATTAAATACATCATCTCCATACACTTTACAAATATCAGCAAAAATTTCATAGTCATCTTTGCTCTCGCCTATTGGTAATACTGCTTGCTTCATTGGAGCTATATTCATATTAGAATAATCTCCACTCATGGTAATATCATCTCGTTCATAAGAACTTGTGGTAGGCATTACAATATCTGCCATTTTGGCAGTTGGAGTCCAATAAATTTCATTTACAACTATAGTTCTTGGTTTTTGCCATGCTTTGATGTTAGTGTTTGTATTTTGATGATGTACTATAGGATTTCCACCTGCCCAATAAATAAAGTCAATATCAGGATAGGTTATTTTAGAACCATTATTGTCTATAACTTTCCCAGGATTTAATAAAGCATCAGCTATTCTAGCTACAGGAAAAGAATAACTAGCAGTATTTTGTAGCCATTCAGCACCACCTTGAGATTCTCCATTTTTTGGCATACCTTTAAATTTACCATTTTCCCAAATTCCCACAGCTCCTGCTGTAATACCTCCTATAACACCACCTTTGCATGATGGAACACCGCCATTACTATAGTGATAACTTAAGCCAAAGCCACCTCCTTTAGTACCAATTTGTCCGATCATTGAAGCTAGGGTTATTAACATCCAATGAGGTTGCTCGCCATGATGAGCTCTTTGCATACCCCAACCACTCATGATCATAGTAGGGTTATCATAAAAGCTTTCAGCTAGTGTTTTGATGATTTTTTCATCAATTCCACAAATTTTACTTGCCCATTTTGTATCTTTTTTAATGCCATCATTCTTGCCATCTAAATAAGCTTTGAACTTATCAAATCCACTTGTATAATTTTCTAAAAATTCATAATTGACTTTATTTTTTTCGATCAAATGACTAGCCATGCCTATCATCATAGCAACATCTGTATTTGGTTTTGGAGAGATCCATTGTGCATTTAAAAATTTAGCAGTTTCGGTTTTTATAGGATCTATACAGATAACCTTGATTTTACTATTTTTTAATTTTTCAAAGTAAGCAAGACCTCTTTGATCGTTTGAAGTCCAAGCTATTCTTAAAGTAGCGATAGGATTAGCACCCCAAATAACTACTATTTTAGAATGTTCTAAAATGTTTTCCCATGAAGTTTGCTGTTCATATACTTCAATAGAGCCTACAACATAAGGCATTATTATTTGAGAAGCTCCGGTTGAGTAATCTCCGGTAGTCCCTACAAAACCACCTGTGACATTTAAAAATCTATGGAGCAATATTCTACAATTTTGCATATTTCCACTAGATTTCCATCCGTAGCTTCCACCAAATATAGCTTGAGTTCCTTTTTGCTCTCTTGTTTTTTTAAGTTCTTTTGCTATAAGTTTTATAGCCTCATCATAACTTACACGCACAAATTCATCTTTTCCTCTAAGTTCAGGTTTTGGACTGTCGGGATTTTCAAGATAGCTTTTTCTAACATAAGGATATTTCACGCGTGATTTGTAGATCATATCTGCTGTATAGTGTTGTAAAGGATTGTCAATTTGTGTTACTTTTTCCCATGGCTCACTTTTAATTACCACACCATCTTTAATGGTAAGTTTTAAAATTCCCCAATGTGCTGCTGTTATCACACTTCCATTTTTTACTAAACCAGAATTTATTTGAGAAACTTCTATATTTTTACTCATGGCTAAACTAGGAGCTAAAGGCAACACGCTTAACCCTGCTCCGATTTTTAAAAATTTTCTTCTATCAAGTCCCATTTTATTTTACCTCCTTAAAATCTTTTGCATTTTTTTGCAAATACTGTATCACTAGCCAATGATCTTTCTTATCAATTCCTGTTCTATTTACCATTGATCTAAAAGTAGCAGGCCAGCCATTAGCACTAAATTCACTTTCTTTATGAACGCTATGACAAATTCCGCAATTATTCATATAAAGTTCTTTAGCTTTTATAAACATTTCTTTGTTGCTTTTTGCAAAATCTTTCTTGTCAGTCCAAACTTCTATGGTAGCTTTATCCCATTTTCCATTTTTGCTTTTAGTATAAGTTTTAAAATCAAGTTTTGTATTTTTAGAAAATGCAGCAACTATAATTCTTTGACTATTGTTGTAATAAAGCACAGAAGGCGAAGCAGGATTAACATAGCCTGTGATCTTGACTAAAACTTTATTTCCATCAGCTTTTAATACTTCAAAAGGATTTGTGGGTAGCAATCTACCAACAGCTTTTGTGTCATTTTTGCTTAAGTAAAGTGAGCTTACTTCACTTGTAAAAAATTCATTTTTAGCGCAAACAAAAGAAACAAGCGCTAAACAGAAAACTAAAATTTTTCCCATTTTGCCTCCTTGATATTTTTAATATAAACTTATTGTATAACTTTAGTATTAAAATTTTCTTAGTATAAAAATATAAAAAATGCAATAATAAATATTATCTAATAATTTTTTATTAATTTTTAATTTATTTGTTTTTATGTTTTCATAAAGTCTTTTCAATCCTTTAAAGTAAATTTTAGTAAAATATAAAATATTCTTTATAAAGGTTAAAAATGCACTTTACTTTGCTAAATGAAAAAGATTTTTTCAACCCCTACTACCGCAAAAAGCAAATTACACAAAATGAATTTGACACTTTTAGCAAGGCTTTAATACAGTATTTAGAAAGGCTTGAAAGCTCACAAAGTGAAAATGAAGATTATCTTGTAGCTAACACACTTAGTCCATTTTTAACCACTCTAAATTTCAAAACCCACATCAAAACCAAGCAAAAAGGCAAAAGCGAGATTGATTTAGCCATTGCTAAAGATGAGCTTAGCAAAGACTTAGAAGTTCTCATCGAAGCTAAAAAGCCCAACTCAAAAGAATTCATCACCCACGCAAAGCCAAATTCCAAAGCCTTGCATGAAGCCATTTTGTATTATTTTAGAAACAGAGAGCATAGCTTTAGTTTGAAATTTATCATCATCACAGACTTTTATAAATTCTACATTTTCAAAGCTAGTGAATTTGAAGAGCTTTTTTATAAAAACACAAGCTTTAAAAAGCTTTTTGAAGAATTTCAAAGCCCAAATTCACTTTTTAAAGGCAACACTGATGAATTTTACAAAGAAGCAAGCAAACTTATAGAAAATTCCAAAGAAAGCTTAAAAGGCTTTTTCATCGATTTAGCCTTTTTAAAAGACAAGCAAAAGTCAAATTTCAAAAATCTAGCAAGCATTTTTAAAACCTTTCATAGAGACTTTTTGCTAAATGAATTTAGCCCAAATGACGCAAACTCACTAAACAACGCATTCTATAAAGAGCTTTTATACATCCTAGGTTTAAGCGAGAGCAAACAGCTTTCTAAATTCATCATCACACAAAGTGAGCAAAGCAAACAAGCCCAAGGCACACTTTATCATCTCATAGCGAGCAAGCTTCCAAAGCATGACTTTGAAGAGGTGCTAAAATTCATCATACTTTGGCTAAACCGCATTTTATTTTTAAAGCTTATTGAGTCTAATTTAGTTAGATTTAACGATGATAAAACCCTTAAATTTCTAAACTATGAAAAAATTCCAAATTTTACTACCCTTTCACACCTTTTCTTTGATATCTTAGCTAAAGAAAAGCACACAAGGACGCAGAGTAAATTTAGCTATTTGCCTTATTTAAATTCATCACTTTTTGAAAAACAAGCCATCGAAAAAACCACACTAGAAATCGCCACTTTGGAAAATGATGCTTCGCTAGAGTATCACCCACACACGCAGTTAAAAGATGACAAGGGAAAAAGTAAAAAAGGCAAAGTAGGTTTGCTAGAGTATTTGTTTGAGTTTTTAGACAGCTTTGATTTTGGAGCAGATGAGCAAAGCGAAGAACTCATCAAACAAAAAGAACTCATCAACTCAAGCGTTTTAGGAAATGTCTTTGAAAAACTAAATGGCTATAAAGAAGGTAGTTTTTATACCCCAAGTTTTATCACTTCATATATGTGTAAAGCAAGCATAGAAAAAGTCGTGCTAGATAAGTTTAACCATACTTTTAAGCTAAATGCCACCAAGCTAAACGAGCTAAGAACCCAGCTACGCCAAGAAAAAATTTCTCAAGAGCAAAAACTAGTCTTGCTAAAGTCCATACGCATTTGCGATCCTGCGGTGGGAAGTGGGCATTTTTTAGTTTCAGCTTTAAATGCCATGCTTATGGTGCATTATGAGCTTGGTTTGTTTGAAGAGGACTTTTACCTAAGCGTGCAAAATGATGAAATTTTAGTGCAAAATCACAAAGGCCAGTTTTTAGAGTATAAACGCCCTGATTTTGACAAAGACAAAACCCACCTTTGTCAAAAAGAACTTTTCGAGCGTAAAAAAGACATCATAGAAAACAACCTTTTTGGAGTAGATATCAACCCAAACTCATGTGAGATCACTAAACTAAGGCTTTGGATAGAGCTTTTAAAACACAGCTTTTATGAAAGCTTTGATGATACAAACTATCATGATCTTAAAACCCTACCAAATATCGATATCAACATAAAATGTGGGAATTCGCTTATAAGTTATTTTGAAATTCACAAAAGCCTTTCTCACTACCCAAACATCAAAGAACGCATGGATAAATACAAACGCATAGTCAAAGACTACAAAGAAGGCTTTTACACCGATAAAACTCTCATTGCTAAAGAGATCAAAAACCTCAAAGAATCTTTTAAAAATTTCTGTTTAAAAGACAAATTTGCCAAAGAGATCAAGCAACTTACCAACGGTGCTAATGAATACTCTAAAAAATACGGCGATTTTTTAGCACAAGATGAAAAAGATGAGAATTTTAGAGCATTTTTCTCTAAAAATATGTTTGAATTTGACTTTGATGAAAGTGCTGCCAAGAAAGAATTTAAAAAGCTTAAAAAGCTTTATGAGAGTATATTTGACTTAGAAAGTGCAAATCCTTTTGAATGGCGTTTTGAATTTAGTGAAGTGCTTGATGAGGGCGGGAGCTTTCAAGGGTTTGATCTCATCATTGGTAACCCACCTTACATCAGACAAGAAGACATCAAAGAGTTAAAGCCAAATTTAGCCAAAAATTATAAAGTCTATAAAGGCACAAGCGACATTTATACTTACTTTTATGAGCTTGGGTTTAATGTGCTAAAGCAAAATGGTGTTTTGTCTTTCATCACTTCAAACAAATACACAAGAGCAGGTTATGGAGAAGCTTTAAGAGGGTTTTTACTCAAAAATACCACACTTTTAGAATACATCGACCTAAATGGTATAAAAGTCTTTGATAGTGCTACGGTAGATACTTCTATACTAAGCTTTGAAAAAGCAAAAACTAAAGATAATAGCTTTAAGTACCTAGCCCCAAACACCGAGCTTTTAAAAGAAAATGACTTTAATATAGAAAGCATTTTAAATTTTAACAAAATCGCACAAAATTCTTTAAGCAAAGAAAGCTTTACTTTTAACGATGAGGGCACAAACGCGCTAAAAGCAAAGATAGAAAAGCACGGCACTCCACTTAAAGACTGGCATGGGCTTAATATAAACTATGGTATAAAAACGGGCTATAATGAAGCCTTTATCATCACTACTGAAAAAAGAGATGAAATTCTAGCTAAATGCAAAGATGAAGCCGAAAAAGAACGCACCGCCAAACTCATACGCAAAATGCTACGCGGTAGAGATATAAAAAGATATAGTTATGAGTGGGCAGGGCTTTGGGTGATCAACACTCACAATGGCTATAAAAGCAAAAGTGGAGAAAAGATAGAAGCGATAAACATAGATGAGTACCCTAGCTTAAAACAGCATTTAAAGCCGTATTATAAAACTTTAGAAAAAAGAACTGACAAAGGAAAAACACCTTATAACCTTAGAAATTGTGCTTATTTGGAAGAATTTGAAAAAGAAAAGATAGTGTATAGTGAAATAGTAAGAAAACCACAATTTTATTTAGATACAAAGTCAAATTTTTACGCAGAAGCAACAAGTTTTATTTTAACAGGGGAAAATCTAAAATATCTCATTGCTTTTTTAAACAACGATTTTGTGGCTTTTATGTTTAAAATGTTTTATGCCGGTGGAAACTTAGGTGAAAATGGATTTAGATACAAAAAAGCATTTTTAGAAAGACTTCCTATACCAAAAATAAATTCTAAAAATGAAAAACTAGCAAACGAGCTTATAAGCTTAGTCGATGAGATTTTAGTTTTAAAAGAACAAGACAAAAAAGCAGACACCAAAACTCAAGAAGATAAAATAAACTCTATCGTTTATAAACTTTACAACCTAAACGAAGAAGAAATAAAAATCATTGAAGGAAAATAATGGAAAAAATAAATATTAAATTATTAAAAAATGAGATTGCATATGGAAAAAGATGAAAAACGTCGTAAAGAAATAGAAGATATTCTAGAAAAAGATGATGAAGAATTGGCTAAATTGTATATGAAAAAATATTACAAGACAATAAGAGAAAAGAGAGAAGAAATAGCTAATGCTTTAAAAATAAAAGTGGATGATGTTGTTTATGATAAGTCTGAAAAATTTATATCAGGAAATAGAAATAAATTTGAAATTTATCATAAAACAATAAAACATTTTGATATTTATTCTTTAAATGAGTATGAAATAGATTTTTATCATTGTAATATTGAGTTTATCCTTTCAAAAGGACCTTCAGTATATGCAGAAAATATCAATTTCAAAAAATTGTATTTTATAAATTGTAAAATAAGTATTAATATCGTTGATGATTTTTGTTGTGAAAATATACATTTTTTAAATTGTGATATTTATTCTTTAAGTTTCAATAAAGTTATTGTAAAAGGAAATATTAAATTTTCAAATTCTAAATTTGTAAACAAATCCGTTTTTAATAGTTGTATTTTTCAAGATAGTATTTATTTTAATAACTCTCATTTTAAAGATTATGTTGATTTGCACGCGTGTAAATTTGAAAATTCAGTTTGTTTTTATGGAGTAACATTTGAAAAAACTCCAAATTTTAGTGCTTGTTATTTTAAAGAGCAAAAAGCTGTAAATTTAACAAATGTCAATATAGATAATTTAGATTTTGAATCAGTTGAAAAATACATAGAAGATAATTATCAAGATGAGACTTATAAAAACGAAATTGAAAATATACACAGTGAAGAAAAAGAAAAAATAAATCTGATTAATAATAAACATCAATTAAGATGTACTAAAAATTTAAAAGATTCTTTCAGAGTTATAAAAGATGTTTTGATAAGCCAAAATAATATTTTAGAGGCTCAAGAATGGCATAAGCTAGAACTTTATGCAAAAGAAAAAGAGCTGGAGATAAATTTAGAAAAATACGAAAAAATAATGTTTAGCCCTAGAAAAATAAAATATAAATATTTAAATAAAAAGAATATTACTTGTGTTAATTTTATTAATGGAATGGAGTGGTGTGTTAAGAATTTTTTTGATAGTCTCTTTACTCCAATTGAATATTTTATAAATATTTTTGGTGCCATATTATATTATTTTATCATGGGGGGTAATCCATTTTTTTCCATTAATTTTAAAGCTTGTCAAAATATTATTTTTGATTATATGTTTTTATGGAAAATTTGAAAACAAATATAATTTTAGAATATTTTCAAATAAACAAGTCAGTAATATTATAGTTAAAGATATAAAACGAAAGTTATATGATTATACAATATGGACAAATTGTGTCTTATTGATTGTTTATAGAGCAACAAGTGATCATCATACAAATTTTTTAAAAATCTTTAATTTTACCATTGGTATGATAACTTTATATTGTAGTTTTGTTTTTGTGGCAAATAAACTTCCTTTGGTTTTTTCTTTAGTAGAGAAATATAATAACTATTTTATTATTGTGCCTCTTGTAATAATGTTTTTTTTATTAATAGTAAATTTTTATATCAAAAAAATAAAACAACGACGTTTTATAGGGCTTTTTTTTATGTTTGTTGGTATTTCTATAATGTTTGTATTGTTTTTTCCGGGATATTTTTTTAATGCCATAGAGTTGGTTTTGTATGTAGTATTATTGTGGATTTTTACTATATTGTTTAATTCTAGTAGAGAAATTATCATATTTTCTCTTCGCTTGTATATATATTTAGGATTAATATATTGTCTAGTTATGGCTTCACAATTTATTAACCCTTTTATAGGTGTTTTTTCATCAGAAAAACTTCATGAAAGTAAAATTGAAAAAGCCATTCAAGATTTAAATTCTAGTTCTATTTTAAATCTTGCAAAAATTTCTCATAAAGATTTTAACCTATCTTGGCATTATCAAGACATTTCTTTTGTAGAACTAGATGCGGCTAAGAAGTTGATCATGGAAAATAAAGAAAATATCTTAGATTTAAAAGAACAAAATTTAACCATAGCAACAGAATTTTTAGGTAAAAAATATACCGAAATTTCTAAAGCTATAAAGCAAGATAAAATCACGTCAAATGTCATAAAATCCACTAGTGTTTTATATAGTATTATACTTTTACTCTGTATATTCTCACTCCAAAAAACCGCACGCAAAAACTCCATAGTACCAAGCTAAAAGCAAAATCATGCTTTTAGCTTTAAAGTGTGATGAAAAATTTGATTTAAAAATACTTTTGATATAAATATTTTTATTATATTTATATTTTGTTTCAAATATAAACAATACTTTATATTTTATTTGTAAAGTGTAAATTTTTGTTTTTATTAAAAGAGAATTTTTATACGAAATGTTACTCTTATACTCATATAGTTAATTTTTTCTAACAAAAATACACAAAAATAAAAATATTTGTTAAGCTAGATATTGGAAATTTTTATCAAAAGGAAAAATATGTGGCAACAAATATATAATCCATTTGACAACATACTTTTAAGTGCTTTGGTGGCTTTTTTGCCTATTTTGTGCTTTTTGCTTTCTCTTGTAGTTTTCAAACTCAAAGGCTATCAAGCAGGCTTTTTAACTCTTATTTTATCAAGTGTTGTGGCATTGTTTGCTTATGATATGCCGTTTTCTTTATTAGGTGCTAGCTTTATACAAGGTTTTGCAAATGGTATTTGGCCTATAGCTTGGATCATCATCGCGGCCATATTTTTATATAAACTTTCTATCAAATCAGGCTCGTTTGAAGTGATAAAACAAAGTGTTATGAGTATCACTCCAGATCATAGAATTCAAGTGATTTTGATTGGATTTTGTTTTGGTTCTTTTTTGGAAGGTGCTATAGGTTTTGGAGGGCCAGTGGCTATTACCGCTGCATTACTTGTAGGACTTGGGCTTAGACCATTATACGCCGCAGGACTTTGCCTCATAGCCAATACCGCTCCGGTAGCTTTTGGAGCAGTTGGAATTCCTATTATAGCGATGAGTAATCTAGCAGGTATAGAACAGCACAGTGTTTCAGCTATGGTGGGTAGGATGCTTGTGCCTCTTAGCTTGACTATACCATTTTTTATAGTATTTTTAATGGATGGTTTAAAAGGGGTTAAAGAAACCTTTCCTGCTATTTTTGTCGCAGCCGTTTCTTTTACTGCTACACAATTTTGGAGTTCAAATCATTTAGGTGCAGAACTTCCAGATATTATTTCAGCGGTTGTTTCTTTGTCTGTTACTACGATATTTTTAAAATTTTGGAAGCCAAAAAATATTTTTAGATTAGATGATGTAAAAGACTTTGAAAACTCACAAAAGCTAGAATTTAAAAAAGTATTTTTAGCTTGGATTCCTTTTATACTTTTGATTATTTGTATTATTATATGGACGCAACCTTGGTTTAAGGCTTTATTTGCTAAAGATGGAATATTAAATTTTATGCAATTTACTTTGAAATTTAATGAAGCCTTAGGAGCTATCATAAGTCCTGATATAGTTAATCCACAAATCACAAAAACAATGATTCCATCACATACTATAGATTTAGTAGCACAAGCAGGAACTGCTATTTTAGTGGCTGCTTTAATGAGCATTGTTGTGTTGAAAATAAAAATCAACGAAGCTACCGAGTGTTTTTGGGAAACTTTAAAAGAAATGGCCACTCCATGCTTAACTATAGGCTTAGTAGTTGCTTTTGCCTTTATAGCTAAAAATAGCGGTATGAGTACTACTTTAGGACTTGCTTTTTCAAATACAGGCGATGCTTATGCATTTTTTTCTCCCATCATAGGATGGATAGGTGTGTTTTTAACAGGTTCTGATACTAGTTCAAATTTGCTTTTTGGGACATTACAGCAAGTTAGTGCTCAAAAATTAGGAATTTCAGAAACTTTATTTTTAGCAGCAAATTCTGTTGGTGGAGTTGTGGGTAAAATGATATCTCCTCAAAGTATAGCGGTAGCTTGCGCAGCAGTTGGACTTGTAGGAAAAGAATCTGAATTGTTTAGATTTACTTTAAAATACTCAATAGGTTTTATAATTCTAATAGGAATTTGGACTTTTATTATAGCATTTTTCTTTCACGGGATCATCCCTGAAGCAGTGCTTTTAAAATAAGGATTGATGATGAAAAAAGTGTATTTATTTGCTACTTGTTTGGGTAGTGCGATAATGCAAGAAAGTGTTTTAAACGCGGTTAGACTTTTAAGAAGAGAGGGAGTTGAGGTTATATTTAAAAAGCAGCAAACTTGTTGCTCTCAACCCTCATTTAATTCAGGGTATTTTAAAGAAAGTAAAAATATAGCTTTGCATAATATAAAACTTTTTACTCAAAATTATCCTATAGTAGTGCCAAGCGGTTCTTGTGCGGGGATGATGAGTCATGATTATTTAGAGCTTTTCAAAGATGATGAGCATTTTAACTTGGTAAAGGAATTTAGCTCTAGAGTGATTGATCTTAGTCAGTATTTAGATGAGGTTTTAAAGGTTGATTATGAAGACAAAGGCGAACCTATAAAAGTGACTTGGCACTCTAATTGCCATGCATTAAGAATTCAAAAAAGCATACAAGCGAGCAAAAATCTGCTAAAAAAACTCAAAAATGTGGAATTAATTCCTCTAGAATTTGAAGAAGAATGCTGTGGTTTTGGAGGAACTTTTTCTGTGAAAGAGCCTCAAATTTCAAACTCTATGGCACAAGAAAAAATCAAAGATATCCAAAATACAGGCGTAAAATATGTATTAAGTTCTGATGGTGGGTGTTTGATGAATATTGCAGGCACGATGAGTAAAATGGGGCTTGATATAAAAGGAATTCATTTGTATGATTTTTTAAACAAGCGTCTTGAAGGAGTTGCGATATGAAAATGACACATGAACAAATTGTGGATGTGAAAATTCATGATAAGCAAATGCGAGAGAATTTAAGATCTGCCATGCATACTTTGCAAAAAAATCGTTTAAAAGTTATAGATGAGAAATTTAATGATTGGCAAGGACTAAGATCTAAAGCTAAGCAAGCTAAAAACAATGCTTTATCAACTTTACACGATAGGCTTTTAGAATTTGAACAAAATGCCACTAAAAATGGCATAAATGTCCATTGGGCGAGTTCTGATGAGGATGCCTGTGAGATTATATATGAATTAATGGTAGAAAAAAACATCGGTAAAATTCTAAAAGGTAAATCTATGGCTAGTGAGGAAATAGGTTTAAACCACTACCTAGAATCCAAAGGCTTAAAAGCCATAGAAACAGATTTAGGCGAACTTATATTGCAGTTAAATGATGAAACTCCCGTGCATATTGTAGTTCCAGCGGTGCATAAGAACCGCTATGAAATCGGTAAAATTTTTCAAGAAAAATTAGGCTCTAATTTAGAAAGTGAGCCAGAAAAGCTAAATTCTATTGCAAGAAAGCATTTAAGAGATGAATTTGAAGGGCTTAAAATGGGACTTAGCGGAGTAAATTTTGCTATGTCTAAAGAAGGCGCTTTTTGGCTTATAGAAAATGAGGGAAATGGTAGGATGTGCACCACAGCAAGTGATATACATGTAGCACTTTGTGGTATAGAAAAAGTTATGGAAAGCTTTGAAGATGCTGCCACTATGGTGTCTTTACTTACTCCATCAGCTACGGGTCAATTTATACCAACTTATAACAATATCATTACAGGACCTAGAAAAAATGGAGATTTAGATGGCCCAAAAGAAGTGCATATTATTCTTTTTGATCATAATAGAAGCAAAATGCTAAATGATGAAGATTATTATGAAGCTTTGCGTTGTATAAGATGTGGGGCTTGTATGAATTTTTGTCCTGTGTATGATAAAATAGGCGGCCATACTTATCAAAGTGTATATCCAGGGCCGATCGGAGAAGTCATAAGTCCTAATCTTTTTGGTATGCAAGAAAATGGTGATATTCTTACTTTTTGCTCGCTTTGTGGAAGATGTTCTGAAGTTTGTCCGGTAAGAATTCCTCTTGCGGATTTAATACGCAAATTAAGAGCAGCAAAAGTAGGTCAAGGAAGTTTTGATAATATCGCTCCAAATACTGCTGAAGCTATGGCATTTAAGATTTTTGAAAAAGTAGCTACAAGTCCTATTATTTGGAAAAATACTTTAGCAAATTTACATAATTTTAATTGGCTTTTGCAAAAAGGAAAAAATTCTTTACCAGTAGTTAAAAAATGGAGTGCTTATAAGGAATTTCCACAAATAAAACTTGATCTTTATAAAGAACTTGAAAATATGCAAGGAGTAAAGTGTGAGTAGAATAAATGAAATTTCTTCACAAAGCAAAAAAGCTATTTTGGATAAGATTAAAAATACACATTTATCTTTTGAAAAAATTCCGACTATAGATCCTATAGAGCATATCAAAACAAGTGATGATATGTATAGTGAGTTAAAAGAAAAAATGAGTGCAAATAAATACATAGTAGAAGAAAGCTCGTTAGAAAAATTAGAAGAAAAAATCAATCAAATTGTTAAAAGTTATGGCTATAAAAGTCTTATTTATCCTGATAATTTAAATTTAGATATAAATAAAATTGAAGCCGAAAAAAAGACTTGTTTTAATCAAGAGATTGAAAAAATACGAAAAGAAGTTTTTCATAGTGATTTTTCTATCATCCAAGCAAGAGTTGGAGTAAGCTCACATGGAGTTGCTTTAGTTTTGTCTGATAAAACTCAACCAAGAATGCTTTCTTTGGCTCCTATGCTTTGTATTGTCTTATTAAAAAAAGAAAATATTGTAAAAAGCATTAGCCAAGCATTGAATTTAGTAAAAGAAGAAAATGAAATTTTACCTAGCAATATTTTGTTTATAGCAGGGCCATCAAGAACTGCAGATATTGAACTTATCACTGTTTTTGGAGTTCATGGATCTCAAAAGGTTCATATTATACTTTATTGATTTATTTAGAATTTGCACTTAGTGTAAATTCTAAAATCACCTTCAAATCAAAAATTAACTTCTTGGTTTTTAAAACATTAATTAAATTATATTTTTATCAACCTTTGCTATTTTATTGATTTTAGTTATATTTAAGATATTTTTTGACATAGTAAAAAAGGTATTAACTTAAATTTTAAAACTATAAAAAGGAAAATCATGTTAAAAACAAGTTTTAAAAAGGCAGTATTTTTACCAAGTATTAGTATTATAGTTGTTTTAAGCCTTAGTTGTATTTTCTTGCCTAAACTTACAAATGATTTTATCAATCATATAAAAAGTGGAATTTTTGCAAATTTTTCATGGTTTTATATATTAAGTGTGAGCTTTTTTGTGTGTTTTATGCTCGCACTTGCACTTTCAAAATTTGGCGATATTAAACTCGGCGATGATGATGAAAAACCTCATTTTAAATTTACTTCTTGGCTTGCTATGCTTTTTGCTACGGGTATGGGCGTGGGGCTTATGTATTTTGGTGTGGCTGAACCTCTCATACATAAAAAAGCCTTGCAAACAAGCGATGAAGAAGCTATGCTACATACTATCTTTCACTGGGGAATTCACCCATGGGCTATTTATGGGGTGTGTGCTTTGGCTATGGCGTATTTTGGTTTTAGATATAAAATGCCTCTTAGTTTGCGTAGTGCTTTTTACCCTTTGCTTAAAGATAAAATTTATGGTTTTTGGGGAAATTTGGTTGATATGCTTGCTTTAATTGTCACGGTTTTTGGCATTAGCACTACACTTGGTTATAGTGCATCTCAACTAAATGCGGGCTTTTCAAATTTGGGTATTTTAAACGGACAAAGCTTTTTAGAACAAAGCGTGATTATAATCATCATTATTTCTTTAGCCACACTCTCATCGATTAGTGGCTTAACAAAGGGTTTAAAAATTTTAAGTGAAGCAAATTTAGTTTTTGCAGTGTGTTTAATGCTTTTTGTGCTTTTTTCAACAAATACCATCCAAATTCTTTCGCAATTTAGCTCTAATATTGGAAATTATTTGCAAAATTTAATTTCTTTGAGCTTTAAGACTTATTATTATGAAAAAGAACATATAGAATGGTTTAATAATTGGACTATTTATTATTGGGCTTGGTGGCTTAGTTGGGCACCTTTTGTGGGCTTTTTCATTGCTAAGATTTCTCGTGGTAGAACGATAAGGGAATTTATTTTTGGCGTGCTTGTAGTGCCTACTAGTTTTAATATACTTTGGTTTAGCATTTTTGGCAATAGTGCTTTAAATTTCAATGATATTTTAAGTCCTTTTACTTCAGCACCTGAAAGTTTGCTTTTTTATTTTTTACAAAATTTTTCTTTTTCTTATTTTAGTTCTTTGCTTGCGCTTTTGGTTTTAGCTTTGTTTTTCATCACTTCAGCAGATAGTGGGATATTTGTGTTAAATTCTTTAAGTAGTGGTGGCGCTCATGAGCCATACAAATGGCAAAATATCCTTTGGGGTTCTTTGCTTGCGCTTTTAGCTACTTCTTTGCTGTATTCAGGTGGCTTGGGGGCGATTTTAAGTATCACTATGATAGTGGCTTTACCTTTTGCATTTTTGCTTTGTTTGATGTGTTTTTCATTGCTTAAAGGCTTAATTGTAGATGTGAATTATTCTTTAACTAAGCTTAGTCAAAGTAGTGTGTATTTTACAGGAGAATTTTGGCAAGAAAGACTTGCTAGAATTTTAAAACAAAGCAAAGAACAAGACATACAAAATTTCTTAAATACCAAAGTTAAAAATGCTATGGAATCACTCAGCCAAAGTCTAAAAAACTACGGCTTGAAAACACAGATCGTTCAAGAAAAATCAAGTATAAGTTTGATTATAAAAAAAGAATTTGCAAAAGATTTTATCTATGGAGTGCAAGTAGTAAAAAAACAAGCAAGCCAAAGCATAATCGATGATAAATTTATGCCAACTTATTCTAAAGAATTTATCTTTGAGCCACAAACTTTCTTTGCTGATTCGCGTAATGGTTATAATATAGAGTATTTAAACGAGCAAGAAATCATCGTAGATATACTAAAGCAGTATGAGAGGTATTTGCAACTTTTATTTGATGATAAAAATGAAATTTTTACCAAAGCTTATGATTAAAAAGCGTTATAATTACACTTTATTCTTATAAGAAAGGCCTTTTATGTTGAGATTTTTTTTAATGTTTTTTTGTGCTTTAAATCTTTTTGCTATTACGCCAAAAGATACGATCGTTATAGCAGTGGAAAATGAGCCAGAGCGTATAAATCCGCTTTTTAGTGAAGATCATGATGTGGCAATTGCTCTTGTGTTTTCAGGACTTACACGCTTTGATGAAAATATGAATCTAGCGCCTGATCTTGCTAGATCTTGGAAAGTTAGTAAAGATGGGCTTGTTTATGAATTTACTTTAAGAGATGATATATTGTGGCATGATGGGACTAAATTTAGTGCCAAAGATGTGGAATTTAGTATAAATGCTTTAAAAGATGAGAAGTTAAATTCACCCTCAAAGGTAAATTTTGACGCAGTTAAAGAAGTAAAAATTATTGATGATTATCATTTGATTATCACACTTTCAAAGCCTTTTCCTGCATTTTTAGATGCTTTGAGTGTGGGAATTTTACCAAAACATTTACTTCAAAAAGAAAATTTAAATACTACTAAATTTAATCAAATGCCTATAGGAACAGGACCATATAAGCTAAAACAATGGAAAAAAGGTCAATACATGATCTTAGAAGCAAATGAAAATTATCATTTAGCTAAGGTAAAAACACCAAAACTCATACTAAAACATATTAAAGATCCAAGTATTAGTACTATTGAGCTTAAAAATGGTTCTATTGATGTAGCTTTAGTTGATTTTGCTCTAGCTTCAAATTTTGCAAATGATAAAAACTTTAAAATGCTTATAGAACCTTCAGCTGATTATCGTGCTTTGATGTTTAATTTTAATCATGAGTTTTTAAAAGATCAAAATGTGCGTTTAGCACTAAATTATGCTATCGATAAGAAAGCTATTGTGGATTCTCTTTTGCATTCTTTTGGAAAAGTAGCAAATCATCCTTTGGAAAAATCATGGGCAAATCCTAAAGAATTTGCAACTTATACTTATGATGTAAAAAAAGCAAATGAGCTTTTAGCAAAAGCAGGCTTTGTGAAAAACAAAAATGGAATTTTAGAAAAAAATGGCAAAGAATTTAGCTTTGAAATGTATGCTATGAGTGAAGATCCACTAAGAATAGCTTTGGTAAATATCTTACAAAGTGAGTTTTTAAAGCTTGGTATTAAGGCAAAGGCAGTTGCTAAGCCGAGTGGAAGTTTTGACTATACTAAGATTGACAGCTTTTTGGTAGGTTGGGGTAGTCCTTATGATCCTGATTTTCATATTTTTAGAGTTTTTGAAAGCTCTCAAGATAGTGCTTTAAACTCTAGTGGATGGAATTTTGGTCATTATCAAAATGCTAAAGTTGATGAAGCTTTGATAAAAGCTAGAAATTCACTTGATGTAAATGAAAGAAAAAAATACTATAAAGAATTTATTGACGCTTTATATAAAGATCCTGCATTTTTATTTATAGCTTATATTGATTATCCTTTAGTTTTTGCTAAAAATATCCAAGGTATAAAACCTCATATTTTAGGTCATCATGGGGTAGGTTTTACTTGGAATGCTTATGAGTGGAGCAAAAATTAGTGCTAAAACTCATTTTTAAACGCCTTTTATGGGCGTTTTTTTTGATGATTTTTGCAAGTTTTTTATGTTTTGTGATGATTTATCATGCTAAAGGAAGTGTGGTTTTTGCTAGTGTGCCTCAAGGAACTAGCCTTAAAATAAAAGAAGAAATCGAGCATAATTTAAATTTAGACAAGCCTTTATTAGAGCAGTATGAAAATTGGCTTTTTAATGCCATGAAAGGCGACTTTTCCTACTCTTTAATCAGCGGAGAAAAGGTTAGTGAAATTTTAAAAGAAAAACTTCCCTATACCATCATACTAGGAAGTTTGGCTTTTTTTATACTTTTTGTGTTATCTTTGGTTTTAGCACTTTTTTGCGTTCTTTATAAAGATAGTTTTTTGGATAAAATTATTACCTTTTCAACGATGAGTTTTTTTGCATTGCCTACTTTTTCTTTATCGCTAATGCTTATTTTAGTTTTTGCTGTATTTTTTAAGCTTTTTCCAAGTTCGGCTATTGCTGATATTGGCTTTGAAGATGATGTATTTAATCGTTTGTGGCATTTGTTTTTACCAGTATGTGCTTTAGTGCTTTCACATTTAGCTGTTTGTGTGCGTTTTATAAGGACAAGTTTGATTGATAGTTTAAATCAGGGCTTTATAGAAAGTGCTTTTGCAAGAGGGCTTAGTAAAAAAAGAATTTATTTGCATTTTGTATTAAAAGATGCTTTTGCTTCTATACTCGCGTATTTTGGTGCTTCCTTTGTGAGTTTTTTAATGGGAACTTATATAGTAGAAAGTGTGTTTTCTTATGAGGGTGTTGGAAATTTAGTGATTAAAAGTATATTGTTTAAAGACTATCCTGTGGTGCTAGCTGTGGTAATTTTTAGCATTTTAGTGGTAGTGCTTGTAAATTTGATCGTAGAGATAATTTGCAAGATGATTAATCCAAGGTTTGCCAATGCGTAAGTTTTATGTGATGATGATTTTACTAAGTTTCATTTTAGCACTTTTTGTACCTTTAATAAGTTCTTATGATCCTAATTTAGTGGATTTAAGCAAGGCTAAAATAGCCCCAAATTTAAGTCATATTTTTGGCACAGATTTACTTGGTAGAGATGTTTTTACGCGTATTTTATATGCCTTGCGTATTTCTTTATTTGTAGGGGTAATGGCGGCATTTTTTAGCGTGCTTTTTGCTTGTGTTTATGTGTTTTTAACAAGATTTTTTGCTTATGCCTTTTTTGCTAGAGTGCTTGATATGCTTTTGGCTTTACCTTCTTTACTTGTGATTATGTTTTTTCAAAGTTTTTTGGCGGGATCTTTGTGGAGTATGATTTTTATCATCGCTTTGGGGCATTTTGCTTTTGTGGCAAAAGTACTTGATACTCAGCTTAATAAATTTCAAAAACTTGAGTTTTATCAAAATGCTATTATTCTAGGCTCTAGTAAGATGAAAGCTTTATTTAGTGAGCTTTTACCTGCTTGTTGGAATTTGCTTTTTGTGCTTTTTGTTTTAAATATTGCTCATGCTATTACAAGTGAAGCTACTTTAAGCTTTTTTGGCTTGGGCGTAGAGCTTTGGACTCCAAGTTTAGGAAATATGTTAAATGAAGCAAGTAAGGCTGTGTTTTTGGGATTTTGGTGGATGATAGTTTTTCCAGTAGCCTTTATACTTATGCTTATCCTACCTTTGCTTGCTTTGGGTAATGACTTACAAGAAGAGATTAAAGCATGATAGAAATTGCAAATTTAAATCTTAGCTTTAAAGATAAGATCTTATTAAAAGATATAAATCTTAATTTAGAAGATGGTAAAGCTTTGGCTATCATGGGTAAAAGTGGAGCGGGAAAAAGCTTGCTTTTAAAAAGCATGATTAAGCTTTTTGATAAACACTATAAGCTTAATGCACAAAAATTTAGGATAGATCAAAAAGATATTTTAATTTTAAAAGAAAAAGAGCTAAATATTTTAAGAACTAAGGTAAATTTACTTTTTCAAGATGTTTATGGGAGTTTTTATCCTCTTGTTGATATAGGGAGTTATTTTAATATAGCTTTAAAAACTCATACTAATTTAAGCACAAAAGAGATTAAAGAAAAGGCCTTTTATTATTTTGAGTGTTTAGGGCTTAAAAATCATGATCTTTTATGGCATTCTTTTATATATCAGCTAAGTGGTGGTATGGCAAGACGCATTCAAATAGCTCTAGCTTTACTAAGCGAGGCTAAGTATTTATTGTGTGATGAGATTACAAGCTCACTTGATAGAGCTAATGAAGAAAAAATCATCGCTATTTTAAAAGAGTTAAAAACACAATTTAAAAATCTCATTTTCATTACTCATGATATAAATTTAGCTAAAGAGCTTTGTGATGAGGTGGCTATCATAGAAGATAAAACTTTGATTTATCAAATGCCCGTGAAAGAGTTTTTAAGCAATCCAAAAGGTGTTTTTGCTAAAGAACTGTTAAATTATTTTGAGAATGAGAATGTTTTTAGAAGTTAAAAATTTAAGCAAATCTTATAAATTTAAAAAACATTGGTATTTAAAGGAAGAGGAAATTTTTGTTTTTAAAGATGTGAGTTTTTCTCTAAATCAAAATGAAAATTTATTGCTTTGTGGGGAAAGTGGTAGTGGTAAAAGCACTTTAGCTAAAATTCTTTGTATGCTTGAATGTGCAAATACTGGAGAAGTTTTGTTTGAAAATGAAAATATATTAAATTTAGATTTTAACGCTCAAAGAAAATTACGCCAAAAAATTCAATATATTTTCCAAGATCAAAAGCTAGCTTTAAATCCTTACAAAAATACCAAAAGACTTTTGATTGATGTGTATGAAAATTTTAAACTTAAGCCCGATTTTGGAGAGCTTTTTAAACTTTTTGATGCTTTTGAGCTTGAAAAAGATATTTTAAATTTAAAACCTTCTAAATTAAGTGGCGGTCAAAGCCAAAGATTAGGTTTGATTAGAGCTTTGCTTTTAAAACCAAAATTGCTTATTTTAGATGAAATCACAGCAGCACTTGATATACCAACTACTTGTAAAATTCTAAATTATTTATATGCTTTTCAAAAAAAATACGATATTACTTATATTTTTATTTCTCATCAGGAAAAAATCTTACAAGATATTTGTCATAAAAAAATGTATTTATAAAAAGATAAAAACTGTTTCATTTTGAAATACATAAAAATTTATTTTTTTGATAATAAGTTTTTATATAGCTAAATTGAAGTAAAATAAATTTAATTATGCTTAAATAAAAGGTTTATTATGACGCACGCAACTATAGAGCATCAATACTTTGGCATCTTTGCAATGCTTGTTATTGCAAGTGTTATATTTTTTACTTTGGTGTATATTTCTTCTAAAATAGGCTCTAAGCTAGCCTCTCATAATAGAAAAAAACTTGGACTAGGAATTTATGAGTGTGGGCCTATGGCTTCTAAACAAGCAAATAAAATCAATTCTCAATTTTTTGTTTTTGCATTGATTTTTATTTTGCTTGATATTGAAGTGGTGTTTTTATTTCCTTGGGCGGTGATTTTTAAAGATTTAACCGCAGAACTTTCAAAATATGGCTTATCTTTATTTGCCTTAGTGGAAGTGTTTGTTTTTATTTTATTACTTGCAGTAGGCTTTTTATATGCTTATAAAAAAGGAGCATTTGCATGGCAGAGTATCAAAAAATGAGTAATGCGCCAGTTGTTTTAACTACGGTTGATAAGTTAGTGCAATGGGGTAGAAGTAATTCTTTATGGGCACTATCTTATGGACTTGCCTGTTGTGCTATTGAAATGATGGCAGCAGGTGGTGCAAGATATGATTTTGATAGATTTGGAACAATTTTTAGAGCAAGTCCAAGACAATCTGAAGTAATGATTATAGCGGGTACTTTAAGTAAAAAACATGCTGAATTTACAAGAAGACTTTATGATCAAATGCCTGATCCTAAATGGGTTATTTCTATGGGTTCTTGTGCAAATACCGGCGGTATGTTTAATACCTATTCTACTGTCCAAGGAGTGGATAGGATTATTCCTGTTGATATTTATGTGCCAGGTTGTGCTCCGCGTCCTGAAACTTTTCAATTTGCTTTGATGATTTTGCAAAAAAGAATTCGTAAAGAAAAAGCAAGCAGAAAAATAGCTCCAAAAAGGCTTATATGATGAGAAAATATAGCGATAAGAAAAATGCTCAGCTAAAAAATTATTATGAGGATAGATTTTACCATGCACCTGCAACTAAAAAACTAAGCACAGAGGGTAGTGTTTTTGAGAGTGATCATCAAATTTTAAGCCAAGAATTTGAGTTAAAAAATTCTTTTATAGAGCTTGATTTTTGGGTGATTGAGATAAACAAAGATGATAATGTTGCTATTATTGATAAGCTTAAGAATTTAGGTTATAGCTGTTTTACTGATGCAAGTGCGATTGATTTTGTCGCTCAAAAACAGGGTTTTGAAGTATATTATCAGCTTTTAAATATGGAGAAAAATTTAAGAGTGAGAATAAAAACTTTCGTTGGTTTAAAAGAAAGGCTTCAAAGTGTTATGAGTGTTTTTAAGGGTGCTAATTGGTGTGAGAGAGAAATATATGATATGTTTGGAATTTTCATCATCAATCATCCAAATTTAAAAAGACTTTTAATGCCTGATGATTGGTATGGACATCCTTTTTTAAAAAGCTATCCTTTGCATGGTGATGAATTTGCTAAGTGGTATGAGATAGATAAAATTTTTGGAAAAGAATACCGCGAGGTTGTAGGTGAGGAAAATAGAGATCCAGGTTTTGTAGATGAAAAAGACACGCTAAACTTTAGTAGAATTTATCATGAGGTTGGTAAAGGCGAAGCTCCAAGAGAGGATAAATACCTACAAGAATATCAAGAAGAAGGTGGCGTGCCTTTTGTGAAAAAAGCCAAAAGAACGCAAGTAAAAATTTTAGATAAGAGAAGATAAAATGCAAATTTCTACTAAATTAAAACCTTATTATGAAAATATAAGCTTTGAGCGTGAAGATGGCACCATGATAGTAAATCTTGGCCCTCAACATCCAAGTGCTCATGGAAATTTACGCCTTATTTTAGAGCTTGATGGAGAAGAAATCACCAAGGCTGCTCCTTGTATAGGTTATATGCATCGTGGTATGGAAAAAATGGCTGAAAATATGATCTATCAAGAGTTTATCCCAACTACTGATAGAATGGATTATATCGCAGCTAGTGCAAATAATTATGCCTATGTAGCTGCTGTGGAAAAACTTTGTGGTTTGGAAATTCCACGCAGAGCAAGTGTGATAAGGATGATTTTACTTGAGTTAAACCGTATTGCTTCGCATTTGTTATGGCTTGCTACACATGCGCTTGATATTGGTGCGATGACAGTATTTTTATACTGCTTTAGAGAGCGTGAGTATGTGCTTGATCTAATAGAAAAATATTGCGGGGCAAGACTTACGCATTCATCTATGAGAATAGGCGGGGTAATGCTTGATTTACCTGAAGGTTTTTTAGATGAACTTTTGGTATTTTGTAATAAATTTCCAAATGATATAAAAGATTATGAAGCTTTGCTTGATGATAATAGAATTTGGCGCGCAAGAACTGAAAATGTAGGAGTTGTAAGCAAAGAACAAGCGCTAAGTTGGGGTTGTAGTGGGGTTATGCTAAGAGGAAGTGGTATTGCTTATGATGTTAGAAAAGAAGAGCCTTATTTGCTTTATGATGAGGTAGATTTTGGCGTGCCTGTGGCCAAAATGGGTGATTCTTATGCAAGATATAAGGTTTATATGCAAGAATTTAGAGAAAGTTTAAAAATTTTAGTTCAATGTGCTAAGCTTTATCAAGATACTCCGCCTGAAATTTTATGCAATCATCCTGAGTATGTAAGTGCTTCAAAAGAGCAAATCATGACGCAAAATTATTCTCTTATGCAACATTTTGTCCTAGTAACCCAAGGTTTAAAACCACCAAAAGGAGAGGCGTATGTGCCAACTGAAAGTCCAAAAGGCGAACTTGGATTTTTTATCCACTCAGATGGTAGCGGTAAGCCATATAGATTAAGAGCTAGAACCCCAAGCTTTTTTCATTGTGCATTTTTAGAAGAAATGCTTGTTGGATCATATTTGGCTGATGCAGTGGCAATTTTAGGAAGTATTAATATAGTTTTAGGCGAGATAGACCGATGAGACGCGTGGATTTAAGAAAAAGTCAAGATTTGTTTAAAGACTTAGAACAAATTATTAAAAATGCTTATATGGGTGAAGTTTTAGTAGTTTTATTTGAAATAGGAGATTTTTCTAATGTAGAAAAAAGTTTTGCCTTCATAAAAGAGCAAAATTGTGAACTTTTAAATTCTTTAAAATTTAATCAAGTAGATTGGACTATAGTTTTTAAAAAGGTAGGACAATGAAATTAGCAAAATATCAAGAAGGCTTAAATGCTTTGTGTTTTGTGGATTTGCTTTCTTTAAAAAATCCTTCACTTTGCGCTAAGCTTAACAAAAGTAAAAATTATAATATTTCTTGTTTAGAGGATAAAAATTTAAAAGCAAACTTTTATAAATGTGAGATTGCAAGTGTGCCTTTCGTGCTTGCTTTGCTTTGTAAGATGAGCTTGGAGACTGAATTTGACGAATTTGATGAGGGGTATTTAAGTGCTGAATCTTGCTTTGGTGAAGAAGAAGCTTTAGAGATTTTAGAGTTTTTAAAAGAAGCAAAATGTATTATTTTTGATGAAAATTTATATCAACATAAAGATTTTGAAAATATTAAGTATTTTTTAGAAAAACTTTGTCATAAATTTAATCTTTTGCTAATTTGCTCTAATGAAAATGAAGAAAATTTATCAATACAAAATTCTTTTAGTGAGCTTTTAGAACTTGATAATTTTGATGGAACTATTATCATGCAAGCACCTTTGGGAGACAAAAATTTGCATTGCTCTTCTTCCTTTGCTTTAATTGCTAAGGTTAAGGATGAGGATAAAATTAATTTAAAAATAAACACTCAAGAATTTACAACTATAGTAAAAATCAATCATGACTTGAAAGGCACGGTGGCTTTGTTTGATTATGAAAGCGCTGATTTTGCTTTTTCAAAAGCTCAAGTTAAGGTTATAAAATGAAAGTTATCATTAATGGTATAGAATGTGAGGCAAATGA
Organism: Campylobacter sp. IFREMER_LSEM_CL2090; assembly: GCF_025771865.1. NCBI lineage: Bacteria > Pseudomonadati > Campylobacterota > Epsilonproteobacteria > Campylobacterales > Campylobacteraceae > Campylobacter > Campylobacter sp. IFREMER_LSEM_CL2090. Next base: position 24,960 of record NZ_JAKMRA010000007.1, read on the forward strand.
GGGTGAGTATATCTTAAATGTCGCAAGAAAAAATGATATTTTCATTCCTGCAATTTGTTATTTAAATGGTTGTTCTCCAACACTTGCTTGTCGTATGTGTATGGTAGAAGCTGATGGTAAAAAGGTTTATTCTTGCAATACTAAAGTTAAAGAAGGTATGGTAGTAGAAAGTGATTTATCAAATTTATGGGATGAGCGTAATGCTATCATGCAAGCATATTGCATCAACCACCCTTTACAATGTGGGGTATGTGATAAATCCGGTGAGTGTGAGCTTCAAAACTTTACACACAAAGCAAGAGTAAATGTGCAAAATTATTGGATTAAAGATACCCATAAAGAGCATAAAAAATGGGGCGAGATTAATTATGATCCAGCTTTATGTATAGTGTGTGAAAGATGTATTACAGTTTGTAAAGATAAAATAGGAGAAAGCGCTTTAAAAACTACTCCAAGAGGAGCAAATACACCCGATGCAAGCTTTAAAGAAAGTATGAGTAAAGATGCGCTAGCTATTTGGACTAAATTTCAAAAGAGTTTAATTGCGCCAAGTGGTGGCGATATGCTTGATTGTTCTTTTTGCGGAGAATGTACAAGTGTATGTCCAACGGGAGCTTTGGTGGGTTCGGCTTTTCAATATACATCTAATGCTTGGGAGTTAAAGAAAATTCCAGCTAGTAATCCACATTCAAGTGATTGTGAGTTGATGTATTATGATATTAAACAAACTAGTATTAATAATCAAAAAGAAAAAATTTATAGAGTGAGCAATGATTTTGCTTTTGCTACGCTAAATAAAGCCGCAAGATATGGTTTTAATACCCAAAATGAAGTTCAAGGTAAAGATGAAAAAGCCTTTGAAAAATTAGTAAATATGATAAAAAATAATGAAATAAAAAATATTTTATTTAATAGTTTTATTACTAATGAAGAAGCTTTAATCTTGCAAAATTTAAGTAAAAAATTTAATCTTAATCTTATAAATCATGAAGCTAAAAAATTCCAAGATTTCCTAGCTTGTTTTTATCAAAATGCAAATGCAATGTATAATGCAAATACAGACGATATCACTCAAAGTGATTTTTTAATCATCGTAGGTTCATTTTTACGCTATGATGCGCCAACGCTAGGATATAAAGTTAATAACGCTTTGGTAATGAATAAAGGTGCAGGGCTATATTTTCACCCTATAAAAGATAAAGGTGTGGATAAATATTCTAAAAATTTCTTGCAGATTAATCATGATATTAAAGATAATGAAAGTATTTTATTATTTATCTTGCAAAAATTTGCCAAAGAGCTTCCGCAGGATTTTAAAAACACATTAGAAAATGCGTATTATCAAGATACAAAAGAAATAGAAGAAACTATCAATGAAGAAGTTACTGAAAAGATAGAAAAGCAAAATGAAAACGGCGAAACTATTATAGAAGAAGTTAAAAAACTTGTGCCTAAAAAAATTAAAAAAAGCATAGAGGTGCAAAGATCAAATTATGCGAAAAATCTTGGCATAGATGAGGATATTTTAGAAACTTTACTCGTAAAAAAGCAAAAATTTACACTTATTATAGGAAGTGATTTTTACTATGATGAGCAAAGTGCCAAGCTAGCAAAACTTTGTGCTTTGGTGCAAAAATATACTGAATTTAAAGTCTTTTTAAATCCAACTTGCACTAATACCTTAGGCGTGAGTTTAATTTGTGATTTAAGTCAAGATTTTCAAGTAGGAAAAACATTAGGTTATAACGAAAAAGGCGATTTTACTTTTTCTTATGATGGGCATTTTGATCTTGCAAGTTCTAGTTTAAATCAACAAGAAGGTAGCTTTGTAAATTATGATAAAAGATTAGTTCCTACAAATGCGGCTTTAGAATTTAAAGGTTATTTTTTAAATGATTTGGCAAATGCCTTAGGTTTTGATGAAGAATTTACGATCAACTATACTAAATTTTTACCACAAAATAAAGGCTTTAGGGTAATTGACTTTGATGAGTTAGAAAATTATTATGATAATGGTGGGGTAAATCATAGAGGTTATGAGCTTGATTTTTCCCATTTTGAGTTTGAAAAAACATTAAGCATTCAAGAAGTTAAAGAGCAAAATGAAGGAAATTTAACTTTATATCATGCAAATAGCATTCATCAGTTTTCAAAACTTAGTAATAGAGCTTTTAATGAGGTTGGAGCTTTATTTTTATCGTCTGATTTAATGCAAAAATTTGATTTAAACCAAGATGATAGTGTTATTTTAAAAAATGAAAAAACTCAAATTGCTATAAGTGTAAAATGTGATGAATCTTTAGAAAATGGTGCGTATTTAGGGGATTATGATAGTAAGATTGATTATAAATCTTTATTTGATAATACTCGATATGTAAAAGTTTGGCTTGAAAAAGCAGGAGCTAAAATATGAGTGATATTACTTTTTTTATTATAGAAACAATTATAAAATGCGTGCTTGTTATAGCTATTTTTGCTACTTTAGCAGGCTTGGCAACTTATCTTGAAAGAAAGGCTTTGGCTTTATTTCATCGTCGTTTAGGGCCTGATATGGTAGGTCCTTTTGGATTGCTTCAGGTAGTTGCTGATATGATTAAACTTTTTACTAAAGAGGATATAGTGCCAACTTATGCTCAAAAAGTGTTATTTTTAATTGCTCCATTGATTGCAGCAATTTGTGCTTTTGTAGCAATTGCAGCTATACCTATTTTTCCTGAATTTACTTTATTTGGTAGAGTGATTCGTCCTATTATCGCTGATATTAATGTGGCCTTGCTTTTTGTTGTAGGTATGGGTGGAGTTAGTTTTTATGCGATTTTTTTAGGAGGTTTAGCAAGTAATAATAAATGGTCGCTGCTAGGCGGGGCAAGAGGGCTTGTTTCTATTATCTCTTATGAGAGCGTTGCAGGACTTTCTTTGGTGTGTGTTGTAATGCTTGTTGGATCTTTGTCTTTAGTAGATATTAATAACTATCAAAGTGATGGCATACTTTCTTGGCTTATTTTTAAACAACCTTTAGCTTTTATTTTATTTGTGATAGCTATTTTTATAGAAACTAATAGAACTCCACTTTGTTTAAGTGAAAACGAAACTGAACTTGTTTCAGGTTATGGCACTGAATATAGCGGACTTAGATGGGGTATGTTTTTTATCGGAGAATATACAGCCATGATTACCGGAGCGATTATGATATCGCTTTTATTTTTGGGTGGATTTAATGATTTTTGGATTATACCAGGGGCTATTATGATGCTTTTGAAAGTGTCTTTTGTGTTCTTTTGGTATTTTTGGGCTAGAGGTGCTTTTCCGCAACTGCGTCCTGATCAAGTAATGAGAATGTGTTATTTGATTTTAATACCTTTAGCGGTTTTAAATTTATTAATTAGTGCTTTAGTACTTGTGATATAGGAAAAAACAATGAAAAAAGGTTATTTTAAAGTAGATTTTGAGCGTAAAAATCCTCAAAATACTTATGAAAAATTCATACAAGTAATCAAGCGTTCTTTAAATACAGAGCTTTTTGTAGGTTTATTTGTCGTATTAAGAGAAATGTTTAAAAAAAACAATAGCGCAACGATTAAATATCCTATGGAAAAAGTTGCTTTAGATGATAGATATCGTGCAGTTCATCGTTTGATGCGTTTTATTGAAAGTGAAAATGAATGTTGTATTGGTTGTGGCTTGTGTGAAAAAATTTGCATTAGTAATTGTATAAGAATGGAAACGAGTTTAAGCGAAGATGGACGCAAAAAGGTCGAAAATTATAGTATTAATTTAGGGCGTTGTATTTATTGTGGATTTTGTGCTGATGTTTGTCCTGAACTTGCCATTGTGCATGGTAAAGAATATGAAAATGCCGCAGAGCAAAGATCTTATTTTGGTCAAAAGGAAGATTTTTTAACTCCTATCGATGAGCTTAAAAATCAAGTGGTGTTTGAAGGAAGTGGTAGTTTAAGAAAAGATGCTGATGATTTAGTAAAGAAAACTCCAAATTATTATGAGACAGATTTGCAAAGACAGCAAGATGCTCCAAAGGAAGAAAATGTTTGAAACGATAGCTTTTTGTTTATTAAGTGTTTTGGTGTTGGGATTTTTTTTAATTAGTGTTTTAAGCACTAGCGTGCTTTATGCTATCAGTTCTTTGGCTGTGGCTATGGTTTTTTTAAGTGGATTTTATTTTTTACTTAATGCTGAATTTATTGGAGCAATTCAAATAATTGTTTACAGTGGAGCTATTTTAGGTCTTTATAGTTTTGCTATGATGTTTTTTGATGCTTCTATAAAAGTAAAAGAAAGTTTAAAAGGTAAAAGAATCTTCATTTTTGCTGTGATTTTTAGTGCTGTTTTATTAGTTAGTATTATTATGGGATATGAGTTTGGTTTAAATGAAACTAGTGAAGTTTATAGTCTTGATTCTACTCAGCAAATAGGCTTTGCTCTATTTACAAAATATATGCTTGCTTTTGAATTTATGGCAATTTTACTTTTAATAGCTTTAATTTGTGCTATAGCACTTACTCAAAAAAATGTAAAAAAGGACGAACAATGATGTTAGAAAAATACTACATTGTGGCTATTTTGATGTTTATCATTGGTCTAATAGGTATCATAAAACGCCAAAATTTAATTATGCTTTTTATTTCAAGTGAAATTCTATTAAATGCTGCTAATTTGGCTTTAGTTACAGCAGGAGCTTCTCATAAAGACATAGAAGGTCAAATTTTTGCTTTATTTGTAATGGGAGTTGCAGCTTGTGAAGTAGCTGTTGGGATAGCGCTTTGTGTTTTATGGTATAGAAAAACAGGAACATTAGAGCTTAGCTCTTTAGCTGAAAAAGGAGAGATAAAATGCAAAATTTAGCTTTAATTGCACTTTTTTCTCCTTTGGCTTCAGCTGTTATTTTAGGTATTTTTGCTTTTAGTGCTAAGAAAATTATTTTAGGTTATTTAGCTTCTTTATTTATAGCTTTTTCAGCTTTTGCTTCAATTGTTTTATTAAATAATGGAGTACATTTTAATTTTGAACTTGGTACTTGGATATCTTTAGTAGATGTTAGTTTTGGTTTTAAAATAGACTCTATTACTTTGATTATGATGAATGTGGTAAGTATAGTAGCGACTTTTGTGCATTTATATAGTATATTTTATATGGAGCATGATGAAGGGTTTAATCGCTATTTTAGCTATTTGGGACTTTTTGTTTTTTCTATGATGTTTTTGATTATGAGTGATAATTTCTTAGGACTTTTCATAGGTTGGGAAGGTGTTGGACTTTGCTCATGGCTTTTGATAGGTTTTTGGTATCATAATAAAAAATACACTTTTGCTGCTAATGAAGCATTTATCATGAATAGAATTGCAGATTTGGCTTTGCTTTTAGGAATTTTCTTAATTTATATAGAATTTAACTCTTTAAAATATGATGAATTTTTTACCCTTTTATCTTTAGGGCATGAAAATGATGTGATTTTGATTTTAATAGCACTTTTACTTTTTGTAGGTGCTATGGGTAAATCAGCACAATTTCCTTTCCATACTTGGCTTGCTGATGCTATGGCAGGACCTACGCCAGTTTCAGCTCTAATCCATGCTGCTACTATGGTTACTGCGGGAGTTTATTTGGTAATTCGCGCAGGGGAGCTTTATTTACAAGTTCCTGAAGTAGGGTATTTTATCGCTATACTTGGAGCTTTTGTAGCGCTTTTTGCTGCTTCTATGGCTATGGTAGCTAAAGATTTAAAAAGAATTATTGCATATTCGACGCTTTCTCAACTTGGGTATATGTTTGTAGCAGCAGGTCTTGGAGCTTATGCAATAGCTTTATTTCATCTTGCAACTCATGCATTTTTTAAATCTTTATTATTCTTAGGTGCGGGTAATGTTATGCATGCTATGAATGATAAGCTTGACATTAGTAAAATGGGTGGACTTTATAAAAGTATGCGTTTTAGTGCTATTTTAATGCTTATAGGTTCTTTAGCTTTAGCAGGAATTTATCCTTTTGCAGGATTTTTCTCTAAAGATTTAATTTTAGGATTTTCTTTTATAAGCCATCATCATGGAATTTTTTTAGTACTTTTAATAGCAGCTTTTATGACAGCTTTTTATAGCTTTAGACTTTTAATGCTTGTATTTTTTACTCCAAAAAGACATGAAGAACATCCCCATGAAGCTAGTAAAATAGCTTTGCTTGCGATGAGTCCTTTGGCTTTGCTTGCTATTATAGCAGGATTTTTTGAGCATAGCTTTATGGATTTTGTAAGTAAAAATTTAGCTTTTATTGATGGTCAAAATTCTTTAGTTATGATACTTGCAAGTGTTTCTGCGGTACTTGGAGTGCTTTTAGCTATCATAGCTTATTGGAAAAATTGGTTTAAACCATCACTTTCTAAAACAAGTATTTACAAACTTTTGTTTAATGAATACTACATACCAAAATTTTATCATCAATTTATTGTTAGTAAGTATGCTTTATTTTGTGAATTTTTAAGAAAAGCTGATAAAGAAATTTTAGATGCTTTGGTAGATAGTATTGCATTTTTCCTTAAAACATTTGCTAGGGTTCTTAGTATGGGTAAGGATTATTCTTTGGCTTTAAGGATTGTAGTTTTGGCTTTTGTGTGTTTATTTTGTTTAGCTTTGGCGGTGTAATATGCTCGGTTTATTAATGTTATTTCCATTTTTTGCGGCTTTTATAGCTTTATTTTTACAAAAAGAAGATAGCAAGTCCTTTGCTGTTTTAGTTAGTTTTTTGATTTTAGTTTTTAATGTTTTTTTGTTATTTAACTACGATGGTGGCATGGCTTATGAATTTAGTTTAAATTCTTTGATAGTTAATTTTCACATAGGTGTAGATGCTATAGCGCTTTATTTAATATTACTTTGTTCTGTTATGATTTTTTTATCTTTTATATGTTTGGATATTCAAGATAAAAGTGTTGTAATAAGTATATTTTTATTACAATTTTGCATTGTAGGACTTTTTGCTTCATTGGATGCTTTATTGTTTTATGTATTTTGGGAGTTTTCTCTTATACCGCTTATTTATTTAATAGGTAGATATTCAGATAATTATAAGGCAGGGATTAAATTTTTCATTTATGCATTTTGCGGTTCTATGCTTATGCTTTTAGCTATTATTTATGTGGGATTTTTGTATTATCAAAGTTTTGGATATTGGAGTTTTGATTTGTTAGCTTGGTATAAGAGTGAATTTTTTATACCTGAGAATGCACAAAATCTAATATTTGTAGGATTTTTTATTGCTTTTGCGATTAAAAGTCCTTTGTTTCCTTTTCATACTTGGGCTCCAAAGGTTTATGCCAAAAGTCCGACTTTAGTATCTGTAATGCTTGTAAGCTTTAAAATGGCACCTTTTGGGTTTTTAAGATTTATTTTGCCTTTAGCGCCTGATACTTTGAATCATTATTATTCTTTACTTGCTATTTTATGTATAGTTGGAATTTTATATGCAGCCTTAATTGCTTTTAAAGCCAAGGATTTAAAAGAATTAATTGCTTATAGCTCAATTTCGCATTTGGGTGTGGTAATTTTAGGTATCGTAACTTTTACTTATAATGGGGTTAGTGGTTCTGTATTTTATATGTTTGCACATGGTATAGTAACAGGTGGCTTATTTTTAGCCGCTTATATGCTTTACAAAAGATATCATACTTTTGATTTAGACTTTTATAAAAATTTAGCTAAAACAGCCCCATTATTTAGCTTTTTCTTTGCAGTATTGTTGTTTTCATCTATTTCATTGCCTTTGACTATTTCCTTTGTAGGTGAGTTTTTGATCTTGCAAGGTGTGGCAAGTGTAAATTTATGGTATGCATTATTTGCGGGCGGTGTAATCGTTTTAGGAGCTATTTATATGCTAAATATTTATAGAAATATGTTTTTTACTACTTGCGAAGAAGAAGTGTGCAGTAAATTTACGCTTAAAAAAGGTGAAATTTTTGTTTTAAGTATTTTAAGTGCATTAGTGATTTATTTAGGGGTAGCTCCAAGTGCTATGCTAGATCAAATTGCTTCTAATGTAAATAGTATTCTTGAAGTTATGCAAACAAGAAATATCGCTATAGAAAATCAAAAAATCATAGATAGTATAAGAGGTTTTTAATGAGTGGTTTTAGTTTAGAAAAATTAAATTTTGTATTATTATTTCCTGTGTTGTCATTGCTTTTTTGGGCTATTGCATTACTTTTATTGAGTGCATTTAAAAAACTTTCTAGAAATTTTTATATAGGAGCAAGTGTTATAGCTTTGCTTAGCACTTTGTGTTTTTTATTGCTTTATAATGGTTTTGTTTTAGATAATTCTCATGCTTTTTTTGGTTTATTTGTAAGCGATAATTATGCAATTTTTGCGCAAATAATTATTTTGTTTTTTTCTATACTTTATTTGCTTATAGACAAAGATGAACAAAGAGCAGAATTTTTTTCTTTATTTTTGTTTATGGTTGCTTCCTTAATATTAATGGTTTCAAGTACTAATTTGATTGTGATTTTCCTAGCTTTAGAAGGATCTTCTTTAGCTCTTTATACATTAATAGCATTAAGAGGAACTCATAATGCTATTAGTTCTAGCATAAAATATTTTGCCTTAGCTGCAGTAGGGGCTGGATTTTTTGTTTTTGCTTGTGCTTTTGTGTATTTAAAAACAAAGTCTTTGGATTTGGATAATTTATTGCATTCTGAATATATTTCAGATCCTGTATTATTATGTGCTGGAGTGATGTTTTTGGTTATTGTTGGAGTAAAACTTTCTATCGCTCCTTTTCATTTTTGGCTAAAAGATGTATATTGTGGAGTTCATACAAATTTTATAGCTTTCATATCTATTGTTCCAAAAATTGCTATGATAATAGTAGTTTTAAGAATTTTTTCTGCTTTAGGCGGTGGAGTAAAATTTGAATACATAGTCGCATCGTTAGCAATTTTTTCTATGCTTGCTGTAAGCATAGTGGCTTTAATTCAAAAAGATGCAAAAAAAATGCTTGCATATAGCTCTATTACTCATTCTTCTTTTATATTGGCTGTTATTGTTTCTAGTATGAGTGTGAGTTCTCAAGGAGATGGAACTTCTTACCTGCTTTCAATTTTTGCCTTGTTCGTTTATTGGGTTTCTTTTGCTTTTGCAAACTATGGAATTTTTTTAATCTTAAGTTTATTTCAAAAAAGCTCATTTGAAAGTTTTTCTGGCTTATTTGATCAAAGACCCGTATTATCTATAATATTAGCTATGTTTATTTTATGTATAGCAGGAATTCCACCTTTTGGGATTTTTTGGGGTAAAATTTTAATTTTAGCTTCTATTTTAAATTCAGGCTATTATGTACTTATATTTGCTATAGCTTTAAGTTCTATGATCATGCTTTATGCTTATTTGAAAATTTTAATTTATATCTTTTTTAAAAAAAATCAATCTATAAAGAGTATAAATTTAGATATTAGGCAAAAGATTATTTTAAGTTTATGTTTTATTGGAAGCTTATCATGTGCGTTTTTGCTTTTGTGAAATAATATTGCTATAATCACGCTCATGATAAGGATTTTATTTTTATTATTATTAAGCATAAATTATATATTTTCTTTTGAAGTTATTGTTAATAAAGGGGAAGAACAAAATCGTCCCTTTACACTTTTGCATTTAAAAGATAATAAAGATTTTACTTGCAAGAGTATTTTTGAATTTGAAAAAACTCATTTTGAGTGTAATGTTTTGGGCGTTAGTAATATGCAATTTCAAAATAAAGAATTTGATGATTTTACAATTTATTTTGAAAAACACCAAACTTTTTTGACAATTAAAATATATCCTAAAATTTTAGCTAAAATGTTTAATTATTCTCAAGATATTTTTAATGCTAAAGAAATTCAAAGTCAAAATGGAGATACTTCTAAACATTTTGTGTTTATTTTTACTAAGGATTTAAGGTATTATAAACCTAGCGATGGACTTGATTTTGATATTTATTTTGATGATGCATTAATGCCTTATATTGGAGCATTGGATTTAAATTCTAATCCTATGGAAACTTCAAAAAGTGCAGATTTTAATGCATATTTTAATATCAAACAAGAATATGAAGCCAAAAAATACGATCAAGTTTTACGAGATGCTGTTAATGCTATTAAGCGTTATCAAGGTAGTGTATTTATGAATGAATTTGAGCTTTATAAATTAAGAGCGCAAAATAAGCTTTATACCTATGAGCTTGATAAAGATCAACAAATTTTAGAGCAAATGCTAGATGATGCTAAAAGATGGGTGAGAACTTATATTAATGATAAAGATTATACGGAAGTAATGTATATCATGATGAGAGTTTATATGGGCTTATCTCAAAGGTCTAATGTTGATTATATTATTGATACTTTAAGTACTGAGCATAAAGACGATAAATATACTATAATAGCTTTACTTGATTATGCAGATTATTTATATCATTTGGGTAAAAAAAATATAGCAAATAATATTTATCAAGATGTATATTATTCTACTCCGAATGCAGATTTAGCTAGTAGAGCTGCTTTATTTTTGTCTAAAAATTATTTAGAAGCGCAAAATACAAAAGAAGCCAAGGAGTTAGCAAGTAAAATTTTAGAGTCAAATCCTGAATTTTTTATGAGTGATTTAGAAAATTCTTTATCCTTAGCTAAGGCTTTTAGTAATCATAGAATTTATGATTTAAGTTCTAAAATTTATGAGTATATTTTTACGCATTTGACTAAAGTCGATAAGGAATATGAAAGAGTATTAAAAGATCTTTCTTTGGCTTTGTTAAATGCAAATGAACATACTAAAGCTCAAAAGTATTTAGATCTTTACACAGAAGATTTTCCTTTGGGTGAATATGTGAGTTTAATAAAAGAAGCTCAAGATAAAAATTTCTTATATTTAAAAGACAATAATGCAAGTTTTTTACATCAAAGATATGAAGAGATCATGCAAAAGTATGCTGGAGAAATTTCTAGTATGGCTTTATTTGATAATGTGAGATTATATTTTCAAGAAAAAAATTATGAAAAAGTTGTAAGTTATCAAAAAGACATAGAAAAATATTCCAACAAAGAAATCAAAAATCTTTTAGAACAAGCTGCTATTTTAGTTTTAGAACAAAATTTAAAAAATGATGAGTGCTTAGCTGCTGTTAAAATATATGATGATTTTAAGGTCTATGATGTGGGAAATAAAATACAAAATAAAAAACAAATGCTTGAATGCTTTAAGCGTACTACTCGTATAGAAGAAGCTAAAAAATATATAGTTGAAAATGAAAATGATGATATTATTTTTTATAAACTCCAAAGTGCAGATTTAGCGCTTAAAGATAAGCGTTATCGTTTTGTTGTAAAAACAATTAATGATATTTTAAATACAAGAACTATTATTAGCGATGATGAAAAATTTGAAGCAAATTATATTAAATTTTTTGCTGAACTTAAATTGCAAGATTATAATGCTATGATAAGAACTTTGCAAAAACTAGAGCAATTTCCTATGAATTATCGTATGGTGGAATTATATTATGAGTTTTTGCGTTATTGTGAAAAAAATAATTTTCTAACAAGTATTTTAACTTATGCTCCAAAGGCTATTGATTATCAAAATTTAAAAGGAGTAAATCTTTTTAGTCCGGATTTAGAATTTATCTATATCAAAGCTTTAAAACAAAACAATCAAGCTCAACAAGCCTTAACTTTGTTTAAAGATTTGCTTGCTAATCCTTTAAAAGATGATGAGCGCGCAAGAGCTTTTTATATGCAAAGTAATATTTATGAAGATTTAAAAGATATGCAAAATCAAAAGCAAAGTTTGCAAAATTGTATAGATATTAACACAACAAGCAATTGGCAAAATTTATGTAAAGATAAATTAAATGTCTTAAACACTCAGCCTTGATGTTTTTTTAAAATATAAGCTTTTAAATTTTCATAAGCGTTTTGAAAATCTAAAATTTCTTTGTTGAATTTTTTATTAAAAGTTCTTTGTCTTTTGGCAAGTTGTCTTGTGTGAATGATGATGAGTTCTTCAAGCTCGTTTAAATTTATTTTTTTATCTAAAAAATCTTTACATTCTTTTAAGCCTATGGAATTTAGTGCTTTTAAATGATGATCATAGTTACTATATAGCATTTTAGCTTCATCTATTAAACCCTCATCAAGCATATTTTTAGTGCGTTTAATAATGCGTTTTTCCAAAAGATCTTTTTGCCAAGAAATTTCAAAAATATCAAGTTTTTTAATTAAAGCTTCTTGTTTTGTTTCTTTTAAAACTTCGCTTGGGATTTTATTAGTTTGCTCATAAATTCCAAGCCATTTTTTTAAGCGATAGGTGTCGTTTTTTTCTATTTTGGCATGTGGATCAATTTTTATCATTAAATGATAAATTTCATCATTACCTAGCGTGCTTTGACTTTCTTTGAAATTTTCACTCAAGCCATCCATTAAAGCTTTTAAATAAAAACTAGTTCCACCTGTGATGATAAGCATTTGATTGTTTTTTTGAGCAAAGGCTTTTGCTTTTTTGTATTCTTCAAAAAACAAAGCGATGTTAAAATGCTCATTGACATTTAATAAATTTATGCCAAAATAATCAAGCTCATCTAAGGTTTTTTGCTCTGTTTTGGCTGAAGCGATGTTGATTTGTTTATACACGCAAAGACTATCAAGGCTTAAAATACTTGCATTAAATTCATAAGCTAGTTTGTTAGCAAGTTCTGTTTTGCCACTTGCAGTAGTTCCAATGAGTGCAAATTCAAAAAACATCGTAAAAATATCCTAAATTTAAAATTATTTTAGTAAAATCATAACAAAAATATATTATAAAGAGAAAAAATGCCTTTATTAAAAGAAAAATTAAAAGATATTTTGGACTTGATTGTTTTTAAGCATTCTATTTTTGCTTTACCATTTTTGTTTGTTTCGATGATTGTAGCTTCTGTTATTTTAAATGATAGCACTTGGTTTGGTTTTAAAGCTTTGTTTTTGGGTGTTATTTGCGCGGTAAGTGCAAGAAATTTTGCAATGGCAATCAATCGTTTGATGGATGAGGACATTGATAGAGACAATCCAAGATGTGCAAATAGACCTAATATCGATGGTCGTATAGGTAAAACTAGCATTTTACTTTTTATTATTTTAAATGCTATTATTTTTGTTTTGGCAAGTTATTTTATCAACAAACTAGCCTTTGCTCTTTCTTTGCCGGTATTGTTTATTTTAGCTATTTATTCAGCCTTTAAAAGATTTTCATCCCTAGCGCATTTAGTATTAGGATTTTGCTTAGGACTTGCTCCTATTGCAGGCAGTATTGTGGTTTTGGCAAGTATTGAAATTTATAGTGTTATTTTGTGTTTGGGTGTTACTTTTTGGACAGCTGGTTTTGATTTACTTTATGCTTTACAAGATATGGAGTATGATAAAAAGACAGGCTTGCACTCTATACCTGCTAAATTTGGGCTTGAAGCAACCTTGTTCATCTCAGCATTTTGTCATGTTTTAGCAGTGCTTTTTTGGTTTTTATTTGTTTGGGTAGCTCCAACAGGAAATATTGCATTTTTAGGTGTGATTGTTAGTGCTGTTATTTTATTTTTTGAGCACCGCATTGTTAGAAAGAATTTTGCAAAAATTGACAAAGCATTTTTTACTTTAAATGGGTATTTAAGTATAGTGTTTTTTATTTTTATATGGGTTGATCTTTTATGGAGATGAAATTTTTTAAAAGTTCTTTGGAATTAGAATTTGAAGAGAGCACAGAAAGATATGAAGAGTTTTTGCAAGAATATGTTTCAAGTAATAATTATGTCAATTTAAGCAAATGGAAAAAGCTTGCTTCAAGGGTAGAATTTAGCGATGGCGAGCAGTTGATTTTTGATTTGCTTATGGATTTAAAGCAAGAATTGTATTTGATAAAAAATGATATTAATAAAACAAAATTATTTGTTAATTTAAAATATAAATCTTTTGTGATTGGGGTAAATTTTACACATATTCAATTTAAAGATAGGTGTTTAATGCAAGATGAAGATTATTATGCTAGATTTAATTTAAATGGTCAAAAAATTAGTATTTTTTTTAAAGCATTAAATGAGAATGAAGCAAAAATCACGCAAATAAAAGCAGAAGATGAGCTCGTGTATGATAATTTTGTAGCAAATATGCAAAGAGCAATGATTAAAATTTTAAAGGAGCAAGAAAATGGATAGTGATTTATTATTGTGGCTAGTTGTAGCTTTATTAATTTTTGCTATGTTTGCTTATATGATGATTAAAGAAAAAGAAAGTATTGTTAAGATTAATGAGCTTGGTAAAATGATAGAAGATTTAAATAAACAATATCATTATTTAAAAAAAGAAAGTTTAGATGAGCAAGAGCAAGAAAAAGAAGAAATAGACACTGAAGCCATAAGAGAAGAATTAAAAGAAGAACTTTTGCAGGTGCTAGAACAAAAAATCAATCAAAATATTATTCCTATTTTAAGTGCTTTAAAAGAAGTAGAGGAAGTAATTGAAGAATTTCAAAGTGAGCAAAAAAATCGTTTATTAAATTTAGAACAAAAAACCCAAAGTATTACAAAATTAAGCCCAAGCTATGATAATGAAGAGCAAAAAGTCATAGAACTTTTTAATCAAAAAAAATCCATAGAGCAAATTGCAAAAGATTTGCGTATAGGTATGGGCAGGGTTGAGCTTATTTTAAAATTTAATAAATTATTATAAAGGCCTTTGATGTTAGTAGATAGCTATGGAAGAGTGGTCGATTATTTAAGAATTTCAGTAACACAAAGATGTAATTTTCGTTGCCTTTATTGTATGCCAAAAACTCCATTTGAATGGAGTGCTAAGGAAAATCTTTTATCATTTGAAGAGCTTTTTATGTTTGTTAAAGTTTGTATTGATGAAGGAGTTAAGAAAATTCGTATTACAGGCGGTGAGCCTTTAGTAAGAAAAGATTTGCATAAATTTATTGCTATGATTAGTGAGTATAAGCAAGATATAGATCTAGCGCTTACTACTAATGCTTCTTTATTAAAACAACAAGCAAAGGATTTAAAACAAGCGGGCTTAAAAAGAATTAACATCTCTTTGGATACTTTAAAAGAAGAAGTGGCCTTTAAATTAGCTCAAAAAAACATACTCAAAGATGTGTTAAATGGTATTAATGAGGCTTTAGAATTAGGTTTTAATATTAAATTTAACACCGTAGCTCTTAAAGGGATTAATGATAGTGAATTTATCGATCTTTTAGAATTTGCCAAAGCACGCAAAAGCCAAATTCGCTTTATAGAATTTATGGAAAATTATCATGCTTATGGAGATTTAAAAGGCTTAAAATCAACAGAAATTTTAAATATCATTGCTCAAAAGTATTCTTTTAAACAAGGACAAAAAAGTCCAAATGCACCTGCGACTATTTATGAACTTGAAGATGGGTATGAGTTTGGCATTATTGATCCACATAGCCATGATTTTTGTGATAGTTGTAACCGTATAAGGCTTTCAGCCGAAGGGCTTTTAATACCTTGTTTATATTATGATGAGGCTTTAAGTATTAAAAAAGCTATACGCAATAAAGACATAGCAAGTGCTTGTGAAGTTTTAAAAACCGTGATAAAAAATAAATCAGAAAAAAATAGATGGGCAGAAAATGATGCCAATCAAAGTTCTACAAGAGCCTTTTATCAAACAGGTGGATAATGGAAGTTGTTGAAACTTTTTTAAGCTTGCAAGGTGAGGGAAAATATAGTGGAAATTTGGCTATATTTGTAAGATTTGCCGGGTGTAATTTTAACTGCGCAGGCTTTGGAGTAAAAAAAGAAAAAGATTCTAAAATACTTTTGGGCTGTGATACTATAAGAGCTGTTTTTACTAAAGAATTTAAAACTTGTTATAAAACATATACTTCAACAAAGCTTTTTGATGAGGTTTTGAAGCTAGCAAATTCACGCAAAGTTATAGTTGTAATTACGGGTGGTGAGCCTTTGTTAAATTATCAAAATAAAGATTTTTTGTGTTTTATTAATTTACTTTTAGAAAATGATTTTATGGTGCATTTTGAAACAAATGCAAGTATTGAAATTGATTTTGAAAAATATCCTTTGTATAAAAAATGTTATTTTGCTTTAGGAGTAAAGCTTAGCAATAGTGGTGTAAAAAAAGAAAAAAGAATTAATGAAAAAGCTTTGAAAGCTTTTAAAAATTATGCTAAGGAAAGTTTTTATAAATTTGTTTTGGATAAGGATTTTTTACAAGAAAATAAAGCCTTAAAAGAAATCAATGAAATTTTACAAGTTTGTAAAAATGATGTTTTTTGTATGCCTATGGGGTCAAATGAAGAAGAAATTTCCAAAAACGCCTTAAGTGTTGCTGAATTTTGTATAAAAAATGGATATAATTACTCCGATAGATTGCATATTAGAATTTGGGGAGATAAAGAAGGCGTATGATTATTAGAAAAATATTTGAATTTGAAAATGCTCATATTGTTAGATTTTGTAGCTCCAAGCGATGTAAAACAAGCATACATGGCCACTCTTATAAGGTAGAAATTTTACTTGAGAGTAAATACCTTGATAATGCTGGAATGGTGTATGATTTTGGTTTGTTAAAAGATGAGATAAAACAAATTATTGATAGTTTTGATCATGCTATTACGCTTTTTAAAGATGATGATAAAGCTTATTTAGAAGATATGAAAAAGCACTCGCAAAGATGGGTGAGTTTACCTGTGAATGTAAGTGCGGAAAATTTTGTACGCATATTTTTTGTACTGATTGATACTTTGCTTTTAAAGACTAAGATGGTCAATGGTGAGCAAGGTGTTAGTTTAAAAAGCATTATTGTGCATGAAACAAGAACAGGTTATGCACAAGGTTTTAGAGAAGATGCTTATAGTGAATTTTTACCAAAGATTGATTTGGCAGATATTGACTTTTCACAAGCTATAAGAGATGAATGGAAAGACAAAGATTTTTTTGAAAAACTTCAAGATGTAAATTTTGTTTTTATCAATCAAAAGGAGGTGTAATGAAAAAGATTTTATTGATTGTGCCAATATTGCTTTTTATGGCTTGTTCAAATCAAGAGAATAAAAATATAAAAAAAGAAATACAAACCGAGCAAGTTCAGATTGAACAAAGTGATTCTAATGTCATTATAGATGATGAAACACTTCCTATACCTGTTGATGATGATATACAAGATGAAAATAATACACAAGGACAATAATGGATCAAAGTTATGAATTTTTTTTAGCATTGCATGTGTATAGTTTATATACAAATGGTTTTTTAATGTTGTTTTATTTGTATTTGACTCAAAGTAACTTCTCACAAGAATTTATCTTTATAAAAAGAATTCGTCTATTTTTGCCAATTTATTATTTGTTTTTAGCAATTACACTTTTTACTGGAAGTTTGTTATGGGCTTTAAAGCATTTTGAATTTAATTTCTATGTGCTTTCTATGTGCTTTTGTTGGATTTTGATTTTTGCTTTGGCTATTTATCAATTTGTTTTATTTAAAAAAGCAAGATTGTTTAAACGCTATGCTAAATTTAGATTTTTAAGTTTTTTTATTTTGTGTTTAGGTATATTCTTACTTTTTGTACCTTATTTACTTAAGAGGTTTTATTTTTAATGCAATTTTTATATCACCCACAAAGTGGTACTGCAAGTTTAGAGCTAGAAAATGAAGCCTTTTTGCACTTAAAGGCTCGAAGAATTAAAGTGAGTGATAAAATTATATTAAAGAATTTGAAAGATTTTTATACTTACACTTATGAATGCATAGAGCTTTCTAGACGCTCTTGCGTATTAAATTTACTTGACAAAAAAGAAGAAAAACAAGAATTAAAAACATATATACATTTAGCTTTGGCGGTGATTGATCCAAAGGTTATAGAAAAAACTTTACCTTTTTTAAATGAACTTGGAGTAGCAAAACTTTCTTTTGTGTATATGGAATACTCGCAAAAAAATTTTAAATTAGATTTTAAAAGAATGGAAAAAATTCTTATAGAATCATCCCAGCAATGCGGTCGTGCTTCTTTAATGGAACTTGAAAGTTTTGATGACTTTAAAAAATTTCAGCAAGCTTATGAAAATATTGTTTTGATAGATTTTGAAGGTAAAGATTTGATGAATTTTGATCCCGATAGATATGTATTTTTGGTTGGGGCTGAAGGCGGATTTTCGCAAAAAGAAAGAGAAATAAATATAAAAAGAGCAAAATTACAAGCCAACTATATACTTAAAGCACAAACAGCACTTATAGGGGTTGCTTCAAAATTTATAATTTAAAAGCATGCTTAAATTTAGCTATTTTTTATATAAAAATCTATATAATTACGCCTTAATGTTTTGAAAAAGGATAAACAATGAAGAAAGAAATTCACCCAGAATATGTAGAGTGTAAAGTTAGTTGTGCTTGTGGAAATTCTTTTACTACTAAGTCAAATAAATCAGAAATTAAAGTTGATATTTGTTCAAGCTGCCACCCATTCTTTACAGGTAGTGAAAAAATCGTAGATGCTGCGGGTCGTGTAGAGAAATTTAAGAAAAAATACGCAATGCAATAATGTTATATTTTATTCCTACGCCCATAGGAAATTTAAACGATATTTCTTTTCATTCTTTAGAAATTTTACAAAAATGCAAGCTCTTTTTATGTGAAGATACAAGAGTTTGCAAATCTTTAATTCATCTTCTTAATGAAAAATTTAATTTAGAAATAAAGCCTGATAAATATATAGCTTTACATACTCATAATGAAAAAGATTTTTTAGCAAAAATAGATGAGGATTTTTTTAAACAAGATATTGCATATTTAAGTGATGCAGGTATGCCAGGTATTAGCGATCCGGGGCAATTTTTAATCGAATATGCTATTAAAAACAATATTGACTATGAAGTCTTAACAGGATCAAATGCTGCTTTGCTTGCATTGGTTTCAAGTGCATTTTGTAAAAAAGAATTTATTTTTATGGGTTTTTTGGCCAATAAAAATCCTCAAAGACAAAAAGATATTGAAAATTTAATGCTTAATCCTTATCCTAGTATAGTTTATGAAGCACCCACTAGAATACTTAATTTAGTAGAAGAAATTAGTAAAATTGATCCTTTAAGAGAAATTTTTATCATAAAAGAAGCAACAAAGAAATTTGAAACTAAATTTAGAGCAGAAGCTTTAGAGGTTTTGGAAAAATTAAAAACAATGGATTTACGCGGTGAATGGTGTGCAGTGGTAAATGCTAAAGAAAAGCAATTTCATCAAAATACCTTGTGTGAGCAAGATGTTTATGAGCTTGATTTATCTTTAAAGGCAAAGGCAAAACTTCTTTCGAAAATCAATGCAAAATCTCCAAAAGAAAATTATCAAAAACTGCTTTTAAGTTGAATTTGGTTATTATTTAAAAATGATAGTTTATGGTAAGCAAGTGTTTTTTTATATCTTAGAAAAGCATGAAGAAAAAATTAAAGAAATTTATTTAGCGAAAGAATGTGAAAAAGCTGATTTTTCAAAAATAACAAGGGCATCAAAAAAAATTAAAAAACTCGATTTTAAAGCCGCACAAAGCTTGGCAAGAGGTGGAAATCATCAAGGTTTTTTAATGGAAATTGATGAATTTGAATTTAGCTCTTTTGAGAGTTTAAAAGAAAAAGATTTTATAGTTATTTTATATAATATTAGCGATGTTGGAAATATAGGTGCTATCGTGCGTAGTGCTTATGCTTTAGGTGCTGATGGGGTTATTTTGGTAGCTAAAAGCGTGGCTATGGATGGAGTTATTCGTGCAAGTAGTGGAGCAGCTTTAGATATGAAAATAGTCTTAAATGATGATATTTTAAGCATGATAAATGAGTTAAAACAAAAAGGTTTTTATATCTATGCTAGTGCAAGCGGAGGTAGTGATATACATACTATCAAGGCTAAAGATAAAAAAGTTTTGATTATGGGAAGTGAAGGTTTTGGTATAGCGCCAAAGGTGCTTAAAAAATGCGATGAGTGCGTAGGTATAAAAATGCACAATGATTTTGATAGTTTAAATGTTAGTGCAGCATTTGCAATACTTTGCGATAGGATGAAAAATGGATAGTTGGAAAAAATTAGAAGATTTAAATTTGTTAGAAGTTCAAAAAAGAACACAAATAGAAATAGCTTGTCTTGAATATATCATTAAGAAAGATTTTAAGTCTTTATCCCGCTTTAATGTAAATGGCTTTATTAAAATTTTACAAAGAGAGTATGAGCTTGACTTTTCTAATTTTTTAGAAGAATATCATGCCTATTTAGAAGAAAATGGTATTGAGAAAAAAAATCATGTGCATATTTCACCTAGAATGAACTCATATACCAAAGAAAGCTCAAGTGTATGGTATATTGTGATTATAGTAGTAGTACTTTTGATAGTAGCTTTGGCCTGGGGTGTTTCAAGATTTTTTCAAAGTTCTACTTTAGATGAAAATACTACCAATGTATTAAATCAAGAGCAGGTTGTTTTAGAAGAAAAAGTTGATGAAAATGAAACACCAGTTCTTAATTTTTTTGCTGATGATGCTATGGAAAATAATGAAACAAACGCGACTATTTTAGAACCAATAAGCGAGAACAATAATACAGAAAAAACATTAGAAGATAATGCTAGCTCAAATATGCCTGAAGAAAATATCATTTTACTCAATGAAAGCATTATAAAACCAAGTGCAGAGCTTTGGCTTGGTATGGTGGATTTAAAAACTTTTAGAAAGAGCTCTTTAACTATTAAAAATGATTATGTTTTACCTTTGGATAAAGATATGTTAATTACCACAGGCCACGCTGCTTTTAGCTTAAACGATGAAAATAATAATACTTTAGAGTTTAAAAACGGTGTGTCTAAATTTTTAATGATTAAAGATGGTAAAATCAAACAAATTACAAAAGCTGAATTTATCAAAGAAAATAGAGGAAAATTATGGTAAGAATTTTTATATTTTCCATTTTTTTTACTCTTAACGCTTTTGCACTAAGTGCTTTAGAAGTTGCAAAACATATTGTTAATGATAATTCTAAAGATGCAAAATTAGAGCTCTTGTTTGCAAGGAATGATTATAAAGATGAACGCGGAAATGTAGATATTTACACTATTTCTCAAATTTTAAAAACTAATTCTTTGGCAAATTTTATATTAAATGAGCCAAAAACTCTAACTTTTAGTTTTAAAGCTCAAGCTGATTCTGTTTTATTTTTTAAAACTATTAATGATACTTTAAACGAATTAGGCTATGTGTATTTTATACCAACTGAATTAACTTTAAGGGAAAATTATATTACCTATAAGTTAGCTGTAGATTCTCAATATATGCTTGATCCAGGAGTTTTCTATAAAGCCTTGTTATCAAGCTCTGTTTTTATTAAAGATATTTCTAAAATTTCAGAATTAAATTATGAGTATGAGCTAGATTTTTCAAAAGCAAAACCTAAAGTTAATACTCAAATTCCACTAAATACCATCACTCAATTAAATAAGCCTTTAAGGGAATATATTGTTGATTTACAAGGAGCAAAAAGCATAGAGCTTAGTGCGCACAATCTTGATTCTTGGTTTTGTAAAATTCAATTTTTAGATAAAAATTTAAATTTTATTCAAGGTATAGAAAACACACACAAACAAAATGAAATTAATATAAATATCCCATTGGGTGCAAAATATGCTATCATTGGCGATATGTTTAGCCTTGATAACATAAAAAGGGGTTTAAAGATTTACTTAAGACGCTAAAAAGGATGGAAAATGTTTGAAGAAATTCATTTTAATACCATAGAAAGACTTCCAAATTATGTTTTTGCTGAAGTTAATGCGATTAAAATGGCAGCAAGAAGAGCAGGGGAGGATATAATAGATTTTTCTATGGGAAATCCTGATGGTAAAACTCCTCAACACATTATAGATAAACTTTGCGAAAGTGCAAATAAAGAAAAAACTTCTGGTTATTCTGCTTCGAGTGGAATTTATAAACTAAGACTTGCAATTTGTAATTGGTATAAAAGAAAATACGATGTTGATTTAGATCCTGAAAGTGAAGTAGTTGCAACGATGGGCTCTAAAGAAGGCTTTGTAAATTTAGCAAGAGCCGTTATTAACCCAGGAGATGTAGCTATTGTACCTACACCCGCTTACCCTATACACACTCAAGCTTTTATCATAGCAGGTGGTAATGTAGCAACTATGAATTTTGATTTTAATGAAAATTATGAATTAAATGAAAATACTTTTTTTGAAAATTTACAAAAAACACTACATGAAAGTATTCCGCGTCCAAAATATGTAGTAGTAAATTTTCCGCACAATCCTACAACAGTCACTGTGGAAAGAAGTTTTTATGAGAGATTAGTTGCAATGGCAAAAAAAGAAAGATTTTATATTATTTCTGATATTGCTTATGCAGATTTGACTTTTGGTTCTTATAAAACCCCTTCTATTTTTGAAGTAGAAGGTGCTAAAGATGTAGCGGTAGAAACTTATACACTTTCAAAGTCTTACAATATGGCAGGTTGGCGTGTAGGTTTTGTAGTGGGTAATAAACGCTTAATTGCGGCTTTGAAAAAAATCAAGTCTTGGTTTGATTATGGTATGTATACTCCTATACAAGTTGCTGCTACTATAGCTTTAGATGGAGATCAAACTTGTGTTGAAGAGATTAAGACAACTTATGCAAAAAGATTAGAAGTCTTGCTTGATTCATTTTTTCAGGCAGGATGGGAGCTGAAAAAACCTAATGCAAGTATGTTTGTTTGGGCAAAACTCCCTCAAGGTAAAGCTCACCTTGGAAGTATGGAATTTTCTAAACAGCTTTTGCAAAAAGCAAATGTAGCGGTAAGTCCTGGAGTTGGTTTTGGTGAAGCGGGTAATGAGTATGTTAGAATAGCTTTAATAGAAAATGAAAACCGCATTCGTCAAGCAGCAAGAAATATAAAAAAATATTTAAGAGAATAAAATGAAAATCGCAATTTTGGGATATGGTACGGTAGGAAGTGCTGTTGTAGAAACTTTGCTAAAAAATCAAGATTTAATCAAAGCAAGATGTGATGAAGAAATTATTCCAGTAATTGCTTTGGCAAGAAATCCAAAACCAAATGCATTAATTCCTGTGGTAAATGATATTGATGAGGTTTTAGAGCGTGAAGATATTGATGTATTTGTGGAGTTAATGGGTGGTATTGATTTACCCTTTGAGATAATTTCAAAAATTTTAAAAAGAAAAAAAGCAGTGGTAACTGCTAATAAAGCTTTGCTTGCTTATCATCGTTATGAGCTTGAAAAATTAGCACAAGATACAGCTTTTGGTTATGAGGCGAGTGTGGCGGGTGGAATTCCTATTATTAAAATTTTAAAAGAGGGCTTGAGTGCTAATAATATTGTTTCTATTAAAGGCATTTTAAATGGCACAAGCAATTATATTTTAAGTAAAATGACCGAAGATAATACCAAATTCCAAGAGGTGTTAAAAAAAGCACAAGATTTAGGATATGCTGAAGCTAATCCCACTTTTGATATAGAGGGTTTTGATGCAGCACATAAACTTTTGATTTTAGCAAATATTGCCTATGGATTAAGAGTAAAACCTGAAGATATTTTGATTGAGGGTATTAGCAAAGTAAGTAATGAGGATATTTATTTTGCAAAAGAATTTGAATATACCATAAAACACTTGGGTATTGCTAAGATTAAAGATGAAAAAATAGAATTAAGAGTTCATCCTACCATGCTTAGCAAAGATAAAATACTAGCAAAAGTTGATGGGGTAATGAATGCTATTAGTATTGATGGAGATGTATTGGGTGAAAGTTTATATTATGGCCCAGGAGCAGGTGGCAGGGCAACTGCAAGTGCTGTTATAGCTGATTTAATCGATATAGCAAGAAAAGAAAAAAATAGTGCTATTTTTGGGTATTTAAATGATACTTCTTATAAACTTTTAAGTAAAGATGAAATTTATACAAGATATTACTTAAGATTAAAGGTATTAGATAAAATAGGAGTTTTATCAAAAATCACACAATTAATGAGCGAACATCAAATTTCAATCGATACTTTCTTGCAAAAACCTAAAAAAGAAAAGCAAGATTATAGTACTTTATTTTTCATCACTCATCAAACTTATGAAAAAAATATACAAATTTTAACTCAAAAGCTTAGAGAACAAGAATTTGTAAAAGATGATGTTTTTATGATGAGAATAGAAGAGTAATGGCATTATTTGAATATCTTTTTGGTAAAAAAGGAGAAGAGTTAGCGTGTGAATTTTTAAAAACACAAGGATTTGAAATTTTAAAAAGGAATTTTTATTCTAAATTTGGAGAAATTGATATTATTGCTAAAAAAGATAAAATTTTACATTTTATTGAAGTTAAAAGCACGCAAGGTGATTATGAGGTAGAATATAGATTAGATAATAAAAAATATAATAAAATTATTAAGACTATAGAATATTACTTTATGAAACATAAAAATGATGAAAATTATCAACTAGATTTACTTTGCGTATATAAAGATGATATAAAACTTTTAGAGAACATTAGTTATTAAGGGAATGTTTATTCTATTTTAATAGAATTTGAAAAAACAAAGGAGAAAAAATGGGAAAATATATTGATTTAACTACAGAAAATTTTGCACAAGCAAAAGAAGGTGTAGCTTTAGTAGATTTTTGGGCTCCATGGTGCGGACCTTGCAGAATGCTTGCACCGGTAATTGATGAGCTTGCAAATGATTTTGATGGTAAAGCTAAAATTTGTAAAGTAAATACAGATGAGCAAGGTGATTTGGCTGCACAATTTGGTGTAAGATCTATCCCAACTATCATTTTCTTTAAAGATGGTGAAGTGGTTGATCAACTAGTTGGTGCTCAATCAAAACAAGCTTTAGCAGATAAACTAAACTCACTTTTATAATCTTAAGCCACTTTTTGTGGCTTTTCTTCATATTTTTTACTATTTAATAATTTTTATTATTTATAATTAAAGAAAAATTTGTATAATACTTATAAATAAAACTATAAGGAAAATATCATGTTAGATTTAGCTATTATAGGTGGTGGACCTGCAGGTTTGAGCGCAGGTTTATATGCTACAAGAGGTGGATTAAAAAATGTTGTAATGTTTGAAAAAGGTATGCCTGGTGGGCAGATTACTTCGAGTTCAGAGATAGAAAATTATCCTGGAGTTGCTCAAGTTTTAGATGGAATTTCTTTTATGGCTCCTTGGAATGAACAATGTATGCGTTTTGGTTTAAAACATGAGATGGTAGGTGTTGAGCAAATTAGTAAAAATTCTGATGGAAGTTTTAATATAAAATTGGAAGGCGGTAAAAACGAACAAGCAAAAGCAGTTATTGTTTGCACAGGCTCTACTCCGCGTCGTGCTGGTTTTAAAGGCGAGGATGAATTTTTTGGTAAAGGTGTGAGTACTTGTGCAACTTGCGATGGCTTTTTTTATAAAAATAAAGAAGTGGCTGTTTTAGGTGGGGGAGATACTGCTTTAGAAGAAGCTTTGTATCTAGCTAATATTTGTTCAAAAGTGTATTTAATCCACAGAAGAGATGAGTTTAGAGCAGCACCTTCAACAGTTGAAAAAGTAAAAAATAATGACAAAATAGAATTAATCACAAATGCGGTTGTTGATGAGGTTTGCGGTAATAATATGGGTGTTAATAAAATTAAAATAGCATTTAATGATGGTTCTAAAAGAGAGCTTGATGTGCCTGGAATCTTTACCTTTGTTGGATTAAATGTAAGAAATGAAATTTTAAAACAAGATAATGGTGAATTTTTATGTGCTATGGAAGAAGGTGGTCAAGTTAGTGTTGATCTTAAAATGCAAACTAACATAGCAGGGTTATTTGCAGCAGGTGATTTAAGAAAAGATGCTCCAAAACAAGTAATATGTGCAGCAGGCGATGGAGCGGTTGCAGCGCTTAGCGCTTTAGCTTATATTGAAAATTTACACTAGAATTTCTAGTGTAAATTGATTAACTTCCAATAACTCCGCCATCAATTTTACTTATTGCTATTATACTTGATCTTGGTGTTTTGCCATAAGGAAATTGACTGCCTTTTAATTTCTCTCCTGGATGTTGAATTCCAACAAACATAGTTTTATAATCTTGACTAAAAGCAATTCCTGTTATTTCGCAAGCTATTGGTCCTGTTAAAAATCTTTTTATTTCCCCTGTTTTTGGATTAGCTGCTAACATACAATTATTTCCCATGCCTTCAAATTCTTCTTGATTAGAATAGTTTCCATCAGTTTGTATCCAAAGGCGACCATCTCTATCAAAACTTAATCCATCGGGGGAATTAAATTTATTATTACTTGTAATGTTGTTTGAGCCTTTATTTAAACTTGTTTGATTATCAGGGTTTCCTGCAAGTGCAAAAATTTCCCAAGTAAATTCATCATCTTTATGAGAATTTTTATGCTCCCATTTAATTATTTGTCCGTAAATATTTTTTGTTCTTGGGTTTGCTGGATTTGGGTTATTATTTTTTTTATTGTTTGTTAAGGTAGCAAATACTTCTTTTGAGCCACTTTCTTTATGGCTTGCTATCCATTCACATCTATCCATAGGAGTTGCATTTACAATAGTTCCAGCAATTCTAGCATTGATTAACACATCTGCTTGAGAGTTAAAACCATTTTCTTTATTAAGGTTATTTTTACCATATTCTAACTCAATCCATTTTCCACTCCCTCTAAAATCTCCTATTTTTCCATTAAATTGTGCTACATATAAGGTTCCTTCATCTAAAATTTTGCTAGTATCTAGACTTTTTTTATATTTATGTTTGCTTATAAATTTATAAATAAATTCATTGGCTTCATCATCTCCCATATAAATTACAACGGTTCCATCATCTTCTACAATTAATTCTGCATTTTCGTGTTTAAATCTTCCAAGAGTTGTTCTTTTTATAGGTATGCTGTTTGGATCAAATGGATCAATTTCTACAACCCATCCAAATTTATTTGCCTCGTTTGGATTTTTACTTAAATCAAATCTTTCATCAAATTTTTCCCACCCATATTGACTTTGAGCTTTAAATCCAAATCTAAGTTGCTCTTTTGAAAATTTAATTTTTTCATCTAAACTTCCAAAAAAATCATTTATATTTTCTTCGCAAGTAAGATAAGTCCCCCAAGGTGTTTTTCCATTGGCGCAATTATTTAAAGTTCCATATATAAAATTTTCATTTTGAAGTACTTGTTGTTTTGCTGGACCACTAATGCTCATTTTTGTATTTGCATCGATTCTGCGGTTGTATTTAGAATCAAGCACCACAGACCATTGATCTTTTTCTTTTTTTATTTCAAAAATACTCACTCCTAAATTTGCTTGTTCATATAAAATATCTTCTAAGCTAAGATTTTTACCTTGATGTTTAAACATAATTTCAGGATTTATATATTCATTATTAATAGCTAGTATAGCCCTATCTTTTGAAAGAGGAAAAAAACTCATACCATCGTTATTGTCCCCAAAAGTTAATTTAGCATTTTCCACAGCTTTTTTATCGATATTTTTTTCTTCATCATAAATAGATGCTTTGCTAAAAAGAGGATCGCCCCATGAGATTAAAATATCTGCTTTGTAGCCATCTGGTACGATAACTTTATCTTCTGTGCTAGCAGGTATTTCTTTAAAATTTAGCAAATCCTTATCTTTTAATAAACTCGCATTTAAATTTGAGCTAGCAAAAAATGCTACCATAGAACCCAAAGCTGAGCCTTTCAAAAATGTTCTTCTTTTCATAAAACTCCTTTTAAAAATGTGTTATAAATTTAAAGTTTTTTGGAAACTTTTTGGAAACTTTTGCTCATGGTATGTAATATTGTATTAATTAACTTAGTGATACAATTTCTCACTGCAAATATAAAGGATAAATTTATGATATGTATAGGAATTCATGGGAGCAATGGTCGCATGGGTAAACAAATTGAAAATTGTTTACAAGATCAAAAAGATGTTAAAGCAAGTGCATTTTTTTATCAAGGATCAAGCTATGAAGAATTTTTTAACAAATGCGATGTAATAATTGATTTTTCTTCCCCGAAAGGTTGTGAGGATTTGTTGTTATACGCAAGAAGCAATCCTAAACCTTTAGTGATAGGTACTACAGGATTAGATGCTAAGCAAAATGAGTTAATGCAAAGTGCAAGCATTACTATGCCAATTCTTTATGCTACCAATATGTCTTTGGGTGTAGCTATTTTAAAAAAACTTTCATGTTTAGCAAGTGAAGCTTTAAGGGATTTTGATATAGAAATACTTGAAATGCACCACAATAAGAAAAAAGACGCTCCAAGTGGTACAGCTATGACTTTAGCACAAAATGTCGCTAAGGCTAGGAATTTAGATTTGGAAAAGGTTAGAGTAAGTGGCAGAGATGGGATTATTGGTCAAAGAAGTAAAGATGAAATCGCAGTGATGAGCTTAAGAGGTGGTGATATAGTGGGTTCTCATAGAGTTGGATTTTATAATGATGGTGAATTTATAGAATTAAATCATAGTGCTACTTCAAGAGCTACTTTTGCTATGGGGGCTATTAGATGTGCTAAATGGCTGGTTTCTCAAGAAAATGGCTTATATGATATAGACGATTGTTTAGGAATTTAAATGTGTGCGGTAGTTGGAGTAATTAATTCAAAAAATGCAAGCACGGTAGCTTATTATGCTTTATTTGCTATGCAACATCGTGGCCAAGAAGCAAGTGGAATTAGTGTAAGTGATGGTTTAAATATCAAAACTCATAAAGCTAAAGGTGAAGTAGGACAAATTTTTAATACTCAAATTTTAGCAGATTTAAAAGGTAGTATAGCTGTAGGCCATAATCGTTATTCTACCGCCGGAAATTCTTCTTTGCATGATGCACAGCCTGTTGCAGCTACTTGTTCTTTGGGTGATATTTCTTTAGTGCATAATGGAAATTTGATTAATAAAGAAGAAGTTAGAAAAGAGTTAATTGATAATGGAGCTATTTTTCATTCTAATATGGACACAGAAAATGTTGTACATTTAATAGCAAAAAGCAAAAAAGAAACTTTAAAAGATAGGTTTATAGAAAGCCTAATGCAAAGTAAGGGTGCATATTGCTTTATGTTGGCCAGTAAAAATCAACTTTTTGTGGTAAGAGATCCTTATGGGGTTAGACCTTTATCTTTGGGAAAATTAAAAGATGGTGGATATATTGTAGCGAGTGAAACTTGTGCTTTTGATTTGATAGAAGCTGAATTTATCCGCGATATAAAGCCCGGTGAAATGCTAGTTTTTACTCAAGGTAGTGATGAGTTTGAAAGCATTCAAGTTTTTGATAAAACAGATCCAAGAATTTGTGCATTTGAGTATATTTATTTTGCTAGACCTGATAGTATTATAGAAGGTAAAAGTGTATATGAAGTGCGTAAAAAAATGGGTGAAGCCTTGGCTAAAAAATTTAAAGAAAAAGTAGATTTTGTAGTGCCTGTTCCTGATAGTGGAGTAAGTGCTGCTATAGGTTTTGCGCAATATTTAAAAATTCCACTTGAAATGGCCATAGTTAGAAATCACTATGTCGGAAGAACTTTCATAGAACCAACTCAAGAAATGAGAAATTTAAAAGTAAAACTGAAATTAAATCCTATGAAGAAAGTTTTAGAAGGCAAAGATATAGTGGTGATTGATGATAGTGTAGTAAGAGGAACAACTTCTAAAAAAA
This sequence comes from Campylobacter sp. IFREMER_LSEM_CL2090, assembly GCF_025771865.1. Lineage (NCBI taxonomy): Bacteria > Pseudomonadati > Campylobacterota > Epsilonproteobacteria > Campylobacterales > Campylobacteraceae > Campylobacter > Campylobacter sp. IFREMER_LSEM_CL2090. The sequence goes on from NZ_JAKMRA010000007.1 coordinate 54,701, forward strand.
TCATCACACTTTTAAGACAAGCAGGTGCTAGAAAAATTCATTTGGCTATAGCTTGTCCAGAAATCAAATTTCCTGATATTTATGGTATAGACACTCCAACTTTTGAAGAGTTAATTTCAGCTAATAAGAGTATTGAAGAGGTTAGAGAATATACAGGTGCAGATAGTTTGACTTTTTTAGATATTAATGAGCTAGTTTCAAGCATAGGCAATGAAAGAAAATATTCTTTGATTAGTTTTGATGGGGATTATTTTATTAAATAATCCTTATCTGCATTTTAATTGTTTAAAAATTTTATAACTTTGAAAATGAGGTGGCAATCCCACTTCAAAAGAAAAGTCTTTGTAGGTATGACCTGATAATTGATTTGCAATGTTAATATTATACGAAACATCTCTTTGTTGTTGATTTGCTTTTTTTATGCTATCAAAATTTTGTTGATTAAAAATTTCTCCACTGATTTCATGCTTTTTATTATTATCAATAATTCTAAGTTCTAAAAAGCATTCTGAAATTTTAAAATTAGTATCGTTGGTTACTCTACCTTTTATAATAATACTTTCTGTAGCTAAGCGTCTGTAGGTTGAAAAATTACTCAAACTAGCTTTTTTTGTGTATTGATCTATAGTTAATAATAAAGAAATAGTTAAGATTGAGGCTAATATAAAACTTATTATGCAAAAAATTATCATATATTTTTTGTTTTGTATTTTTAAATAGAATAAAATCCAAGTAAGGAAAGTTGAAGCTAGCATAATAAAAATGATGAGAATATGAAAAAAAGTAAAATATCCCATTAAAAACACTTTGAATTAATTTTAATATCAAAATCTTGACCTTCATTAAAATCGGAAAATTTGGTTTTTAGATTAATAGTTTGGTCGGGACTTATTGTTTTTTCGATAGTGGTAGATTTACTTCTTAATGGTTTTAATAAATGTATTAAATTTTTAAAAGTATTATTTTCATCGCTTTTTCTAAATACTTCTACTTTTATTTTGCAAAATTTAAAACTTTTTTTAGAAGTATTTGTCAAGCTATAATCAACACTTAAAGAATTATCATATACAAAAAATTGAGCATTATCTAAGCTAGCTATTCTAGATCTAACTTTAGTATCAATTAAAAAATATCCCAAATACGCAATACTAAGTGAACATAAAATTCCTAAAAAAATTATAATAAAAGCAAAAGTAGGTTTGTTTCTAACAATCAAAGCAATAAATAAAGTGATAATGAAAAAGAATACAACTAAAGCCATTAACAAAAAATCGATCAAGTGCAAATGAGCTGTATAAAAGATCATTTGCTCTCGGATATGTTGAACATTCATTATCACTTCTTTATTTTTTAATTTGCTACTGAACTTGTTCTTTTATTATCTTTGCTATCAACCCAAATATTTGGCACAGCTCCGCCTGGTGTTAAGAAAATTTTAGCATCTTTATTGACTTTAAGTGCTTCATTAAATTGCTTTTGGGTTTCAATTTGTTTTAAATCAAGTAAAGGATTATTTAAACTTTTTGCTATTTCTCTATTTGAATATGCTTGTGCATCAGCTTCAATTTTTACCGCACTTGCTCTACCTTTAGCACTAATAATAGTTGCATTTGCCTCCCCTTCAGCTAAAGCCGCTTTTTTAAGTGCTTCTTGGTTAGCTCTTTCAACTTCATATTTAGTTCTTTCAGCTTCTTGTTTAGCAATTTGTACTCTTTCGATTTGTTCTTTTACTTTTATAGGTAAGATAATTTCTCTAAGCTGAACTGCTTGAAGCTCTGCTGGCTCATTTGGTTGGCTTTCAATAGTTTTTCTAATACCCTGATCAATTTGCACCGCTATAGTATTACGATTTGTTGGAAGCTCTTCTGCAGTGTATTGACCTACAACATTTCTTACAACATCTCTTACTACTGGATCTATGATTTTATTTTCCCAATTAAGCCCCCATGTTGCGATAGTTTGAGGAACTTGTAAAGGATTTAATCTGTATTGAACGGTTACATCAATAGATACAGGCAAGCCTCTTGAATCAAGCACTGAAATACTATTTTTATTAACAACACCTGATCCTATTTGTAAATTTTCATTTATTCCTTCGATTGAAGCATAGTTGATTTGTCTTACTCTGGTATCTACGATAGTGATTTTTTGCAGTATAGGCATAAAAAAATGAAGTCCTGGTTCAAGTGGGGTAGGGCTGTATTTACCTGTAGTGGATTTGATCCCCATTTCCCCTGAATTTACTATTGCAAAAGGTTTAAAAAGTGCAAAAACTAAAATAATTGCAATTGCACTATAAATTAATGGGGAAAATTTCCCAAAACCTTTGAAATTAAATTCTGGTGTTTTGAAGTTTAAATTTTGCTTATTGTTGTTTTGATTGTTTTTTTTATTAAAATAATCATTCAAATCAGCTGGCATTTAGTTCCTTTGTTAAATATAAGTTAGCATAGAAGCGTATTTTTCATTGCGTCCATAAACTATATCAAAATACGCATTTTGAAGCTTTGTCGTTAGCTCACCTCTTTTTCCATCTCCTATAATTCTTGCATCAATATTATTTATCGGAGTTATTTCTGCTGCAGTTCCTGTGAAAAATGCTTCATCAGCTACATAAACTTCATCTCTTGAAATTCTTTGACGCACTACACTTATGCCCAAATCATGTGCAATTTTTAAAACAGTATCTTGAGTGATACTTTTTAATGAAAAATCATTTGGCGGTGTGATTAGCTTATTATCTTTAATCATAAAAAAACACTCACCTGTTCCTTCTGCTACAAAACCTTCTTCATCGAGCATTAAGGCTTCCTCATATCCTGCTTCTATAGCTTCATATTTAGCCATTTGAGAATTTAAATAATTTGCACTTGCTTTTGCTTTACCTAAGCTAGATTTTACACTATTTCTAGCAAAAGAAGAAATTTTAACCTTAATACCTTTTTCTAAGCCTTCTTCACCTAAATAAGCACCCCATTCCCAAGCAGCAATAGCTACCCTAACAGGAGCTTTAGCATGATAAACTCCCATAGTACCATCACCTAAAAAGATTAATGGTCGCAAATAGGTGTTATTTTGAAAATCATTTGCTCTTAAAAGTTCAACTTGTGCATTTTCAAGTTCTTCTTGAGAAAAAGGAGAATTAATTAAAGTAATTTTTGCAGACTCTAAAAGTCTTTTGGTGTGTTCTTTTAATCTAAAAATTGCTAAACCATTTTGTGTTTTATAAGCTCTTGTTCCTTCAAAAACTGCATTTGCATAATGTAATGAATGTGTTAAAACATGAATTTTTGCATCATCAAAATCAATGATTTTTCCATCCATCCAAATTTTTTTTGCCCTAATCATAACTAAGCCTTTTTGTTGAAAATAAAACTAATTTTATCAAAAATATACTAATAATTACTAGAATATAGTAAAATTATTATATTTGAAACAAGGAAAAATCATGCCAATTATAAATATCAAATTAGCTAAACCAGAATTTAGCAAAACACAAAAAGAAGAGCTAATAGCAGATATTACAGAACTTTTACATACAAAATACAACAAGCCAAAGCAAAATATAGTGATTATGTTAGAAGATATTGAGCCATATAATATTGCTTTTGGTGGCGAAAGTGTAGAAAAATTAAGATTGAAAGATAAAAAATGAAAGAATTGCAAATTGGTGATAAAGCTCCTGTGTTTGAACTTTTAAATCAAGATGGAGTTAAAATTTCTTTAAGTGATTTCTTGGGTAAAAAAATTATTTTGTATTTTTATCCAAAAGATAACACCCCAGGTTGTACCACACAAGCTTGTGAATTTAGTCAAAGTTATGAGGATTTTTTAGAGCAAAATGCTGTGATTATAGGTATTAGTCCAGATAGTGTTAAATCGCATGAAAATTTCATAAAAAAATATGATTTAAAACACACTTTATTAAGCGATAGTGAAAAAGAAATTTGTAAACTTTATGGTGCTTGGGGTTTAAAGAAAAATTATGGTAAAGAGTATGAGGGGCTTATAAGATCTACTTTTGTGATTGATGAAAATGGAAAAATCTCAAAAATTTATAAAAATGTAAAAGCTAAAGATCATGCTTTTAAGGTATTAAAAGAATTATGCTAGTGCATATTTGCTGTAGTGTGGATAGTCATTATTTTATACAAGAATTAAGCAAAACTTATCCTGATGAGAAAATTATAGGTTTTTTTTATGATCCAAATATTCATCCTTATAGTGAGCATGAACTTAGATTTTTAGATGTTAAGCGTAGTTGTGATAAATTGGGTGTTAAGCTTTATAAAGGTGAATATGAGTATGAAAAATGGCTTGAGAGTGTAAAGGGTTATGAAGACGAGCCTGAAAAAGGTGCAAGATGTCAAATTTGTTTTGATTTTAGAATGCATAAAAGTGTTGAATTTGCTCAAAAAATTGGTGAAAAAAAACTTACAACAACCCTTTTAACATCCCCTAAAAAAGACTTAGAGCAGCTAAAATTAGCTTTACAAAAAGAATGCGATAAATTTGGTATAGAGTTTTTGGCACCTGATTTTAGAAAAAATGGAGGCACGCAAAGACAATTTGCCTTAGCTAAGCAAGATATGCTTTATCATCAAAATTATTGTGGGTGTATTTATGCACTTTCTAAACAAAAAGGCCAAAAAGCTTTTATAGATGAGCTTATGAGTCCTGTAAATAAACAAATATTACCTTCAAGCATAGAAGAAAAGATAAAATTTTACAATCAAGTAAAAAAATTAGAAAAAAAGGGTGTTAAATTTGAAATTCAAAGAGAGAAATTTTTAAATTATCGCTTACTAAGAGCTTTGATAAAAGAAAACAAAAAAGCCATAAAAACTCATGTTTTATTTTATTCTCATTTTAAAAATTCTTACACTAAATTTAGTATTTTAGAAGAGGATTTAAAGTACTATAAAAGTGCAAAGGATGAGATTAATTTATGGAGTTTTGATTATTTAAATAGTTTGTGCAAAATGCGATTTAAAAATTTTGAAGATTTTTTACAAAATCCTTTAAAAATAGAGCAAGAAATCAAAATAAGGCAAAAGCATTTTGGTGCTTATGATCTTTCGCCGGTGGTTATTGTTGAAAATATTATTAAAGGCGCTTATGAATTTATAGCAAAAAGTGAAATTTATTTTGATAGTAAAGAAAAGATTGTGAAGTTATAAAACTTAACTAGTTTGTTAATATTTTTTTTGTAAAATCTGAATTTTGAATATATTTTAAGGCTAAATTTATGATAGATGTAATGCAAATTCAAAAAATTTTACCACATAGGTATCCATTTTTACTTGTAGATAAAATCGTAGAATTAAAAAATAAAGAAGTTGTTAGAGGTTATAAAAATATTAGTATAAGCGACCATGTTTTTATGGGACATTTTCCAGATCATCCAATTTACCCGGGTGTGTTAATTTTAGAAGGTATGGCACAAACTGGAGGGGTTTTAGCATTTGAAAGCATGGATGATAAGGTAGATCCAAGCACTAAAGTAGTGTATTTTACAGGTATTGATAATGCTAAATTTAGAAATCCAGTGCGTCCAGGTGATAGGCTTGATTATGAGATGAGTGTGGTGAAAAATCGTGGAAATATGTGGATTTTTCAAGGAAAAGCTTTTGTTGATGGACAATTGGTTGCAGAAGCTGAACTTAAAGCTATGATAGTAGATAAATGATGAGCAAAATTCATCCAAGTGCTGTTATAGAAGATGGAGCTATTATAGCAGATGGTGTTGTAGTAGAGGCCTATGCCTATGTTGGAAAAAATGCCAATATAGGTGCAAATACTATCATCAAACAAGGTGCAAGAATTTTACCTAATGTAAGCATAGGTGAAAATTCTAAAGTTTTTTCTTATGCCATAGTTGGAGATATCCCACAAGATATATCTTATAAAGATGAGATAAATTCAGGTGTTATTATAGGAAAAAATGCAGTTATTAGAGAATTTGTTACTATAAATTCAGGTACAGCTAAGGGCGATGGTTTTACAAGAATAGGTGATAATGCTTTTATAATGGCTTATTCTCATATTGCACATGATTGTTTGCTTGGAGATAATATTATTTTAGCAAATAATGCTACTTTAGCAGGTCATGTGGAACTTGGAGATTATACTGTGGTAGGTGGACTTACTCCAATACATCAGTTTGTTAAGGTAGGTGAGGGGTGTATGATAGCAGGTGCTAGTGCGCTTTCTCAAGATGTGGTGCCATTTTGCTTAGCTGAAGGAAATCGAGCAAGCATTAGAAGTTTAAATTTAGTAGGCATTAGAAGACGCTTTGATAAAGAAGAAGTGGATGTTTTAAGCAAGGCTTTTAAATTTTTATTCAGACAAGGAAGTTTAAAAGATAATGCTTTAAGTTTGCTAGAAAATACTTCTAGTGAAAATGTGAAAAAAATGTGTAATTTTATCTTAGAAACAAAAAGAGGAATTCCTATATATAAGGAAAAAAATCATGGTTAAAAGATGTAGTTTTTGCAGTGAAATAGAAACAAGTGAAAGAAGAATTTTAGTAAATGATTATAATAATGCCTTTATATGTGAGTATTGTGCCGAAAGTGCTTGCAATATTTTCTTTGGAGAGGAAAAAGAATTAAAAAATAAAGAAGTTGATAAAGAAAATTTTAAAGATATTACTCCTAAGGAATTAAAAGCATATTTAGATAAATATGTTATCGGGCAAGATAGAGCTAAAAAAATCTTTAGTGTAGGGGTGTATAATCACTACAAAAGGCTTTTTAGATCTGACTTAGAAGATGATGATACAGAATTAGCAAAATCAAATATTTTATTAGTAGGCCCAACGGGAAGTGGAAAAACTTTACTAGCACAGACTTTAGCTAGATTTTTAGATGTTCCTATCGCAATTTGTGATGCGACTTCTTTAACTGAAGCAGGTTATGTGGGAGAAGATGTTGAAAATATCCTTACTCGTCTTTTGCAAGCTGCTGATGGAGATGTGCAAAGAGCACAAAAAGGGATTATATTTATCGATGAGATAGACAAAATCGCAAGAATGGGTGAAAATCGCTCCATTACAAGAGATGTAAGTGGTGAGGGCGTGCAACAAGCCTTACTCAAAATTATCGAAGGATCTTTGGTAAATATCCCACCAAAAGGCGGTAGAAAACACCCAAATCAAGACTTCATACAAATAGATACAACTAATATTTTATTTGTGTGTGGCGGGGCTTTTGATGGTATTAGTGATATTATTAAAAGAAAATTAGGCGATAATGTCATGGGCTTTTTTACTGATGATAAAAAAGATGAAAAAGAAGCTTTACTTCAAAGACTAGAGCCTGATGATTTGGTGCATTTTGGGCTTATTCCTGAACTTATAGGAAGATTACATGTGCTTGCTTCTTTAGAAGAGCTTGATGAGGAAAGCATGGTACGTATTTTAACTGAGCCAAAAAATGCCATTATTAAGCAATATCAAAAACTTTTTGCTATTGACAATGTGGAATTAAAATTTGAAGATGAAGCGCTAAGAGAGATTGCTAAGCTTTCGCTAGAGCGTAAAACAGGTGCTAGAGGTTTAAGAAGTATTATTGAAGAAATGATGGTAGATTTGATGTTTGATTTGCCAGAGTATAATGGATATAGCATAGTAATTACTAAAGAAGTGATCAAAGAAGGTGCAAAACCTTTATTTATAAAAAATAAAAAAGTTAAAGGCTGAGAATGATTTTAGATCAAATAATTGGATTTTTTTCAAGCGATATGGGGATTGACTTAGGTACTGCAAATACTTTAGTTTTGGTAAAAGATAAAGGTATAGTGATTGATGAACCTTCGGTTGTTGCAGTAGAGCGTGAAAGATATGGTAGGGTTAAAATTTTAGCTGTTGGAAAAGAAGCTAAGGAAATGGTAGGAAAAACCCCAGGTAATATCGAAGCAATCCGTCCTATGAAAGATGGTGTGATTGCTGATTTTGATATGACTGAAAAAATGATCCGTTATTTTATAGAAAAAACTCATAGAAGAAAATCTTTTTTAAGACCTAGAATTATCATTTCAGTTCCTTATGGATTAACCCAAGTAGAAAGAAAAGCGGTTAGAGAAAGTGCGTTAAGTGCGGGTGCTAGAGAAGTATTTTTGATAGAAGAACCTATGGCAGCAGCTATTGGTGCAAATTTACCAATTAGAGAGCCTCAAGGGAGTTTGGTGGTAGATATTGGCGGTGGTACTACTGAAATTGGTGTTACTTCTTTAGGCGGTCTTGTGATTTCAAAATCTATCCGAACAGCTGGTGATAAGCTTGATACTAGTATAGTAAATTATGTAAAAGAAAAATACAATCTTGTCATAGGTGAAAGAACGGGCGAGGAAATCAAAATTGCAATAGGCTCAGCAGTTCAGCTTCCAAAAGAGCTTTCTATGGTAGTTAAAGGACGCGATCAAGTAACAGGATTGTTAAATAGAATAGAGTTAACAAGTGAAGATGTAAGAGAGGCTATGCGTGAGCATTTAAAAGAAATTGCTGATGCATTAAAAATCGTTCTTGAAATGATGCCGCCTGATCTTGCAGCTGATATTGTTGAAAATGGTGTTGTTTTAACAGGAGGCGGAGCTTTAATACGCGGTCTTGATAAATATTTATCTGAAATTGTAAAACTTCCAGTATATGTAGCTGATGAGCCACTTTTAGCAGTGGCAAAAGGCACAGGTAAAGCTTTGGAAGAAATTTCTTTATTGCACCAACTAACGAATGAAGAGTAAAATTCTTAGTGTTTTAATTTTATCTTTTTTAGTGTTTGTTTCGTTTTATTATGGAGATATAATAAAACGAAATGTTTTAGATTTAAATATTGCTATTGTTAATCAGTTTTCTCAAAGCATTAATCTTTTAAAAGATAAATTTAATGAGCATTTTAATCAAGCTCAAGAAATTAAAAAATTAAGAGAAAGAAATGCTGAACTTGAAAAAAACAATATCTATATGAAAAACTTTGCCAATGAATTAAACAATATTTTAAGTGATAAAAATTCAAGTTTTTATTATCCTAATGTTAGTTTAGTTAAGGCAACTTCTTATGCTCAAATTAGCGATTATCATAAGGTTTGGCTTGATGTGGATTATAAAGGAAAAATTAAAGGCTTAATTTATAATGGCTATACAGCAGGCATAGTTATAGAAAAAAATGGTAGAGCTTTGGGACTTTTACAAGGTGATGAAGAGTGTATTTTTTCCGTATATATAGGTAAGGAACAAGCACCAGGTATAGCTCATGGTAGAAATGATTATGTTTTAGTTAAATATATTCCTAAATGGCTTGAACTTAAAATGGGCGATAAGGTTTATACAAGTGGCTTAGATGAGATTTTCTTTTCAGGAATTCCAGTGGGCGAAATTTTTAAAATAGAAGAAGAAGGCGCCTATCAAAATGCATATGTTAAACCTTATGTAAAAATGAAAGTACCAAGTTATTTTTATATGGTAGAAAATTTTTAATAAAAAGTTATTTATTTTAGTTGATATAAATTATTATTTACTATTAAATATTAGAATTATCTCCGAATTTTAAAAATTTAGGAGATTAAATGAAAAAATATATCAGTAGTTGTTTAGCTTTTTGCTGTTTAAGTGGTGCTATTTATGCAAATGAAGTGGAATATGATGCACAAAAAATAGCAGATATTTTTTATCAACTTAATGCTGATCCTAAAAATCCAAAAGCAAAAGTTAATCATGCAAAAGGCTTTTGTGCTATGGGAACTTTTGAGCCAGCTTTGTCTATTAATAAAGAAGTTGATGTGCCTTTGTTAACACAAAAAAGTTTGCCAATCCAAGTAAGATATTCTTTGGGCGGAGCTTTTAAAGATGATAAAAGCAAAACAAGAGGTATGGCTATTAGAATTACTGATCCTAAAGATTCTGCTTCTTGGACTATGGTTATGCTAAATACAGAAATAAATTTCGCAAAAAATCCTAAAGAATTCGGTCAGTTTTTTGAAATGAGACTTCCTGTAAATGGTAAAGTCGATCAAGAAAAAATAAGCAAGATGATGCAAGAGGTTGATTCTTATAGAAATTTTGCTGCATATACTGATAAAATTGGCATTAGTAAAAGTGTAGCAAATACTCCATTTTTTAGTATTCATACTTTTTATTTTAAACAAGCAAACGGAGAAAACTATTTACCAGCAAGATGGAAATTAGTTCCAAGTGAAGGTGTGGCATATTTAAATGAAGCACAAATGAAAAGTGCGAGTAGTGATTTTTTAAAAGAAGATTTCCAAAATCGTGTAAAAGCTAATAAGCCGGTTGAGTATAAAATGTATTTAGTATATGCAAATAAAAATGATATTACCAATGAAACAACGGCCTTATGGAGTGGTAAGCATAAAGAAAGTCTAGTTGGGACTTTTAAGGTTAATGCCTTGAGCGATGAAGATTGTAATTTTGATGTATATTTTCCTTCGGATGTACCTCAAGGGGTTAATCCACCACAAGATCCTTTATTTGATGTAAGAAATGAAGCTTATGCTATAACTTTTGGTAAGCGTCAATAAAATTTAGCTCTTTAAGAGCTAAATTCTTTGTTAAATTCAACTTCTAAAAAACTTATATTTGTTATAATTTGGCTAAAAATTTAGCTTAGGAAAATACATGCCAAAAAGAACAGATATAAAAAATATATTATTAATAGGCAGTGGGCCTATCATTATAGGTCAAGCTTGTGAGTTTGATTACTCAGGAACTCAAGCGGCAAAAACTTTAAAAGAGCTAGGTTATAGAGTAGTTTTGATCAATTCTAATCCGGCTACGATTATGACAGATCCTGAATTTGCTGATGCAACTTATATAGAACCAATTACCAAAGAAAGTATTCTAAGTATTATCAAAAAAGAAAAAATCGATGCGATTTTACCTACTATGGGTGGCCAAGTTGCTTTGAATGTTGCTATGGAAGTTTATGAAAGTGGCGAGCTTGCAGATGTAAAATTTTTAGGTGCAAATCCTGAAGCGATTAAAAAAGGCGAAGACAGACAAGTTTTTAAAGAATGTATGAAAAAAATCGGCATGGATTTGCCAAAATCTATGTATGCGTATAATTATGAAGAAGCTTTAAAAGCTGTTGATGAGATTGGTTTTCCTTTGATGATTAGAGCTTCTTTTACCTTAGGTGGTGCAGGAAGTGGCGTGGTGTATAATATGGATGAGTTTGCAGAACTTGCAAATACTGCTTTAGCGCTAAGCCCTATCCATGAAATTTTAATCGAAGAAAGCTTACTTGGTTGGAAAGAATACGAAATGGAGGTCATTAGAGATAAAAATGACAATTGTATTATCGTTTGCTCTATTGAAAATGTCGATCCTATGGGGGTTCATACAGGCGATTCTATTACTATAGCTCCTGCTTTAACTTTGACTGATAAAGAATACCAAGCGATGCGTAATGCTTCTTTTGCTATTTTAAGAGAAATTGGAGTAGATACAGGTGGATCAAATGTGCAATTTGCTATCAATCCAACTAATGGTAGAATGATAGTTATTGAAATGAATCCTAGGGTTTCAAGATCTTCAGCCCTAGCTAGTAAAGCTACGGGCTATCCTATAGCTAAGGTAGCTACACTTTTAGCAGTTGGATTTAGTTTAGATGAGATTAAAAATGATATCACAGGAACTCCTGCTTCATTTGAACCGGTAATTGATTATATCGTAACTAAAATTCCTCGTTTTACTTTTGAAAAATTCCCAAATGCAAGCACAGAGCTTGGCACTGCTATGAAAAGCGTGGGTGAGGTTATGGCTATAGGGAGAACTTTTAAAGAAAGCATTCAAAAAGCACTTTGCTCACTTGAGAGAAATTTAAGTGGGTTTGATACTATAGAATGTGATAAAAATGAGCTTTTAACAAAAATTCGCCAAGCTAATGAAAAACGCTTGCTTTATATAGCACAAGCTTTTAGAGAAGGTTTTAGCACACAAGAGCTTTTTGAGCTTTGCAAAATAGATCCTTGGTTTTTAAACCAAATCAAAGAAATAGTGGAATTTGAAAATCAAATAGATATGGATATTTTAAGTAATAAGCAACTATTAAGAAAAGCCAAAACCTTAGGTTTTTCAGATAAAAAAATCGCTAGCTTGATTAATCAAAAAGATAATCTTGAGTTAAGTCAAAATGATATTTATTATGCAAGAATTAAACATAAAATCATCGCTCAATATAGTGAAGTAGATACTTGTGCAGGAGAATTTGAAGCACTGACCCCGTATTTATACTCAAGTATTAATACAAATGAAGCTACGCAAGTAAAAGAAAGTAAAGATAAAAAAGATAAAAAAGTGATGATTATAGGTGGTGGACCAAACCGCATAGGACAAGGCATTGAGTTTGATTATGCTTGCGTGCACGCTTCTTTTGCTCTAAAAGATATGGGTGTAAAAACTATAATGTATAATTGTAACCCAGAAACGGTTTCAACAGATTATGATACAAGCGATATTTTGTATTTTGAGCCAATTGATTTTGAGCATTTAAGAGCGGTTATTGATAGAGAAAGACCCGATGGAGTGATAGTGCATTTTGGTGGTCAAACTCCGCTTAAATTTGCAAAACGCCTTAGCGCTTTTGGGGCAAAGATTATAGGAACAAGTGCAAGGGTAATAGATTTAGCTGAAGATAGAAAGAAATTTGCTAAATTTATTGAAGATCTAGGTATAAATCAACCTAAAAATGGCACAGCCATAAGTGTAGAAGAAGCGATTATAAAAGCAAATGAGATAGGTTATCCTGTGCTTGTTAGACCAAGTTATGTTTTGGGTGGTCGTGCAATGCGTGTAGTGCATGATGAGAGTGAGCTTAGACTTTATATGCAAGAAGCAGTAGATGTGAGTGATAAATCTCCGGTATTAATCGATCAATTTTTAGATAATGCAACTGAGCTTGATGTAGATGCAATAAGTGATGGAAAAGAAGTTTATGTAGCAGGTATTATGGAGCATATTGAAGAAGCAGGAATTCACTCAGGCGATAGCGCTTGCTCTTTACCTGCTGTAAATATTGATGAAGCTATGCTTGAAATGATTGAGCAAAAAACAAAAGATATTGCTTTAAATTTAGGTGTAGTAGGACTTTTAAATATACAATTTGCTATTTATGATAATAAACTTTATATGATAGAAGTAAATCCAAGAGCTAGTAGAACCGTGCCTTTTGTGAGCAAAGCCACAGGAATTCCTTTAGCTAAGGTTGCAACACGCGTGATGTGGCAAGGAAATTTAAGAGAAAGCTTGAAATTTTATGATACCTTTAAAGTGGTAGAGGAAAAAAACGGAATTTTAAGAGCTAAAAAGCCAAAACATATTAGTGTAAAATCAGTGGTATTTCCTTTTGCTAAACTTAGCGGAAGCGATCTTGAGCTTGGACCTGAAATGCGCTCAACCGGTGAAGTTATGGGGGTAAGTAAAGATTTTGATAACTCTTATGCAAAAAGCCAACTTGCTTCTTCAAATTTCTTACCAGAAAGTGGTAATGTATTTTTATCACTAAGAGAGCAAGATAAAAAATATGCAGTAGATTTAGCTAATGAGTATATTAAGCTAGGATTTAAAATCATTGCTACGAGTGGAACTTATAAAGTTTTACAAGAAGCGGGCTTGGAGTGTGAGTTTGTGCATAAAATTTCTGAAGGACGCCCGAATGTAGAGGATAAATTAAAAAATTCTCAAATTCAACTTGCTATAAATACTAGCGATGAGCATAGTTTTAAAGGCGACACTAAAAAAATTAGAGCAAATATTTTACGCTTTAAAATCCCATATTTTACAAATCTAAGAGCAGCTTATGCGGGGATTAAAGCTATCAAAGCTATACAAAATAAATCATGTCTTGAAGTAAAGAGCTTACAAGAATACTTAAAAACATGATTTATCTTGCTCAAACTGATACAACAGCAGGGTTTTTAAGTAAGGACTTAAAAGCCCTTAATACTTTAAAAAAAAGGCCCTTAAAGCAAGATTGTTTAATTACTACGGCTAAATTTAGTGAGCTTAAAAAACTTACAAGAGTGCCAAATTATTTTAAAAATACTATTAGAAAATCCAAAAAAACTACTTTTTTATATCCTAATTCTAAAGCAATACGCGTTGTGAAAGATTGCACTCATGAGGAATTTTTAAAAAAGTTTGATTGGCTTTATTCTACTTCTGCAAACATTCATGGAAAAAAATTTGATCTAAATTGGGCTATGCAAAATGCAGATAAAATAGTAGATGAAAAGTTTTTTGAAAGTGGAGCCTCAAAGATTTTTAAACTTCGAGGCATTAAAAAAGTTAAACTGCGTTAATTTCCAAGCGGCCAAAATACTTTTGGCTCTTCGCCGATTTTTGCTTGTCCATGATACATTCCAAGTTTATCTTTAGTCCAAGCATAACCAACTTTTCCATTTTTATCTATTGAAATAATTCCGCCTGTACCACCAAGTTTTGCAACTTGTTTGATGGTTTCTTGGGCTGCTTTTTGCACTGAAAGTTTTTTGTATTTATACAAAGACGCAACTTCATGAGCTGCAGCTACTCTTATGTAAATATCACCTGTTCCTGTGCAAGAAATTGCTACTGAGTCATTATTTGCATAATTTCCTGCTCCTATGATAGGAGAATCCCCAATGCGTCCTGTCATTTTATTTGTAGTGCCACCTGTGCTTGTACCTGCTGCTAGGTTGCCGTTTTTATCTAAAGCTATTGCACCTACTGTGCCTAAATATGGCTCGGTGCTTACACCAAGATGAGCTTTTGCCTTATCACTATCTAATAAAACTTCCTTGCTTTTTTTAGCTTCTTGAAGTTGTTTGTATCTGTGCTCTGTAAAGAAGTATTTTTGTCCTACTATTTCTAAGCCATGTTTTTTGGCTAATTTATCAGCACCCTCGCCCGCTATTAAAGTATGGGGTGTTTTTTCCATAACAAGTCTTGCTGCTTCTATAGGGTTTTTAATCGTCCTAGCCATAGCAACTGCACCTGCTTTTAAATTTTTTCCATCCATTATAGATGCATCAAGCTCATTAAATCCATCAGAGGTAAAAACAGCACCTTTCCCAGCATTAAATTCAGGACTATCTTCCATTACTTTAATAGCGGCTATAACTGCATCAACCGAGCTTCCTCCTTTTTCAAGTATGCTTTGACCTGCTTTTAAAGATTCTTTCATTACCTTTTCTCTTTTGGCAAATTCTTCTTTGGTAAGTCCTAAGCCACTTGTTCCACCATGTATAACGATGATAGGTTCAAAATCTTTTGCAAAGACATTATTGCTTAGTAAAAATATTAAACTAGTTAATGTCAATAAAATTCTTTTACTACAGGTTAAAAATTTCATTATTTACTCCTTTTTTAAAATTATTTATTATATTTAATAAAAATTAAATATAACTAAAATTTAATTAATAAATGAGTATTTTTAGGACAAAAATTCTACTTTTTATTTTTATAGGTGTTATTTTTGAAAAATTTTTTAGAAATTAATTAAAATGTTTTTATATTTATTGCAAAATTAGGAGGTATTTTAATGTTTAAAACTATTGTAGCTAAGAAAATATCATTTTTCACAGCTTTGATTTTGGTTGTTGGATTTGGTATTTTTGTTGGACTAAATTATTATTCGTCTAAAACGGATATTCTTCAAAGTATTGTAAGTGGAAAGCAAGAAAGTGTTAAAAATGGAAAAAATTTTTCAGATTTATACTTCAATACCAAGATAGAGAATATTAAAAAAATCGCTGCAAGTATTATTGAACATAAAAATGTAAGTGAGGAATATATTGGTTCTTTTTTAGAAAAGATGTTTGGTTTTTATTCTTTTAATGCTATTTATGTTGGGTATGAAAAAGATGGTAGCTTAATTGATGTAGATATTAATTCTAAAGGAAAACATTTTATTTTAAATCAAGAAAAAGATGGTTTTGATGCTAGAGAACGCGTGTGGTATCAAAATGCAAAAAATAAAAATAAGGTAAGCATTTCAGAACCTTTTTTAGATGTCGTAACTAAAAAAATAGCTTTGTCAGTGTCAATTCCGATTGTTATTGATGGGAAATTTTATGGAGTTTTAGCAGGTGAGTTTTTTCTAGATGATATACGCAATGCTTTTGGAAGATTAAAAACTACTGCAAGTAATAATGTGTTTTTAATCAATGAAAGAAAGGAAATGATAGCTCATTCTTCTGCTAATATAGATTTTTATGAAGACAATGAAGTTAAAGAAGTGTTAAAAAATTTTGTTAATGTTGCAAGTGTAACTCCAAATGAAACTACTGATTTGATTTTATATAAACTTAAAGGTCAAGAACGCTTAGCTGTGTGTATTATGGGAGAAAATTCTTTAACTTTGTGTTCTTCTAATGCTTTGAGTGATTATGATGAGGTTTTAAACGGACTTTTAATTACCCAAGTTATATTTGGTGTGATTTTTGTCCTTGTTATTATCGTTATTTTGGGTGGTATGATAGAGCATTTTCTTAAGAAAATTATATTTATTAAAGAAGCTTTAGAAGATTTTTTTGAAAGTTTAAACTACAAAGGCGATATGAAGGATATAGATTTAAATATCAAAGGAAATGATGAATTTGCTATTATTGGTAAAGAAATCAATAATGGTATAAAAAATATCCAAAAGAATTTAAAGCAAGATAAGAAGGCTGTGTTTGAAAGTGTTCAAAAGTTGAAAGAGATAGAGCTTGGAGATTTATCTGTTAGAATTGATAATAATCCTATAAATCCTCAACTAATAGAGTTAAAAAATGTATTAAATGAATTGCTTGATATTTTAGAAGAGAAAATAGGATCAAACATCAACGAGCTTGATAGAGTGCTTGAAAGTTATAAGGCTTTAGATTTTTCAACACAGGTTGAAAATGCAAAAGGAAGTGTAGAAATAACAACAAATGTTTTAGGTTCAGAAATCAAAAAGATGTTGATTTCTTCTTCTAAATTTGCACATAAACTAACTATACAATGTGAAAAACTAGAAGAATTTATGCAAAAACTTGTTGATGGAACTTATTCTCAATCAAATTCTTTGGAAAAATCCATAAAAGCAGTAGAGCAAATAAACATTTCTATGCAAAATGTTGGAGGTAAAACTACAGAGGTTGTTTCTCAAGCTGAAAATATTAAAGAAGTAGTAAATGTGATCAAGGACATAGCAGAACAAACAAATTTATTAGCATTAAATGCTGCCATAGAAGCTGCTCGTGCGGGCGAACATGGCAGAGGTTTTGCTGTGGTTGCTGATGAGGTGCGTCATTTGGCTGAAAAGACAGAAAGAAGTTTAGGTGAGATAGAAGCTAATGTAAATATTTTAGTTCAAAGTGTTAATGATGTTTCTATATCAATGCATGAACAAACTCAAAGTATTTCACAAATCAATGATGCGATAATTCAACTAGAAGATGTCACAAAAGAAAATGTAAAAATAGCTAATTTTACTAATGAAACTACTAAAGAAGTAGGGGATATTTCTCAAGATATATTAAAAGAGGTAGAAAGTAAGAAAATTTAATACCAAGGAGCTTATTATTTTGTAATTTTGGTTATAATTTGCACTTTTAAAAAGGTAGATTATGATTGAAAGAACAAAAATAAGCTCTAATTTTGGTTGGTTTATGGTAATTTTAGGTGGTTTGGTTGAGTGTTTTTGGGTAAGTGGTTTAAAATACTCTACTGAAATTTGGCATTATGCTTTAACAGCCATTGGAGTTTGTATATCTTTTACATGTTTTTTAAAAGCTTGTGAAAGACTTGAAGTAAGTATTGCTTATAGTGTTTTTGTAGGTATTGGCACGGTTGGAGTGGTGCTTAATGAGATGTTTATTTTCAATGAGCCAAGCTCTATTACCAAGCTTACTTTAATAGCCATTTTGCTTTTAAGTATCATAGGCCTTAAAATCATTAGCAAGGAAGCTAAGTAATGGAATGGTTTTTTTTATTTTTAGCGACCGCTTTTGAAATTTTTGGCGTGATTATTATGAAACAACTTGTAAGCACTAAAAATAAGCTTTATCTTTTAGCTTTGATAGTGTGTTTTGCTTTTTCATTTGGATTTTTAAGCCTTAGTATGCAAAGCATTGCTATGAGTGTGGCTTATTCTATATGGACAGGAGCTGGAACTGCAGGCGGGGTTATCATAGGGGTACTTTTTTATAAAGAAAGTAAAAGCTTTTTAAAGCTTTTTTTAATTGCCCTTATTATTGCTTGCACTGTGGGTTTAAAAATACTTTCATAGGTTTAAAATGAAAATATACATTAGTGGTATAGACACAGATGTTGGTAAAACTTATCTAAGTGCTAGAATTTGTAAAGAATTGGGTTTTGATTATTTTAAGCTTATCCAAGCAGGTATGCCAAAAGATAGCGAGGTAGTAGCTGAGTTTAGCCCAAAAACTAAGATTTTCAAAGAAGGTGTGTTTTTAAAAACCCCTGCTTCCCCGCACAAAGGTAGGATTTTAGAAAATTTAAACTATAAAGCTTTTGATATACAAATTCCACAAAGTGATAAACTCATCATCGAGCTAGCTGGTGGGCTTTTTTCGCCCCTTGATGATGAAAAAACAATGATTGATTATATGAGTGCGTTTAAGCACCCTACGATTTTAGTCGCAAAAGACTATCTAGGAAGTATCAATCACACGCTTTTAAGCATAGAAGCACTAAAACAAAGAGATATTAAAATCCTTGCTTTAATCTTAAAAACTCAAGATACTTTTAGCAAGGATTTTATAAGCAATTACGCTAAAATTCCTATCATAGAATTTGACGATAAAGTGTGTGAAAAACTTTCAAAAATCCTTGAAAATCTCTCTTAAAGACTGCACTACATAAACAATTTCATCTTCATTTATAACATATGGTGGCATGAAGTAAATTGTATTTCCAAGTGGTCTTAAAAGCAAGCCTTTTTCTAAGGCTCTTTGAAAGACTTCAAGTCCTGCTCTTTGGTATTTGCTTTTTTGTATATCAAATGCACTTACCATGCCTAAATTTCTAAAATTTCCTAAAAAGTCAAATTCTTTTAAACTCTCCCATTGAGTTTTTATAAAAGCACTTTTGATTTTATTTTTTGTGATGATATTTTCTTTTTCAAAAATATCCAAAGTCGCATTAGCCGCTGCACAAGCTAGGGCATTACCCGTGTAAGAGTGAGAGTGTAAAAAGGCCTTTTGGCTCTCATAGCTATCATAAAATTTCTCATAAATTTCATCTTTAGTAAGCACCACTGAAAGTGGTAAATACCCACCCGTGATAGCTTTAGAAAGACATATATAATCAATACTTTGTGAGCAATAATCAAACGCAAACATCTCCCCTGTGCGTCCAAAACCTGTGGCTATTTCATCAAATATCACTTGCACACCATAATCTTTAGCAAGTTTAACTGCCTCATCTAAATACCCAAGCTCGTACATATGCATATTGCCCGCACATTGAAGTAAAGGCTCAAGTATAAAAGCACAAATTTCATGATGATGATTTTTTAAAATGCTTTCTAGAATTTCGAGTTCTTTTGTATAGTCCTTGCTTGTTGGCACAGGCGTTGTGATACTTTTTAAAAGTAAAGGATCATAGGTTTTTTTATAAAGTGCTACATCGCCAACGCTTAATGCACCTAAGGTTTCTCCATGGTAAGAATTGCTAAGCGATAAGAATTTATCCTTTTTAGAGCCATTGTTTAAGTGGTATTGAAAACTCATTTTTAAAGCCACTTCTATGGCCGAACTACCATTGTCTGCAAAAAAACATTTATCAAAAGGTAAAAGCTCACAAAGCCTTTGTGATAGCTTTATGATAGGCTCATGTGAAAAGCCTGCAAGCAAGACATGTTCTAAATTTTGAAGTTGATCTTTGATTTTTTCATTGATATATTCATTACAATGACCAAAGATATTTACCCACCAAGAGCTAATGCAGTCTATGTATGATTTTTCATCAAAATCATACAAATACACTCCCTTAGCCTTTTTTATAGGTATTAAAGGTAAAAACTCATGATCGCTCATTTGCGTGCAAGGGTGCCAAATGTGTTTTAAGTCTAGTTCTTTTAAATTCATTTTTACTTCTTTGATTTTTATTACTAATAATACTACAATTAAGCTTATGTGCTATCTTAAAAATAACAATCACTTCTTTTAACATTTTTTGTATAATTAAATATTTAAATAGTATAACAATAGGTTGAGTATGCAAATTGCACAAATTTTAGATGAGTTAAAACAACAAGATAATTTTAGAATTCTACGCTCATTAGGGCATGAGGGAAAATATGTCGTTTATAATGGGCAAAAATTGCTAAATTTAGCAAGCAATGATTATTTAAATTTAAGTAATGAAAAAGCATTAAAGCAAGATTTTTTAACACATTTAAAAGAATTTGAATTTTCTAGTTCAAGTTCAAGAAGCTTGAGTGGAAATTATGCGATTTTTGATGAATTTGAAAGCTTTTTAGAAGCTAAGTTAGGCAGAAAAATCTTGCATTTTAACAATGGCTATGCCTTAAATGTTAGCTGTTTGCAAGCTTTAGCAAGCATTAAAAATACTTTATTTTTGGCAGATAAGCAAGTACATGCAAGTATTATTGATGGTTTAAGGCTTGGCGGGGCTAAATTTATAAGATTTAAACACAATGATATAAAGCATTTGCAAAGCTTAGTGCAAAAGCATTATAAAGAATTTGAAAATATCATCATTGTAAGTGAAGCGCTATTTAGTATGGATGGAGATTTTGCGCCTATAAAAGAATTCATAAATTTGAAAAAAGAATTTAAAAATATTAAAATTTACATCGATGAAGCTCATAGCATAGGGTGTTTTAATGATGATGGTTTGGGTTATGTGAGATTTTTGGGCTTGGAAAAGGAAGTGGATTTTTTAGTTTTTACCTTTGGTAAGGCCATAGCTTCCATGGGAGCTTGCATGATAAGTGATGAAAAAGATTTTTTTATCAACAAAGCAAGGGCCTTTATATACTCAACTGCCATTGCACCTATCAATGTAACTTGGACTTTGCATGTTTTTAAGCATTTGCATGAATTTAATGCTCAAAGAAAAGAGCTTTTAGAGTTAAGCACTTGGTTTAAAAATGCTTTAGCAAGTAAAGGTGCAGTTTTAGGCGAGGCTTATGTGATATCTTTTATTTTAGGGCAAAATGCACTAGCTAGTGAAATTTCACAAAAGCTTTTAGAAAATGGTATTTTTGCACCTGCTATTAAAGAGCCAACCGTAGCTAAAAATACAGCTAGAATTCGCTTTTCTTTGCATACTGGTTTAGTGAAAAAAGACTTAGAAAAGGTTTTGGAGGTACTTTGAAAACTCATTTTTTACATGAAAATGCAAATTCATCTGAGTTGATTTTATTTTTTTCAGGTTTTTGCTCACATTTTAGCCATTTTACGCATTTAAAAAGTGATGTAAATGTTTTAATGGCGTATGATTATACGAGTTTTGATTGGGAATTTGATCTTAATAAATTTGAAAAAATCACCCTTGTTGGCTTTTCTATGGGAGTTTGCGTGGCGAGTAAAATTTTAAAAGATATAAAATTTGATAAAAAAATAGCCATAAATGGCACAAATTTACCTATAAATGATGAATTTGGGATTAAAGAAGCTATTTTTAAGCTAACGATGAAAAGATTTGCTTTGGAATATTTTAAAACAAATTTGCTTGAAAAAAGAATGAATTTAAGTGATGAATTTTACTTTGAAAAAGATGAGTATTTAAAAGAAGAACTTTTAAGCTTATATGAGTTTTGCACTAAGGATTTAAATGAAAATTTCACTTGGGATAAAGCGATAATTAGCAAAGATGATAAGATCTTTCCACCAAAACATGTTTTAAATTTTTTTAAAGAAAAGGCAATGTTTATCGATGAGCCACATTTTGCATTTTTTAAATACCACACTTGGGAAGCACTTTGCAAACTTTCATAAGAGCAAAAAACACATATAGTGCTAACTCGCCAGTGCAAAAAGCCATGGCTAAAGAGCTTTGTAAAATGCTTAGTGAGAATGATTTGAGCGATTTTAAAGCGGTATTTGAATTTGGCTGTGGGGTAGGGGTTTTTAGTAAGACTTTGCAAGAGTGTATTAAATTTAAGCATTATTTTTTAAATGATATTTATCCTTTTGAAAATCCTTGTAAGTTTGATGAATTTGGTGTTTTTGATATGAATGAGCTTAAAAATCATCATTTTTATACGAAAAAATTTGATCTTATAGCTTCAAATGCTTGTATGCAGTGGCTAAAGATAGATGAGCTTTTAGAAAATTTTGCAAGCATGCTAAATAAAAATGGGATTTTGCTTTTTTCTACTTTTGGAGAAAAAAATTTCACTCAAATAAAACAAAGCACTAATTTATCACTTGAATATTTAACTTTAGAGCAAATTAGGCAAAAGCTTTCTAAAAATTTTAAGATCATAAAAGCAAAAGAAGAATTAAAAGAGTTAAAATTTGATCATACTTTAGAGCTTTTTAGGCATTTTAAATTAAGCGGAGTAAATGCTTTGAGTGAAAAATTTTTCATAGGCAAGGCATTTTTAAAAAACTATGAAAAAGAATTTCAAAATACCTTGACTTATCATCCTTTATTTTTTCTAGTTAGAAAACTATAATCGCTAATGTTTTAAGTAAAATGGATAGGTAAAAAATATCAAATGGATTAAATTTAATCCATAGTGAAACAATACGCTCATCCATAAGCTTTTTGAGTATTTATAAGCTAAGCCATAAATCACACCTGCAACACTAGCAAATACAATCATCAAAACACCGCTTTTATAATGCACTAATCCAAAAGCTATGCTTGCGATTAATAAAGCAAGATTGGGGTGAATAAATTGTGTAAGTCTTTGTTGGAGATAACCTCTAAAAAAAGCTTCTTCTACTAAAGCAACTAACAAAAGATTTGAAAATAAAAAATATAAAATCCATGATGGTATGCTTATTTCTAGTTTGATAACACCCAAATACCAAGGCACGCACAGCAAAAGAATAGGAGATAAAAGCAATAAGCTCCATTTTAGCACTGAAGCTTTGGTGTAGTTTGTGTTTTTAAATAAAATAGGAAAAAGTATAAAAAGTATAAAAACCCCTAGTGGCTTGTCAATACTAAAGTAAAGATTAAAAGGTGCGCTATTTGTGCTTGCATAAACTTGATCTAAAACTTTGATGTTATTTACACCAGGGATAAAATGAAGAAATAAAGCTAAAGCATAGATAAATAATGCTATTTCTAATATGAAAATTTTTTTATACTGATACAATATAGCCGTTATAAAAACTAATACATTAATCACTATAAAAGTTATATCTATAATTTTAAATACATATCCCAACAAGACTGAAAAGAGTAAAAAAATATACGAAATTTTGACTTTATCAAATGAAAGCAATATCAAAGAAATAGCCAAAAAAAGATGAGTGCTTAAAGCTAACATATAAAATCCTTGTTTATAATTGATCTAGATATAGTTTTACTACTTCTTCTCTTAGGTAAAGCTTTTTTAAATCATTTACATTTATATATTTAAGACAAAAGCGTAAATTTTGTTACTTTTTATAAAACTTACAATTTGTCTATATTGTTTTAAATTCCAGTTTGTGTTTTCACTTAGCTTGATGATATTTATAATTTTTACCTTTGTAGTGAAAAATTTATTATTATCTTTTATAATACCTTTATTGAGTGTAATTAAGACATTGAAAATTTTAAAGTAGAAGCAGATAAAATGCATTTTGTTTGCTTTTTTAAAATTGTTTTATTTTCTTTTTCATGAAAAAATTTTTTAATTCTTGTTGATCTCTTATAGCAATATTTTCTTTGATAATTTTAAATCCTGCTTTTAAAAAGAAATTTTTAGCGCTAAGACTAGCAAAAGTATAAATTTCACTATAAGGGTAGTTTTTAAGAGCAAATTCTAATAAAGCTTTACCATAACCTTGATGAGCATAGTTTGCATGAGTAAAGCAAAGATCGAGTGTTTTTTCTTCTGAATTTATACTTATAAAAGATATAATTTGGCCTTTTTCTTCATAAATAAAACCTAGTTGATTTTGGAATTTTTATTCCCAAGCTTTTTGGTTTATATTAATCCAAGCACGAATTTGTTCTTTTGTATAATCGTTTTTACAAAGAGTGGATACGCTTTGCTTAAAAAGCTTGATACAAGGAGCTAAGTCTTTTATATCAAGCTTTCTTATCAAGCACTTTCCTTAAAGCCAAAGAAGCTAGAGCAAGTCCAAAAGAAGCTGTTACACCCATAAATGAGCCAAGATCTTTACAATGGGCTTCTTCATCTGAAAATACCACATCAAAATCCCCTTTAAAGCCTGATTTTCTAAGCTCATAACGGAATTTTTTAGCTAGGGCATCGCCATGTGTTTTAAATATGCTTGTCGTTTTAATACGCGTTGGATCAAGCTTTCTAGCTCCACCGGTTGATGAGATAAAAATTTGCTTTTTTAAATCAAGTAAATTAGCCAAAGCAACCTTAGCAGGTATATCATCAATCGCATCAATGATTAAATCAAATTCACTCAAATTAAAACTTTTCAAAAACTCATCATCGATTTTACTGACTATACCTTTAGCATTGTAAATACGCTCAAAAACCTTAGCTTTTTCTTCGCCTATATTTTCACTATGAAGCTGGCGGTTTTGATTAGTAGTTTCAAATTTATCCGCATCAATTAAAGTTAGATTACTAAAGCCACTTCTAAAAAGCGCATCAACACAAATTCCACCAACTCCACCAAGCCCACAAACTAAAACTTTAGTGTTTTGAATTTTGATAAAATTTTCTTCATTAATAAGCCATTTTATACGCGTGTATCTATCCATTTTTCATCCATTTTTTGAGATTTTTCATTTGTTTATAAGCTGTTAGATCAAGCATTATAGGGGTTATTGTGGCATAGCCTTGTTTTAAAAGTGCTATGTCTGAGTCTTTTTCATTTTCATGATCAAGATTAGCAGCAGCTAGCCAATAGTATTCTACACCTCTTGGGTTTGTATTAGAATGTGCTTTATAGCTATAAATTCTTTTACCTGCTTTGCAAATTTTTAAGCCTTGAAAGGCTGTTTTGCTAGAAGGAAAGTTGATATTTAAAAATTCTTTTTTATCTAAAGGAAAGCCCTTTTCAAAGATATTTTTGACTATTTTTTTAGTAAGTTTTAAAGCAAGTTTATAATCAAGCTCTTTTTGATTATCTTTGTAAAATTGCGATAAAGCAATGGCGGGAATTCCATGAAGCACAGCCTCCATAGCACCTGCGCAAGTTCCTGAGTAGGTTATATCCTCGCCTACATTAGCACCTTTGTTAATTCCACTTATGACAAGATCAGGCAAACGCTTTTTATATAAAGCATGTAAAGCTAGATAAATACAATCTGCAGGCGTGCCATCATCAAGCTTGTAAAATCTTTTACCAACCTTATGAAATCTCAAAGGCTTAGTTAGTGTTATGGAGTGTGAGCATGCTGATTTTTCACTAGCAGGAGCTACTATGGTAATTTTAGCTTTAAAATGCTTTCTTAGCATTTTTATAAGCTTTTTTAAACCCTCACTTTCATAGCCATCATCGTTTGTTATTAAAATTTCTTTCATATTTTTTCCTTTTTTTAAATTTTAACACAAGTAATACAATATTTTTTTATTACTAAATTGTTTTTTCATTTTTTAAATATTAAAATTATAGTTTTGATTAATTTTTTTAAAGGAAAGAATGATGTCAAAACTTTTACTTTTTAGCGCTTCTGGCTATAAAGATAGTGCTTATTTAAGTCATACTAGAGAATTTATAGATGATTTTTTAAAAGAAAATTCCATGAAAGATGAAGAAATTCTTTTTATACCTTATGCGGGTGTTAGAAGGACTTATGATGCTTATGAAGCTAGAGTAAAAGAAGGCTTGAAAAAAGATAATATCAAATCATTACACCATTTTGAAAATTTAAAAGAAGCGATTTTAAATGCAAGGGTTTTTTTAGTAGGTGGTGGCAATAGTTTTATGCTTTTGCATAAATTATATAAAAATGATTTGCTTGAAGTGTTAAAAGAGCGTATTGAAAAAGGGGCTTGTTATATAGGTTGGAGTGCAGGCTCAAACATAGCAGGTCTTAGCATAAAAACAACTAATGATATGCCTATTGTTATGCCAAAAAGTTTTGATAGTTTAGGGGTTTTTCCTTATCAAATCAACCCACATTTTATTGGCGGGAAAATTCCTGGACACAACGGAGAAAGTAGAGAAGAGCGTTTGGAAGAGTTTTTATTAACTAATCCAAAAGACATTGTTTATGCTATACCGGAGGGTTCTGCATTAAAAGTGCAAGATGATAGCTTAAAAATCATAGGTCATCATGATGTGTTAAAGCTAAGTCATCCTTTTAATGTAGAATATTTAAAAGTCAATCAAACAACTAAAATCTAAAGGAGAAAAATGCAAACTTTTTATCTTTTAGCTGCGATTTTTGGTATTGTGGCTGTGGTTTATTTGCTTATTAAAAAAGTGGAAACAAAAACAGCTTTAATTAGTGTTGGTTTTATCTTGTGCTTGATTTCACTTAAGCCCATTGAAGCTTTGAGTGCTTTTACGCATGCTATGGTGCAACCTGCCTTGATTAAGGCAATTTGTGCGAGTATGGGTTTTGCTTTTGTGATGAAAGTGACTAAATGCGATAAACATTTGGTTAGATTACTTACAACACCTTTGAAAAATGTAGGATTTTTCTTAATCCCACTTGCTTTTATGGTAACTTTTTTTATTGCTATAGCTATACCTTCAGCGGCAGGATGTTCAGCTGCAGTTGGTGCGACTTTAATACCGCTTTTAATGGCTTCAGGTATAAAACCTGCCATGGCAGCAGCAACAGTGCTTTGTGGAACTATAGGAGGAATTTTAAGTCCAGGTGTTTCTCATACGGCTTTGATTTCTGAAATTTCAGGGAAAAATATACAAGAAATTGTTTTAACTCAAACTCCAAATGCATTAACAGCAGGAGTGATAGTGATGATTTCTTTGATGATTATGGCAGTGATTTTTAAAGATTATCAAAAAGGGCAAGTTTTTGAAGTGGCTAATCAAAACAAGACTGAAGATAATATTGAAAAAGTAAATGTATTTTATGCGCTTATGCCTTTAGTGCCTTTGATTGTACTAATCATAGGCGCAAGTCCTTTAAATGATTATGAGTTTTTAACATGGACAAAACAAGTTGGAGTTGCTGAAGCCATGCTTTTAGGGGCGATTATAGCTTTGGTGGTAACTATGAGTAAGCCTGATAATATTTTTAAAGAGTTTTTCAATGGCATGGGAAAATCTTATGCAGAGATTATAGGGATTATCATAGCTGCTAGTGTTTTTGTTGCGGGTTTAAAAGCATGCGGTGTAATTGATATTATCATAGAATGGCTTAAAAATGAACAGCATTATGTGCGTTTTGGTGGAACTTTTATACCATTTTTAATGGCTATGATTACAGGTAGCGGTGATGCTGCTGCTATGGCATTTAACAAGGCTGTAACTATTCATGCTCAAGATCTTGGTTTTGATCAAGTTAAACTTGGTACTGCAGTGGCAATGTCAGCAGTGCTTGGAAGATACCTTTCGCCTATTTTAGGAGCTTGTATCATCGTTTCAGCTATAGCCGGGGTTAGTCCTTTAGAAATTGTTAAAAGAACTGCTTTAGGTTGTGTTGTTTCGGTGGTTGTAATTGCTTTTGTGTTATTATAATTTTAAGCCTTAAAAGGCTTAAATTTATTTTGCGGCTAGGATGATGATTTCTTGTATAACTTTGCTCGCTGCTTTTAAAGATTTAACAGGTAAATACTCATAAATAGAATGAAAATTATGTGCTCCAGTAAAGATATTTGGACAAGGTAGGCCTTTTTCTGAAAGCACCGCTCCATCGTATCCTCCACGCATAGGAATGATTTTAGTTTTGATATTTAAATTTTCATAAGCTTGTAAAGCAAGTTTAATAGGCAAAGATTTGGTTGTTTTTAGACTATTAAAGACATTTTTATAACGATCGTTAAGCTTAATGTTAATTCTTTCTTCTCCATATAGCTTTTTAAAACTATCGTTTAAATCTTGTAAAAATTGCATTCTTTGTTTGTATTTTTCATCATCAAATTCTCTAATATCTATTTTTAAAATAGTTTTAGCGCTATTTCCCTTGAGTTCTTTAACCCAAAAATATCCTTCTTTATTTTCTGTGTATTCAGGTGCTTCGCCATTTGGAAGCATAGAGATAAATTTATGTGCTAAAAGTAAAGAATTAACTAATTTTCCTTTAGCACTCATAGGATGAGCAGATTTTCCTATAAATTCTACTTCACAATCTCCTGCATTCCAATTTTCATAAATAAATTCTCCTATCTCACAACAATCTAAACAATATCCAAAATCAGCATTAATTTCTTTTATATCAAAAGCTTTTGCTCCTCTTAAACCTTGTTCTTCATCAGGTAAAAAGCAAGCATAAATATCACCATGCTTAATATCAGGATTTTTAACAAAAAATTCAAGCATATCCATAATAGCTGCAATGGCTGCTTTATCATCAGCTCCAAGCAAGCTTGTGCCATCAGTGTGGATAATATCATCTCCTATGTAGTTTTTAAGCTCTTTAAATTCACTTTCTTTCAAATAAAGATCTAAGTTTTTATTTAAGCATATATCTCCACCTTGATACTTAGTGATTTGTGCTTTGGTGTCATTAGTTTGTTCCATACTTGTATCTAAATGCGCAAAAAAGGCTATTTTAGGAGCATTTGGAGTGTTTGCTGGTAAAAGAGCTGTGGTGATGGTGTTTTCTCTTCTTTTGATGTCTTTTAAACCTAGTTCTTGTAATTCTTTTTCAAGTAATTTTGCAAGCTCCATTTGATTAGGGCTTGATGGCATAATGCCTTTGGCGCCATTTTCTCTACTTGTAGTGGTATTAATCTTAGTGTAATTTATAAATCTTTGTACAATATCCATAATTTTTCCTTTTTAGATTAAAATTAATAAAATTATAACAATTCATTTTTAAAATATTTGATTAATCTAAGAAGATTTTATTAAATGATATTTTCTATCAAAATTTATTTAAAATTATGATAATATATTTAAATTTATATTTTTTAAGGAGAGAATATGCAAAAACTTAGATTTATGATGATATTGAGCGTATTTATAACTTTTTTTGTTGGATGTTCTTCTAAAGAAATCAATCCTTTAGGGCGTTCTTTTGGAGAATTTAGCGATGGAGATCCTTTGAAAATAGGTAAAAATCCAACTCCACCGGCTAAACAAAAAACACCAACTTTAGTGGAAGGTAAGAAAATCCCAGCTATACCACTTGAGCCACCTCTTATGAAAGTCAATACTTTTAAAGGAGATAATGCTGTAAAAGGACCATTACCAAGACTTACATCAAGCAATGGATTTACTTCAAATGCTTTGTATGAAAATATAGGATTTGTAAGCGATTTTGTAACTATTATGAACCCAAATGGAGCTGCACTAACGGTTTGGGCTTTAAATCCAGGCAATTGGATATGGGGGTATAATTTATTTGATAGTAAATCTTTTGGTGATGCAAGAGTGTGGCAACTCATTGAATTTCCAAATAATACTGTGATGATTAAAAATGCAAAAACTTTAACTTGCTTAAATGCTTATGGTAATGGTATAGTGCATTATCCTTGCGATCAGACAAATTTTGCACAATTTTGGAGATTATATCCTATGAGTAATGGTGCTTATCAAATTCAAAATTTTGCAACACAACAATGTATACAAACGACAGTTGGAAATGTAATGGAGGAATTTTATTTTGACTATTATAGTATTTATTTGACACCTTGTTTGAAATCAAAAGAAAAAAATTTAGATAGACAATGGAGCATTAGTGCGCCTGCTTTTCAAACAAGATCGCCTTATGCTTATACGGGAGAGTGATGATGAAAAAGATAGTATTTTTGATTTTTAGTTTTAATTTATTATTTGCTGCTTTGGAAAATTATAATAGCGGTACTTGGAATTTACAAGGTGCATCAGCTTCTACCGAAAGTAAGTGGAATATTAGTATAAGACAGCTTGTAACCGGTGCTAATCCTATGGATATTTTGGCTGTTCAAGAAGCAGGAGTTTTACCAAGCACTGCTATAATGACGCCAAGACAAGTTCAACCCGTGGGAGTTGGCATTCCTATTCATGAGTATGAGTGGAATTTGGGCTCATCAAGTCGTCCAAATTCAGTTTATATATACTACTCAAGAGTTGATGTTGGGGCAAATCGCGTAAATATGGCTATCGTGAGTAGAACGCGAGCTGATGAGGTGATAGTTTTACCGCCTCCAACCGTTGCTTCAAGGCCTATTATAGGAATTCGTATAGGAAATGATGCGTTTTTTAGCATACACGCTTTATCAAGAGGTGGTAATGATGCAGGGGCTATTATAAGTGCTGTGGATATGCACTTTAGGAATATGCCACAGGTTAATTGGATGATTTTAGGGGATTTTAACAGACCTCCTGGGACTATTGTAAATTTAATTGATCCGGATTTAAGATCTCGCATTAATATAGTCGCACCTCCTTCTTTTACACAAACAGGTGGCAATACAATTGATTATGCAATTACGGGAAATTCAAGCACTACATCTTTATATAGTCCGCCTAGAATTCTTGCAATCTTAGCTGTAGCAGGACTTAGGACTTTTTTAGCTTCGGATCATTTTCCTGTAAATTTTAGAAGACCTTAGGAGAAGATGATGAGAAAAATTTGTATTTTATTTTGCTTTATTTTAAGTTTTTTAAAAGCTGAAGTTTTATTTGATGATTTAGAAGATTTTACACCTATGTTCGCGATAAGATCTTTAGAAACGGGAATTTCACTTAGTCCTTTTAGATATAGCTCTGAAAAACTAGAAGAGCAAAATTGGTTTTTAAAAGAGATAATTCTTAGCGATGCGTTAAAACAAAAAGATAGATATGCCGTGCAACGCCCTTTTGGCTATGTGCAGTTTATAAACCCTAGAGGTGCTGATGTGTGTTTAGCTGTCTTAAGTGAAAAATCTTTTGGAGTGAAATCTTGCAAGCAAGATTTACAAGATGGGCAAATGCAAACGGTTTTTTCTATCATGCCTACTACAAGTTCAGCTGTGCAAATTAGATCTTTAACTCATGGCGGGGTAAAATGCATGAGTACCTTTTATGAAGCGCGCGTACCTATAGAAAATCGTTTTGGCTTAGATGATTGCACTGTAAATCCTTCTGTGCCGATAGAGTTAAAAGAGTTATTTTTCTTTGCTCCTGCTATTGTTGAAGCAACTCCGATTTATTAAATTTACTTGCTATTTTAGCAAGTAAATTTTACTTTTCTACGCAATATCTATTCATTTTTTTAAGTCAAAAAAAGATATTATTTTAACTTATAAATTTAAAGGTAAAGTATGGATTATAAAAAAGCATTTTATTCAAAATTAGAAGATTGTTATTTAGGTGCGAAAATCAAAAACTCGCAAAATCAAGCTAAAAATGGTTTTACAAATTTACTCGTTATAAAAGAAAAATATTTTCAAAAAATCAAAGACTATTTAGACACACAAAATCTTTATACAGATACTTATAATAAACTTTATAATTTTTTTAGCACTTATTTAAACGAAACAGGAACGCCGTTTTTTTACGATACACCTATGTATAAAAATATCTATGCAAGGGTATATTCAAACTCAAAAGACACAAGTCTTTTTTATAAAACACAAAATTTATACTATGTAAAATCAGATACTATTTACAATCCTTTAAGCTTGCAAAGTGAAGATAAAAAATATACTTTAAATTTTCTTACCGATGAGTATGAGCAAAATGCTGATAATAATAAAAGTAAAATCAATTTTTATTTGCAAAATATACAAGATGATAATATAAATATAAAAGTGATAAATTCTAAAAATAATGATGGCGCAAATGTATTTAAACAAAACTCAAGTGAATTTAGCGATGTTTTTTTAAAGACTTTAAAAAATGCACAAATAAACATAAAAGAAGAAGAGCTAAAAAAGCTTTTTAAAACTTATAAAAAACAAAATGAAGTAGATTTTTTTATCCATAAAAATGCGAAAGAATTTCTAAAAGAACAATTTGATTTGTGGTTGTTTTCTTATATGAATGATAATATTACCGAATGGACTAAAGAAAAGATAGATGAGATCAACGATCTAAAACAAATCGCTTTTGCTATCATTGACATGATAGCTGACTTTGAAAACGAGTTAAAAGCTATATGGTTAAAGCCAAAATTTGCTAAAAACGCTCACTATGTATTTAGCTTAGATACCATTAAATCACATTCAAACAACGCTGATGAAATTTTAAAATCCATCTGCAAAGATGTAAAATTTAATGAGCAAATCACAGAATGGAAAGAATTAAATTTCATAAATGATGAGTTTGATATAAAGGCTATAAATGATGAAAAATACAAATTCTTACCGCTTGATACAAAGTATTTAAGCGAGGAAAATTATTATAAACTTTTGCAAAGTTTTGAAAATTTAGATGAAATTTTAAATGGAGAACTTATAAAAGCAGATAATTTTCAAGCACTTAATTCTCTAATGCCAAAATATCAAGGTAAAATAGATCTAATTTACATAGATCCGCCATTTAATACAGGAAGTGACTTTGATTACAAAGATAAATTTCAAGATAGCACTTGGCTTTCTTTGATGCATAATCGCTTGGAATTGGCAAAAGAATTTTTAAGCGATAAAGGAAGTTTTTATTTACATTTGGATCACAATGCAAATTATCGTGGCAGAGAACTTTTAAATGAAGTTTTTGGGGAAGAGAATTTTAGAAACGAGATTACTTGGTATTATTCAAATAAAATGGCAAATAGTGGAAATAGCTTTGCAAAAAATACAGAAACTATTCTAAATACATCAAAAACTTGCGATTTTATTTTTTATCGGCAAAAAGAATTAAGAGACAAGCCTGTTTTGTTAAGTAAAAGAGAAGGTAGAGATGGAAAAAACATGAGAGCAAGAGATGATGAGGGAAAGATTATTTATAAAATTTCTAATGATAGATATGTTGATACAATGTGGAATATTCCAATAATAGGTTCTACTTCATCAGAACGCATAAATTCAGAATCTAATCTAACTCAAAAACCCGAAGCTTTACTTCAAAGAATAATAAAAGCAAGTAGTAATGAAAATTCCATAGTTTTTGATTATCATTTAGGAAGTGGCACAACAATAGCTACTGCACATAAGCTAAAACGCAAATGGCTTGGAGTGGAAATGGGAGAGCATTTTTACAAAGTCATTATCCCAAGAATGAAAAAAGTTTTAAATGGTTTTGTTTGTGGTATAAGCAAAGAAGTAGAATTTAAAGGTGGTGGCGCTTTTAGATACTATGAATTTGAAAGCTATGAAGAGAGCTTGGAAAATTGTGAGTATGAGCTTGATAAAAACTCACTTATAGATTACAGAAAATCACGTAAACTTATAAAAGCGCTTAAAAAAGGCGAAAATATATGTCTTGATATGAATGCCTATGATAAAGAATTTGATATATTTTTGACTATATCAAATCTTTTAGGACTTAAAATCAAAAATATTTTTATAGATGAAAATGGCATAAAATCTTGCAAATTTGAAAACGATGAGATTATAAATTTAGAAAATATAGACTTAATTAAATATCCAAAACTAAAAAATCTAATTTGGTGGGAGAAATGATGAACGAGAGTGAATTATATATTTATTTAGGACAAGATGAGCATTATATTACTCTTGATGAAATGAATTCGATTGTAAATACTATTAATACAATTAGCAATGATTTGTGTGTAAAGTTGTTATCAAATTATCAAGATATTTCATTGGTTATATATCCATGTGAACAAGGTTCGTTTAAATTAAAAATTAAACATATGTTGTTAACAGGTGTTTGTATTTTGACTTGGCTTAATGAAAGCGAAGCTGGTAGAGCTTTTGTTGAAGGCTTAACAGGACACGAAACACCATATTATTATAAGAGGGCTGGACAAATTTTAGGAGATGCAATAAAAGGTGTGTTAGAAAAAGATATATTTACACTTGAAAAAATAAATAACAAATTAGGTAATTGCGGGTATATTTTAGATAAATCTATAAAAGAAAAAAGTGTGTTGTATGAAGCAATCAATAAGAGCAAAACGATAAAATCAATAAGTTTTAACAATGAGAATAGCAATGCAATACCAAAAAAAGATTTTATTAATCATATTAAAAAAGGTGATATTATCCGTCAATTAGAACCTAATTATGAAATATTAGATTTAATAATTTCAAAATCGATCAACACTAAGCAACAAGGAAAATGGACATTTGAATTATTAGAGACTAAAAAAAAGTTTAATGCAAAAATACTAGATAATGTATTTATGTCAAAATTTTTAGATGGTTTTTATCCGCTTAAAGAAGGTAATCAGGATGATATTATCAAGGCTTTATTACGCATAGATACAAAAATAAAAAATGGAAATAAGGAAACGGAGGAATACTTTATTCAAGAAATTTTTAATTTCAATGAAAATAAAATTAAAGTTATTCCTCAAGAATTTGAAAAATATCTGCAAACAAAGTATGATTATAAAATGCCAAGCCTTTTTTAATTGAGATCAGAGGTAATAAGCTAATGCAAATAACATTATTTTTTACACTATGCAAGTTAAAAAGTTCAAAGCAGGGCTTTATGAACTTGGCGATAGTGTGTATTTAAATCAAGAAAGTTTAGTAAAAACTTTTACATCCTAAGAGAAAATATTGATATGTATATTAAAAACATATTGCAAGATGAGTAGTTACAAGAAATTTCAGTATGTAAAAAATTCTTACATACTGCAAATGATAAAAATAATTAAAGCTTTAAAGGAAAAATAATGGCTAAAGCAAAACAAAACACAAGAAAACATTTATTGTTAAATAAATTTATCCATGATAAATCACTAGTGCAAAAGCTTGATGAAAGTTATGATTTTAGTAATTTTTCTCAAGCTATAAATTTACAATTTTATCAGCAAGAAAGTGTTAAAAATGCTTTAGCCATACTTTCTTTTTATATGAAAGATGAGTTAAATTTACATGAATATAATCAAGAACGCAGAAAGCTTTTAGAATTTTATCAAGATGAAAACGAGAATTTAAAATTACAAAAAGAACATATCGCAAGAGCTTCATTTTGGATGGCTACGGGAAGTGGTAAAACTATAGTTATGATCAAACTTATAGCTTTGATACATGAATTCATTAAAAATAATCAATTACCTAAAAAGCCTATCATGCTTTTAGCACCAAATGATAAGATTTTAAATCAATTCAAAGCAAATATAGCTAAATACAACAATCATCACAGCAATTTTATCAAAATAAAAGATTTAAAAGATTTTGAAAGCATAGAAAAAGAAGCTAGTTTGTTAAATGAAGCGGTGGTGTATTTTGCAAGAAGTGATTTACTTGAGAGTGAAGAAAATGTAGGCAAAGATAAAAAAGCAAAAAGATTAAACTATAAAAATTATCTTAATAAAGATGGTTGGTATATATTGTTAGACGAAGCTCATAGAGGCGATAGTAAAACATCACTAAGAAAAAACTATTATCATGAGCTTGCTAGAGGTTTTATCAAAGAAGATGAATTTCCAAAAGGCTTTGTTTTTAATTTTTCTGCTACTTTTGAAGATGAAATAGATTTTATAACTTGTGCTTATAATTATAATCTTCAAAAATTCAATCAAGAAGGATATGGTAAAAATATAGCAGTTTTAAATGAGAATTTAGATTTTAAAAGTGAAAATAACGAAGAAGCAAAAATTAAAACGATTTTAGAAAGTTTTATAATATTCAATGCTATTGTAAAATCAAAAGAAGAGTTATTTTTAAAAAGACAAGATTTTATATATCACAATCCTTTAATCATAGCAGTTTCTGATAAAGTAAATACTCAAGATGCGGGTATAAAAGCGTATTTTAAGGCAGTGTATAATGTATTAAAAAATAAAGTAGATATAGGCAATATAGCTTTAGAGCTTTATGAAAAACTTCAAAATCAAAATTTGTATTTTGGTATAAATACCCTAAGTGATGATTTTTTAAAATATATAAAAAATGCAAATAATGATGAACTTAGAGAAAATATTTTTTATGCAAACGCAAACGCAAATTTAGAATGTTATAGCATTAAAGGGAATGATAAAGAATTAGCTTTTAAGAGTAAAAATTCAAACAAACCTTTCATGCTTTTAAATATTTCAAATGCAAAAGAATGGGAAAAAGATTTTTTACTTGAGCTTGGAGTAGAAAGTATAAGCGATATATCACAAAGTCATTTTGAAAATATCAATAGCTCACAATCTTCTATCAATATAATGCTAGGAAGTAAGGTTTTTTCAGAAGGTTGGGATAGCAACCGCGTAAATTTAATTTCTTTTATCAATATAGGAAGCATTAATGCTAAAAAATATGTTTTGCAAACTATAGGAAGAGGTGTCAGAATAGAACCTTTTTTAAATATAAGAAAGAGATTAAATGCTTTAAAAGAGATGTTTAAAATCGATGAGCGATGTGTAAATTTAGCATGCGGTTTAGAAACTCTTTTTGTAATGGCAAGTGATAATGAAGCCATAAAAGCTATCATAGATGGTATAGAATGTGAATTTATGGAAAGTAGGCATTTAAAAGGATTTAAAGATATTAATTCAAAATTGTCGTTTAATTTACCTGTGCCAAAATATAAAAATGAAAATAAACTAAATAGTATCTATAGAATTTCAGAAAAAGAAGCAAAATCCTTAAAAGAATTTATAAATTCTTATGATGAAGATGTTTTGATTTTAGAGCAGTGTTTGTATAAAAATTTTAAATATTCCACATTAGAAGAATTTTATAAATTTAGCGAAGGAAAAGAAAGTAAAATTCAATTACTAAGAAACAATGTAGAATTTAATGAAAAAACAACATTAAAAACAATCAATAGCGTGTTAAATTCTAATGCCAAAGTTTTGGATAAATTTGTAAAGTTAGAAGAAGAAATAACGCACTATAAAAATATACAAGCAAAGTTAGATTTTGAAACCGTTCAAAAAATTAATAAGACTATAAAAGATGTTTTAAACGCAAAAAGTGAAGATGAATTAAAAGCAGACTTTGAAAATAAAAAAATAAATTTAGATGAGCTAATGCAAGGTATAAAAGAAAGTCAAAAAAGCAAGGAGGTGCAAAACTATATAATTAGTGCAAAACTTAGCAAGCATTATTATAGCCCTTTAATCATTTACAATAAAAATGATAAAGAAAATAAGATTAATTTTGCCATTTCTAATAAAAGTGAAAAAGAATTTTTAGAAGATTTAGAAAGTAATTTAAATTTGTCTTTTTTTGAACAATATGAATGGTATTTTTCTAAATTGGTAGAAAATCAAGATGAAATTTATATCCCTTATTTTGATGAAGAACAGCAAAAAGAAAGAAAATTTTATCCTGATTTTATATTTTGGTTAAAAAATAAACAAAGTGGAGATTTTTTTATATATTTTATAGATCCAAAAGGCTTAAAAATAGAAGATAATCCTAGATTTAAATTAAAAGGCTTTAAAGCAATATTTGAAAATAAAAATTTAAGTTATGAAGATAAAAGTATAAAAGTTAATTTGTTTTTTTATAATAAAAATTATACTTTTTCAGATGAATTAAAAGACTTTGTTAAATCTACAATAGAGGATATTTTCAAATGAAAACCTTTTTAGTTTGTGCCTTAGAGCCTTCAGCAAATTTGCATTTAAAAGAAGTTTTAAAAGCTTATAAAAATGAGTATAAAGAATTTGATTTAATGGGAATTTATGATGAGAATTTATGTGAAGAATTTAGTTTAAATTCCAAGCCACTTTATAGCTCACATGAGTTTAGTGCTATGGGTTTTATAGAGGTTTTGCCGCTCATTTTAAAAGCTAAAAGAGCCATAAAAGAGCTAGTGAGTTTAAGTTTTGCTCAAAAAATTGATGCGATTTTATGTATAGATTCTCCTGCCTTTAACTTACCTTTTGCAAAGGCTTTAAAAAAAGCAAATTCCAAAGTAAAAAGAATTTATTATATTTTACCTCAAGTTTGGGCATGGAAAAAAGGACGCATTCCTATCATAGAAAGTCATTTTGATGTGTTAGCTTCTATTTTACCTTTTGATAGTGAGTTTTTTAGTAAAAGCACTTATGTGGGACATCCGCTTTTAGATGAGATAAAAGAATTTAAAAATCAAGAAGATATAAATTCTATACTTTCAAAAAAAGATGATGAAAAAATCATCGCTTTCTTACCGGGCTCAAGAAAAAGTGAAATAAAGCGTTTGATGCCTATTTTTAGAGAGTTAAGCACTAAATTTAAAGGTAAAAAAATCCTTTGCGTACCCGAGTTTAATTTAAAAAGATTAGAAATTTACGGAGAAATGAGTAATTTTGAAATTCAAACTAACACCCCAAAGGTGCTAAAAAATGCTGATTTTGCTTTTATTTGTAGTGGCACAGCTACACTTGAAGCAGCTTTGGTTGGCACGCCTTTTGTGCTTGCTTATAAAGCTAAAGCTATTGATGTATTTATCGCAAGATGTTTTGTAAAACTCAAACATATAGGCCTTGCAAATATCTTTTTAGATTTTGCAGGAAAAAGCGAGCTTAATCCTGAATTTTTACAAGAGCAAGTGAATGTGGAAAATTTATATCAAGCTTATCTTAAATACGATTATAAGGCATTTTTTGATAAAGTAGATTTTTTAAAAGAATATTTGCAATTTGCAAGTGCAAAAAATTTAGCTAAAATACTTTATGAAATCAAATAAGGATAAATCATGCAAAAAGAACCTATGAGTAAATACGGCTATGAGAAATTAGAAAAAGAATTAGAGCATTTAAAAAAAGTTGAACGCCCAAAAGTAGTAGAAGAAATAGACATAGCAAGAAGCCATGGAGATTTAAAAGAAAATGCAGAATATCACGCGGCTAGAGAAAAACAAGCTTTTATAGAAGGAAAGATTGCTGAACTTGGAGATTTGATCTCAAGAGCACAAATCATCGATCCATCTTCTTATGAGCATGATAGTGTGAAATTTGGCTCAACTGTTGTTGTAGAGGATTTAGAAAGTGAAAAACAAAGCACTTATACTTTGGTAGGGGTAAATGAAGGAAATTTAGAAAAAGGCTATATTTCCATTAGTTCGCCTATTGCTAAAGCAATGCTTGGTAAAAAAGAAGGGGATGATTTTAAAGTGCGTTTGCCAAAAGGCGAGAGTGAATTTGAAATCATTTCTATAGAATACAAAGCTTTGGAATTTTAATTTTTGCAAAAAATAATTATAAAAGAAAATGCTATTTTTATTGCCGATGCGCATGAAAATAAAAATAGGCGTGGTTTTTGGGAGTTTTTGCAAGCCTTAAAAAATAAAAAAATTCAAACTCCACAGCTTTTTTTAATGGGTGATATATTTGATCTTTTAATTTATGAAGTAAAGGCCACGCATGATTTTGCAAAAGCTTATATAGACTTACTTGAAGAACTTGCGTATGAAATTGAAATCATTTATTTAGAAGGCAATCATGATTTTAATTTAGCTAAATTTTTTAAAAAAGTGAAAGTTTTTAGTATAAAACAACAACCCTTGCTTTGCGAATTTCAAGATAAAACCTTAGTAAAATTAGCCCATGGGGATATTTTTTTAAAACCTTTTTTGCAATTTTGCTTAAAAAGTTTAAGAAATCATTATTTGCTACTTTTTTTAAATTTTTTAAATGTTATTAGTAAAGAAAGAATTACTCAAAAAATTCTAAAAAATCAAAACAAAAAACAACTTATTAGAAAAATTCCCCATTTTTCTGCTTTAGTAAAAGAGCGTTTAAAGCACTATAATATAGGCTTTGTAATAGAAGGTCATTATCATCAAGATGTATTTTTAAAAAATGAAGATATAAAATATCTAAATTTAGCTACTTTTGCATACAAGGAAAGTTTTTTTATAGTAAAATATGAGCCAGAAATCAGATTTCACAAAATAGAACTTAAGGAGGCATAATGTTTGATGAGAATGTCGTTAAAACAGGTTCAAATGAAATGGAACTTGTTGATTTTCGCATCTTTAAGCAAGGCCACGATAAAGTCTATGAGGGAATTTATGGTGTAAATGTTTCTAAGGTTAGAGAAATCATTAAAATTCCTTTTTTGACTGAAATTCCAGGAGTACCTGAATATGTAGAAGGTATTTTTGATCTTCGTGGCGTGGTGATTCCTGTAATCAACCTAGCAAAATGGATGCAAATTCAAGAACCAGAAATGACAAATATAAAACCTAGAGTTATCATTACTGAATTTAGTAATGTTTTAATCGGTTTTATTGTCCATGAGGCGAAAAGAATTCGTAGAATTAATTGGAAAAATATTGAACCAGCTACTTTTGCAACAAGTGCGGGTAGTTTAGATAAAGGTAAAATTACTGGTGTAACTAAGATCGAAGGAGATGAGGTTTTACTTATCCTAGATTTAGAAAGTATAGTGCAAGAACTTGGAATTTATACCCCGCAAACTGATATTGACGATGATAAAATTCAAAAAATCGAAGGTATGGCTTTAGCACTTGATGATAGTTCAACTGCAAGAAAACTTGTTAAAGATTTACTAAATAAAATCGGTCTTAAAGTAATTGAAGCTAAAGATGGTGTTGAAGGTTTACATAAACTAGAAGAGCTTTATAGTACTTATGGCAGCGATTTAAATAAACATTTAAAAATTATTGTAAGTGATGTTGAAATGCCACAAATGGATGGATTCCATTTTGCAGCAAAAGTTAGAGATGATGAGAGATTTAAAAATATTCCTATCGTATTTAACTCTTCTTTATCAAATGAATTTATGAGTGATAAAGGTGTTAAAGAAGCAGGTGGAGATGGGTATTTAGTTAAATTTAATGCAAGTGATTTCTTTGCTGAAATTTCTCGTATCATAGCAAAACATGAAAAAGGTGAGGAGTAAAAATGGAAGATATTCAAGAAATACTTGAGGATTTTTTAGTTGAAGCCTTTGAATTAGTCGAGCAAATTGATCATGATTTGGTTGAATTAGAAGCAAATCCTGAAGATTTAGAATTATTAAATAGAATTTTCCGCGTTGCGCATACTGTTAAAGGATCATCAAGCTTTTTAAATTTTGATGTTTTAACAAAACTTACTCATCATATGGAAGATGTTTTAAATAAAGCAAGACATAATGAGCTTAAAATTACTCCTGAAGTAATGGATGTAGTTTTAGAATCTATTGATATGATGAAAACTTTATTAAATTCTATTAGAGATAATGGAAATGATACAGCAATCGGACTTGATATAGCTCCAATTTGTGCAAGATTAACCGCAATTTCAGAAGGAGAAAGTTTAGAATCAATTACTCCGGCTAAGGCTGAAGAGCCAAAAGAAGAAGTTAAAGAAGAGCCAAAAGCTGAAGAACCTGAAGTTGATGTAAATAAACTTAGTGATGATGAAGTTGAAGCTGAAATTGAAAGACTTTTAAAAGTAAGAAAAGCTGAAGATCAAGCAAGACGCGCTGAAAAGAAAAAAACTCAAGAATCAACTCCAACCCCAAGTAAGCCAGCTCCACAGGCACAAAATGCAGCAGCTGAGAAAAAGGTCCCTGCAGCAGGTGGTGGAAGCAGCGGTGCAAATATGGATCAAACAATTAGGGTTGAAGTTAAAAGACTTGATCATTTAATGAACTTAATTGGTGAGCTTGTATTAGGTAAAAACCGCTTGTTAAAAATTTATGATGATGTTGAAGAAAGATATGATGGAGAAAAATTCTTAGAAGAATTAAATCAAGTTGTTTCTCAACTTAGCATTGTCACTACAGATATTCAACTTGCGGTTATGAAAACAAGAATGCAACCTATTGCGAAAGTATTTAATAAATTCCCAAGAGTTGTGCGTGATTTAGGCCGTGAACTTGGTAAACAAATGGAGCTTGAAATTTCAGGGGAAGAAACTGAACTTGATAAGTCTATTGTAGAAGAAATTGGCGATCCTATTATGCATATGATTAGAAATTCTTGTGATCATGGTATAGAAGATCCAGCAACGCGTATAGCTAATGGTAAACCAGAAAAAGGAACGGTTAATCTTAAAGCATATAATGAAGGAAATCATATCGTTGTTGAAATTGCCGATGATGGTAAAGGTTTAGATGCTGATGTGTTAAAATCAAAAGCAATAGAGAAAAACTTAATCACAGAGCGTGAAGCTGATCAAATGAGTGATAAAGAAGCATTTGCATTGATTTTCAAACCAGGTTTTTCAACCGCTGCAAAAATCACCAATGTTTCAGGGCGTGGTGTTGGAATGGATGTTGTTAAAACTAATATTGAAAAATTAAATGGTGTGATTGAAATCGATAGTGAGCTTGGAAAAGGCACTGTGATGAAGCTTAAAATTCCACTTACTTTGGCGATTATTCAATCTTTACTTGTGGGAACTCAAGAAGAATTTTATGCTATTCCACTTGCAAGTGTTCTTGAAACAGTTAGAGTGCCAATTGATGATATTTATACCATTGAAGGTAAAAATGTACTTCGCTTAAGAGATGAGGTTTTATCTTTAGTAAGACTTTCAGATGTATTTGGCGTAAAACAAGTGCTTGAAAATACTGATCAAACTTATGTAGTTGTTATAGGTGTGGCAGAAAGTAAGCTTGGTATTATAGTAGATACTTTAGTAGGTCAAGAAGAAATTGTTATCAAGTCTATGGGTGAGTATTTGCAAAATATCCAAGGTATAGCAGGAGCAACTATCCGTGGTGATGGTAGAGTAACTTTGATTATCGATGTTGCTGCTATGATGGATATAGCTAAAGAAATTAAAGTTGATATTAAAGCACAAATTGAATCGCAATCTAAAAAAACAACTAAAGAAAAACCAAGTGATTATACAGTGCTTATAGTGGATGATTCTAAAATGGATAGAAATATCATGCAAAAATCATTAGAGCCACTAGGTGTAAGTATTATAGAAGCAACTAATGGTGTTGAAGCATTAAATACAATTAAATCAGGCGAGCATGATATTGATGCTGTGTTGATTGATATTGAAATGCCAAGAATGGATGGTTATACCTTAGCAGGTGAAATTAGAAAATATTCTAAATATAAAAACCTCCCACTTGTTGCAGTAACTTCAAGAACTAGTAAATCAGACCGCTTAAGAGGTGTGGAAGTAGGAATGACTGAGTATATTACTAAGCCTTACTCTCCAGAGTACTTAGAAAATGTAGTTAGAAAAAATTTAAAACTAGGATAAGAAGATGAATGATAAATTAAACCAGGTTTTGCAAAAACAACAAGCGCAAATTGCAGAACCTGATGTAGATAAAGAAGAGGATATTATTCAGCTTGTTGGTTTCGTGGTAGGAGATGAGGAATACGCTATTCCAATTCTTAATATCCAAGAAATTATTAAACCTATAGAATATACTAGGGTTCCAAGTGTACCTGATTATGTTTTAGGTGTGTTTAATATGAGGGGTAATGTTATGCCTTTGATTGATCTTGCTAAAAGATTTAATCAAGGTAGTTCTAAAATGACTCCTCAAACAAGATATATTGTTTTAAAAGGTATAGCAAATGGCAATCAAACTCCTGCAGGTAATGCAGGCTTTGTGATAGATAGATTAACAGAAGCTATTAAAATTCACAGAAGCAGGATTGATCCGCCACCTGAAACTTTACTAAAAGAAAAAGGTATGATTTTTGGTATAGGCAAAAGAGAAGAAAATATCTTGACTATATTAAAAGCTGAAGCTTTATTAAAGCGTGAGTTTTAATGATAAAGCTTTGTGCCTTTGACTTTGATTCTACGCTAATGGATGGGGAAACTATCGATATTTTAGCGCAAGAATATAATGTTGGTGATGCTGTAAAAGCAATCACCAACAAAGCAATGAATGGTGAGCTTGATTTTTTTGAAAGCTTAAGTGCTAGAGTAGCTTTGCTTGAAGGTATGCCTATAGAGCAGGTAAAGAAATGCTGTGAAAATTTACCTTTGATGAATGGCGCTAAAGAATTATGTGAATATTTAAAAAGTAAGAATATAAAAATAATCGTTTTTAGTGGTGGATTTCATGAAGGAATTGATTTAATACAAAATAAACTTCATTTTGATTTTGGTTTTGCTAACTTTTTACATAGTAAAAATGGTTTTTTAACAGGAAAAGTTGGCGGAGAAATTATGTTTAATAACTCAAAAGGTATTATACTACAAAGACTTAAGAAATTTTT
Organism: Campylobacter sp. IFREMER_LSEM_CL2090; assembly: GCF_025771865.1. Lineage (NCBI taxonomy): Bacteria > Pseudomonadati > Campylobacterota > Epsilonproteobacteria > Campylobacterales > Campylobacteraceae > Campylobacter > Campylobacter sp. IFREMER_LSEM_CL2090. The sequence continues at coordinate 99,059 of NZ_JAKMRA010000007.1, forward strand.
AAATTTAAAAACAGAAGAAATTATGTGTGTAGGCGATGGAGCTAATGATATTTCTATGTTTAAAGAATGTGGATTAAAAATAGCTTTTTGTGCCAAAGAAATTTTAAAATCTCATGCAGATATTTGTATAGATAAGAAAGATTTAAAAGAAATAATAAAGGCAATACAATGAAAAAATTTTCGCTATGGTGTGATTTTATAGAAAATGAATTTTTAGATCATGAATTTTTAGATTTAATTTACTCAAAAACAATTAATGGTGCTACCTCAAATCCTGCTATTTTTAAAAATGCGATTTTAAACTCAGCTATTTATAAAGAAAAAATCAAAAAATCAAATCTTAAAGATAAAAAAGCTTTATATGAGTATCTTGCGATAGAAGATATAGCTAAGGCTGCGGATAAATTAGCTATTAATTATTATGAAAATAATGATGGTTTTATTAGTATTGAAATTGACCCAAGATTAAAAGATAATACTAGCCTATCTTTGGCCGAAGCAAAAAGATTATACACGCAAATTGCAAAAGAAAATGTGATGATGAAAATTCCTGCTACAGAAGCTTCTTATGAAGTAATGCAAGAATTAATGAAAAATGGTATTAATGTTAACGCTACTTTGATTTTTGATTTTGAGCAAACTAAAAAATGCTTTGAAGCTTTAAATTTAGGTTTAAAAGAATTTAGAAAAAATAATACCACAGCTAAAAAAGAGCCTCGAGCAGTTATTAGTATTTTTGTAAGCCGTTTTGATAGATTATTAAATAATCAAGTTTTAGATAAAAATTATATAGGAATTCTTACTGCAACAAAGGCTTATAATTATATCATTAAACAAAATGAAACAAATATTAGAGCTTTATTTGCAAGTACAGGTGTTAAGGGTGATGATTTAGAAAAAGATTATTATATTAAAGAATTACTCTATGATAAAGCTATTAATACTGCACCACTAGATGCTATTAAGGCTTTTAAAGGTAAGAAAATTATATTTAAAGAGCCTTTAAAAGATGAGTGTATAGAGAAAAAATTAAATGCAAATATTTCAAAAGATGCTTTAAGTAAAGCTTGTAAAGATTTGCTTGATGATGGTTTGGAGCAATTTTGCATAGCTTATGAAGATATTTTAAAATCTTTATAAACTTATTTGGCTATAATTAGCGTTTATTTTTTTAGAAAGGAAACAGATGTTAGAAGGTATCGTTAGAGAGAGTATCGGTAGAAAAGCTGCTAAAGCTTTAAAAAGAGATGGTTATCTAATCGCAAACATCTACGGAAAAGGATTAGAAAACATCAATGCTGCTTTTAAAGTAAATGAATTTATTAAAGAAGTACGCAAAAAAACTACTTTAGCTTTTGATGTAAAAGTAGCAGATAAAGTATTAAATGTTGTGGTAGTTGATTATCAAAAAGATCCTGTAACTGCAGAATTAAAACACGTAGATTTAAAAGTAGCACAAAAAGGTGTTATTTCTAAATATATGGTTCCTGTAAAGATCGTAGGAACAGCTATGGGTCTTAAAAATAAAGGTGTTTTAATCCAATCAAAAAGAAGATTGAAAGTAAAATGTGCAGCTGAAAACTTACCAAATTATTTTGAATTAGATGTAACTAAACTTGATGTTGGTGATGCACTTTTAATCCGCGATGTAGTTGTACCTGAGGGTGTAACTATGGTTGATGCTGATAGAGTAGCTGTAGTTGGCGTAGAAAAAGCAAGATAAAATGACCTTAGTCGTAGGACTTGGTAATATAGGAGAACAATACGCCCAAACCCGTCACAATGTAGGGTTTATGCTAATTGACTTAATTTTGAAAGATTTGCAAACAACAAAGCTTTCAAATCCCAAATTTAAAGGAGAGCTTTTTAAAGGCTCTTCTACTTTTTTTTTAAAACCTTCCACTTATATGAATTTATCAGGAGAAAGTGTAAAAGCTGTTAGTGAATATTATAAATGTGATAGAATCATTGTAATCCATGATGATATAGATTTAAATTTGGGTGCATTGAAATTTAAAATGGGTGGATCAAGCGGTGGACATAATGGGCTTAAAAGTATAGATAATCTTTGTGGCAATGCTTATGAGAGGGTACGCATAGGAGTAGGAAAAGGACAAGATGTAATTTCTCATGTTTTGGGAAAATTTAAACAAGAAGAACAAGAAAGTTTAACTAAGGTTTTAGAACATAGCAAAAAAGCTTTACTTGAGCTTTTAAATTCTGATATAGAAAAAATCGCTTCAAAATATTCTTTAAAAAGTTAAACGATGAGTATATTTTTTCGCTATATTTCATCTTTGTATTTAAAATCATTTTTTATTTTATTTTTTTCTTTGACTTTTTTCTTCGTAGCGATTGATTTTTTACTCAATTTCAATAGACTGCCAAAAAGTGCAAATTTAGAGCTTTTGTATATATTTTTCTTAACATGTTCAGCAGCTTCTTATATACTACCTTTAGCTATAGTCCTTGCTTTGGTTTTATGTATTTTTAATATGATACGCTCGAATGAATTTGTTAGCTTGTATGCTTTGGGTTTAAGTAAAAATCAAGTGATTTTTTATCCTTTTTTATGGGCTATGTTTTTTTGTTGTGTTTATGTAGGACTTAATTTTAGCGCCTTTGCTTATGCAGATGAATATAAAAGTAATATTCTCAAGCGTGGCGTTGTAGATAGAGAGGGTGGGGAAGTTTTGATTAAATATAATGATAAATTTATTTATATACAAAAAACAAGTTCTCAAACCTTATATAATATAAAAATCTTTGATGTAAAAAATTTAGACATTCAAAGCACAATCCATGCAAAAACTGCTAAATTTGATGGAGATTCTTGGAACTTAAATGACGCTAAAGCTACTAATGTACCACAAAATTTGATTGTTTCAAAAGAGGGTTTAAGCGTAGAAGAATTTAAAAATATCAAAGGCTTAGAAGACTTTTCTCCAAAAATCTTAGAAAGAATTTCTTTAGTAGAGAGCAATCCTTCTTATTCTATTTTAGACGCGCTAGAAAGTATGGCAATTTTTGCAAAACAAAATATTTCTACTAATACACTTAGAACAAGTTTATATTCTTTAGTTCTTACACCATTTTTTGCGCCATTTTTAATGCTTATTGTGTATTATTATTTTCCTTTAACAGCAAGATTTTTTAATCTCGCACTTTTAGCTTTTGTGTTTTTTGTGTGCATACTTTTAGTTTGGGGTTTGTTGTTTTTATTAACAAGATTGAGTGAAAATGAAATTTTACTTCCAGAGCTTGGTATAATGCTACCAGTATTTATTTTAATAAGTATAGGAAGTTTTTATTATTTTAAACACAAATAACTACAAGTGAGGTTTTTATGGATTATTTAAAACTAGCAAAAGAATACAACACACCATTTTATATTTATGATTTTGATAAAATTAAAGAGCGTTTTACAATGTTAAAAGATGCTTTTAAGGCAAGAAAATCACAAATTTTTTATGCAGTCAAAGCAAATTCTAATTTAAGTGTTTTAAAGCTTTTAGCTTCTTTGGATAGTGGGTTTGATTGTGTTAGTGCGGGTGAGATTTATAGAGCTTTAAAAGCAGGAGCTAAAAATTATAAAATTATTTTTAGCGGGGTTGGAAAAAGTGCTGATGAATTAAAATATGCTTTAGAGCAAAACATACTTTATGTAAATTTAGAAAGTTATGAAGAAATGCTTCTTTTGGAGCAAATTGCTAAAGAAGGTCAAAAGATAGCTCGTATAAGCATAAGGGTAAATCCAAATGTAGATGCTAAAACACATCCTTATATTTCTACAGGTTTGCATGAAAATAAATTTGGTGTAGATATAGAAAGTGCTAAAAAAATGTATCTTTATGCTAAAAACTCACAATTTTTAGAGTCAGTTGGAGTGCATTTTCACATAGGTTCACAAATTCTTGATATAAGTAGTATCCATGAGGCCTCAGCGATTGTTGCAAAATTAGTAAAAGAACTTTTAGCTTTGAAAATTAATATTAAATTCTTTGATATAGGCGGGGGTTTAGGAGTTTGTTATAAAGATGAACAAGAGCCAAATTTATATGATTATGCTCAAGGAATTTTAGCAAGTTTGCAAGGTCTTGATGTGTGTATAGGTATGGAACCTGGCAGGTTTTTGGTAGCAAATGCAGGCGAGTTTGTTACTAAAGTTTTATATGAAAAATTTAATGATAAAAAGCGTTTTGTGATTATTGATGGGGCGATGAATGATTTATTGCGTCCAAGTTTATATAGTGCTTATCATGAAATCAAGCTTTTGAGTGAAAATAAAGAAGAAAGCCTTTGTGATATTGTTGGTGGGGTTTGTGAGAGTGGAGATTTTTTAGCTAAAGATAGAAAACTAGCTAAAACAAAAGCAGGAGATTTGATCATAGTTAAAAGCGCAGGTGCGTATGGTTTTAGCATGAGTAGTAATTACAATACTCGCAATAGAGTATGTGAGCTAGCTTGTGAAAATGGCAAGGTAAGAATGATTAGAAAAAGAGAAAGTTATGAGGATCAAATTGCTTTAGAGCTTGATTTTTTAAAGGATTGAAATGTTGTTTTTAGATGTGCAAGGAACTTTGATTTCAGATTATGATAAAAGTCCTATAAATGGTGCTTTAGAACTCATTAAATCTTTAAATAAAGAAAAAATTCCTTATGTAATTATTACTAATAATACCAAAAAATTAGATTTTTTAAATTATTTGCAAAATTTGGGTTTTGAAATTAATGAAAAAGTTTATATTGATCCTTTTTGTGTTTTAAAAGATTATTTAAAACCTTGTAAAATAGCAGCTTTTGGGGCAAAAGAATTTTTAGATTCACTTCAAGAGTTAGGTTATGAGCTTGATTATAAAAATCCAAAAGCATTTTTACTAGCAAGTTATGATGATTTTAATTTTCAAGATTTTGCTAATATGATAGAGTATATTAAAGATGGCGTGCAAGCTATAGCAATGCATGAGGGTAGTATTTATAAGAAAAACTCAAGGCTTTATCCAGGTGTTGGAAGTATCATGTCTATGCTTAAAAATGCATGCGAGTTTGATTATAAAGTGATAGGAAAACCTAGTAAGGCTTTTTATGAAAGTGCTTTAAATTTATTAAAACAGCAAGATTGTAATGTGAGTTTTGAAAAGACTTTAATCATCAGTGATGATTTTAAAGGTGATTTGCTTGATGCCTATGGGCTTGGCATGCAAACAGCCTTAGTTTTAAGCGGTAAAATTTCTAACACTCAAGGTCTTGATACAACTAAACTTAATTTTGTATATGATAGTATTAAGGATTACTACATATCGAGGTTTAAATGAAAGAGATAGAAAAATTACGCAATAAAATCGATACTATCGATGATAAAATTTTGGCTTTACTTAATGAAAGAATGCTTCATGTTAAAGATATAGGAGTTATTAAGCAAAATTTAGGTGGGAGTATTTATAGACCTGAGCGCGAAAGGGCTATTATAAATAGACTTAAAAATTATAATCATGGTTTATTAGATCAAAATGCAATCGAAGCAATTTATCAAGAAATCTTTGCTGTATCAAGAAATTTAGAAATGCCCCAAAGCATAGCTTATTTAGGACCTGAGGGAAGCTATACACATCAAGTAGCAAGAACGCGTTTTGGTGCTATGAGTCGTTATACTCCACTTGCAAATATAGAAGATGTTTTCAAAGAATTAGCTCACAAAGAAGCAAAATATGGAGTAGTGCCTATAGAAAATAATACAGCAGGTGCAGTGGGTGTGACGCTTGATTGTCTTGGAAAATATGAGGATGTAAAGATTTTTGCTGAAATTTATATGGACATTCATCATTCTTTTGTAAGTATGAGTGAAAATTTAAAAGATATTAAACGCATATATTCTCATCCACAAGGTTATAATCAATGTAGAAATTTTTTAGAAAGTCATGATTTAAGTGAAGTAGAATTTGTAGCAAGCAAATCCACAGCTCATGCGGCTTATTTAGCTTCGCAAGATGTTACTTCAGCTGCGATTTGCTCTAAAATTGCAGCAAAACTTTATAATGTACCTATATTATTTGAAACGATTGAGGATAATTTGGCAAATCGCACTAGGTTTTTGATTTTAAGTGATATAAAAATACCTCAAATGCCTCATTGTAAAACTTCTATCTTAGCACTTGCTGCACACAAACCAGGTGGGCTTAGCGATTTGTTATATGAGTTTAAAAAAGAGGGGATAAATTTAACAAAACTTGAATCGCGCCCTATAAAAACAAGAGAATTTGTGCATAGTTTTTATATAGATTTTGAAGGACATATTGATGATGAAAATGTCCAAAGAGTATTAAAAAAAGCTGAGCATATAAAATGGCTTGGATCATATTTATCAGGAGAAAGCAATGAAATTTAATCCTTTTTTAGAGGCTATTAAAACTTATGAAAGTGGCAAGGATATGGATTTAATTGCTAAAGAATATGGTTTAAAAGAAGTTATTAAACTAGCAAGTAATGAAAATCCTTATGGCACAAGTAAAAAAGCTAAAGAAGCCATCATAAATAATGCACATTTAGCTCATTTATATCCTGATGATACTATGAGTGAATTAAAACAAGCTCTAGCGCAAAAATATGATATTTTAAAAGAAAATCTCATCATAGGTAGTGGGAGTGATCAAATCATAGAATATATAGTACATGCAAAACTTGATCATTCTAAGGCTTATTTGCAATGTGGGGTTAGTTTTGCTATGTATGAAATTTATGCAAAACAACTAGGAGTTAAGATTTATAAAACTCCAAGTTTAACCCATGATTTAAATGAGTTATATGAGTTATATCAAAAGCATAAAAATGAAATTAAAGTAATCTTTTTATGCTTGCCAAATAATCCTTTGGGTGAGTGTTTAGACGCAAGTGAGGTTTTTGAATTTTTAGAGAAAATCGATGAGGATTGTTTGGTAGCCATTGATGGAGCTTATAATGAATTTGCTTCATTTAAAGATAGCAAAAAACATATTAATCCTAAAGAATTAATCCATAAATTTCAAAATGCAGTATATCTAGGAACCTTTTCTAAGCTTTATGGTTTGGGTGGCATGAGAGTGGGTTATGGTATAGCTTGCAAGGAAATTATCAATGCATTTTATAAATTACGAGCACCTTTTAATGTGACTAATTTGAGTTTAAAAGCTGCTGTTGCTGCATTAGATGATGATGAGTTTGTGCAAAAAACCTTAGAAAATAATTTTTCACAAATGAAACTTTATGAAGATTTTGCTAAAAATTATAAAATTCGATACATTCCAAGCTATACAAATTTTATTACCTATTTTTTTGATGAAAAAAATAGCACAGATTTATCTGAAAAACTGCTTAAAAACGGTATAATAATAAGAAATTTACAAAGTTATGGTTTAAATGCTGTGCGTATAAGTATAGGTACAGAGTATGAAAATTCAAGGTTTTTTGAAGAGTTTTCTAAAAATTTTTAGTTTGTAGGAAATAAATGGATTATAAAACTATACTGCACCAAGTAGGTCAGCTTTATCAAAATTTAAGTTTAAGACAGCGTATTATTATTGCTGCTTCTATTGTTGTTGTAGTTGGATTTTTAGTATTTTTAACCCTTTTTAGAAGTGGCTCTACAGTAGCTAGTGAAGCTGGATATTCAGTATTATTTGAAAATGCTAATACTAGTGATTCGGCGATGATAGTAACTCAGCTTGAAAAAAGTGGAGTTCCTTATATTTTGCGTAATGAAGGAACGATTTTAGTTCCTAATGAACAAGTATATAAACAGCGTTTAGCTATTGCCTCTGCAGGATTATTGCCAAAAGATAATAAAGTAGGCTTTGAGCTTTTTGATAAACAAGAATTTGGAGCCACAGAAGCTGAGCAAAAGGTAAAATACCAAAGAGCATTAGAAGGTGAGCTTGCTAGAACGATTGAAAGTTTAGAGCCTATTCATAGTGCTACGGTTCATATTGCTTTTGCTAAAGATACACTTTTTACCCAACAACAAGTTCCACCAACTGCTTCAGTAGCTTTGACTATAAAAGAAGGTTTAAAGCTTAATAAAAAGCAAATTATGGGGATTAAAAACCTAATCGCTTCTTCAGTAACAAAACTTACTCCAGAAAATGTAAAAATCATGGATCAAAAAGGTATTCCTTTAGATGATGAGGGTGCTTTTGAAAGTGATTTAATTGCTGCTCAAATTAAATATAAAAGAGATCAAGAATATGAATTAGAGCAAAAAATTGTTGCTTCTATTGCTCCATTTGCAGGTGGCTATGATAGGGTAGTAGCAAAGGTTAGTATTGATTATGATTTTTCTAAAGAAGAATCACAAAGTGAAGTATATGATCCAAATACCGTTGTGCGTAGTGAGCAAACCTTGGAAGAGCATAGAGAAGGCTATAAAGATAAAGAAATTCAAGGTGTACCAGGTGCTGTTTCAAACATCGGTCCTGTGGAAGGTTTGGATGATAAAGGTGCGCGCGAGGTTTATACTAAAAATCAAACTACAACTAATAATGAAATTTCTAAAAAAATTACCAACACCACTAAGCAATTTGCAACCATTAAAAGAATTTCTGCAGCTGTTGTGGTAGATGGAAAGTATAAAGTAATTACTGATGATCAGGGAAATATTACTAATGAATATATTCCTTTGAGTGATAAAGAAATTAAAGCGATTGAAAATCTTACTAAAGGTGCCATAGGATTTAATCTTGCTAGAGGCGATGCGGTTGAAGTAAATAATTTGGAATTTCATAGAACAGCTAAAGTTGAAAATAAGGTTCAAACTTTTTATTCAAGATTTGTTGAGCCTTTTATTCCACCTGTTAAGTATGTATTTGCCGCGATTTTGCTTTTTATCTTTTACAAAAAAGTTATTGTGCCATTTTCTCAAAAAATGCTTGCAGATATTAGACTTGAAGAAGAGATGGAAGGTAAGGATGGGCAGATTATTGATGAGGCTGAAGATGCTATTGAAAAATTCAATGCTGCTCGTAGAAAAGTTGAAGAACAGCTTGGTTTTGGAGATAGTTTTGATGAGGATGCATTACAATATGATGTTTTACTTGAAAAATTAAGAGCAGTAGCTAATGAAAAAGGCGAAGAAGTGGCATTATTGTTGCAAAAACTTGTTGAAAATGAAGCTGAATTTGGTGAGAAGGATATCTAATGATAAAGCTTAGCGAAGAACAAAAAATGGTCTATGATGACCTTTCTATGCCAGAAAAGGTTGCCATATTTTTAATCCAACTTGGAGAAGATGTAACGACAGTTTTATTTTCTCATATGGATATTAATGTCATCACTGAAATTTCTCGCTATATTGCTTTAGCAAAAAATGTTGATAAGCCAGTTGCTACTGCAGTGCTTGAGGAATTTTATACTTTACTGCAATCAAATCAATACTTAAAAAGTGGTGGTTTGGAATATGCAAAAGAAATTTTATTTAGAACTTTTGGTCCTGAAATTGCCAATAAAATTTTGGAAAAACTTACCAAAAGTATGGAAAATAATCAAAATTTTGCTTATCTTTCACAAATTAAACCACAACAACTTGCAGACTTTATCATTAAAGAACACCCGCAAACTATAGCTTTGATTTTAGCTCATATGGATACTACTCAAGCTGCTGAAACTTTGGAATATTTTAGCGATGAATTAAGAGCTGAAGTTGTAATAAGAATGGCAAATCTTGGAGATATATCTCCTTCAATTATCAAAAGAGTATCTGCTGTGCTTGAAAGTAAGCTTGAAAGTCTTACTTCTTATAAAGTTGAAGTGGGTGGTCCAAGAGCAGTTGCTGAAGTGCTTAATCGCTTGGGTCAAAAAGCCTCTAAAACAACACTTTCTTATATTGAGCAAAGTGATGAAAAACTTGCTACAACCATTAAAGATTTAATGTTTACCTTTGATGATATTTCTCAACTTAGCACTAATGCGATTAGAGAAGTTTTAAAAGCTGCTGACAAGCGTGATTTGATGATAGGTTTAAAGGGCGCAAGTGAGGATTTAAAACAAAAATTTATGTCCAATATGTCTACGCGCGCTGCTGAAGCTTTTGTAGAAGAAATGGGCTTTTTGGGTGCTGTGCGTGTTAAAGATGTAGAAGAAGCACAAAGAAAAGTTGTAGAAGTGGTGCAAAAACTTGCAGAACAAGGTCTTATCCAAGTGGGTGAGGCTGATGAGATGATAGAGTAAGATTATGGCAAAATTAACCAATGTAATTTCACCTGAAAATATTTCTGCTCATGTAGTTGAGGGTTATCATTTTAAAGTTATGAGTGAAATGCCCTCTAGTGAAGAACAAAAACAAGAAGAAATTCAAACTATAAATCAAGCCTCTCCTGTCCAAAACACACAACAAGCAGTAGAAAATCAAACAATAGAAGCTACTCCACAAGCCCCACAACCACAAATTCAACCTGATTTTGTTGAAGATTTACTTAAAAAAACTGATGAAATGTCAGGAAATATCATTAAGTTGCAAATGCAGATAGAAAGCCAAGAGGCTGAATTTAACAATCGTTTAAATACAGAATTAGAACATGCAAAGGAAAAATTTACTAAAGAAGGTTATGAACAAGCACAAAAGAATTTTGAAAGTGAATTAGAAGCCTTGAAGGAAAAATACTTAAAAAGCGTAGAAAAGCTTGAAAATACAGTGCAAAATTTAAATGAGTTTTTATCTAAAAATGAAAAAGAATTAGCCGATACAGCTGTAATTATTGCAAAAGAAGTGATTGCAAAAGAGCTCGAAGAAAATTCATCACTTATAGCATTAAATTTAGCAAAAGAACTTATGAGTGAACTTAAAAATGCTACTAAGATAGAATTAAAGTTAAGTCCTGATGATTTTGAATATGTAAAAGCACACTTGCAAGAACAAAGCAATATTAAATTTAGTCTTGATGATGCGATTAATAAGGGAAGTATTTTAATATTAAGTGATGCGGGTAATATAGAGTCAAACCTTAACAATCGTTTGCAAAAAATCAAAAACATGGTTAATGAATGATAGATTTAAATAACTTAAATATTAAAAATATGCAAATTAAAGAACTGGAAAATTTAGCTAGTAATTTGCGTGAAGTTATCATAGATACAGTGAGTAAAAATGGTGGACATTTAAGTTCAAATTTAGGTGTAGTTGAGCTTAGCATAGGAATGCATTATGTTTTTGATGTGCGAAAAGATCCTTTTATTTTTGATGTTTCACACCAATCTTATCCACATAAGCTTTTAAGTGGTAAGATAGATAATTTTCATACTTTAAGACAATTTAATGGTTTAAGTGGCTATACCAAGCCTGATGAGGGGGATTATTTTGTAGCAGGACATTCAAGCACTTCTATATCTTTAGCAGTTGGAGCTTGTAAGGCTATAAGATTAAAAAAAGAAGATCGCTTACCTGTTGTATTAATAGGCGATGGAGCGTTAAGTGCGGGTATGGCATATGAAGCTTTAAACGAGCTTGGCGATAGAGAATATCCTTGTGTGATTATTTTAAATGATAATGAAATGAGTATTTCAAGGCCAATTGGAGCTATTTCAAAATACCTTTCTCAAGCAATGGCAACGCAGTTTTATCAAAAGTTTAAAAAACGCATAGAAAATCTTTTAGAGTATTTTCCTCAAGGCGCATCTTATATGGCAAAGCGTTTTGAAGAGGGTTTAAGACTTATTACACCTGGACTCTTATTTGAAGAATTAGGACTTGAATATATAGGGCCTATTGATGGACATAATTTAAATGAAGTTATTAATGCGTTAAATCAAGCTAAAGCTATGAATAAACCTTGTGTAGTGCATGCGCAAACTATCAAAGGCAAAGGTTATACATTAGCTGAAGGTAAAAATGCTAAATGGCATGGAGTAGGTGCTTTTGATAGAAGTAGCGGAGAGAGTTTAAAGGCTAATATGAACAAAAAAAGTGCGACAGAAATTTTTTCAAATACACTTTTAAATTTAGCTCAAAAATATGAAAATATAGTAGGTGTAACTGCTGCTATGCCAAGTGGAACTGGAATAGATAAGCTAATGGAAAAATATCCTGAGCGTTTTTGGGATGTAGCAATTGCAGAACAACATGCAGTTACTTCTATGGCAGCTATGGCTAAAGAAGGTTTTAAGCCTTTTATAGCAATTTATAGCACTTTTATGCAAAGAGCTTATGATCAAGTTATCCATGATTGTGCTATTATGAATTTAAATGTAGTTATTGCTATGGATAGAGCTGGCATAGTAGGAGAAGATGGGGAAACTCATCAAGGTGCTTTTGATGTTAGTTTTTTAAGTACTATACCAAATATTACTTTAGCGGCTCCAAGAGATGAGGCTATGATGGAAAAAATTATGGAGTATGCTTATTTTCATCAAGGTGTTTTTGCTTTTCGTTATCCTAGAGGTAATTTTTTATTAGATGAAAATTTTAATCCATGTGAGATAAAACTTGCAAAAGCTCAAATTTTATCTAAAGTGCAAAGCGATAAAGTATTTTTAGGTTTTGGTCAGGGTGTGGCTAAGGCAAAACTAGCTTTAGATAAACTTGGTTTAGATTATGCAAGCTTAATAGATTTGATTTTTGCAAAACCTTTAGATGAAGAGCTTTTAAAAGAATTGGCAAAAGATACAAAAACTTGGTTTGTTTTTTCAGATAGTGCTAAGATAGGTGGAGTGGGAAGTTTGATTACAACTTTCTTGCAAAAAGAAAACCTTTATCATATAAAACTAGTAAGTTTTGAATTTGAAGATCAATTTATAACTCATGGTAAAACAAATGAAGTAGAAAAATTTCTAGAAATTGATGTTGAATCTTTGTGTAAAAAGATTAAAATTTATTAAAAGATAAAAAATATCCTTTAATATAATCATTTTTTTATAAAAAAAGCGTTATACTATATAAAAAATATCGGAGAATTAATAATGGAACTTATTCAATTGCTTAAAAATTGTGATTTAAAAGCTACTCCTCAAAGACTTTGTATTTTAAAAATTTTAAAACGCCATGAACATCCTAATATAGAATCTTTATACGAAAGCATTAAGGAAGAATATCCTTCTATCTCTTTAGCTACGGTGTATAAAAATTTAAATACTTTAAAAGAACAAGGTTTGGTTGTAGAAATCAACACTCCAAATCAAAAAACTTGTTATGATATTTATGAATATCCTCATATACATGTAATTTGTAGCAAATGCAATCATATAGAAGATGTATGTTATGAAGATAGTGGGATAAATAAATACCAAGAAGATCTTGAGAAAAAAATTGGCAATATCATTGATTATCTTGGCGTATTTGCTTATGTGAATGGTTGTAAAGCTTGTAAAAAATAAAATGGTTTGTGAAGTCCAAAGACGCTTTTTGCTCAAAAATGATGACTTTATAAAAATTTTAAAAGAAGAAAAAATTATATATTCTAAGGATAAAATACGCGTTTTCTTTACGCGTATAAGTCCTTTTTGTGATGTTAAATATAAAAAATTTAATAAAAATTATTATCGATTTTCACTTTATAAACTGCATGATATTTTAGATAAAAAAAATCATAAACTTTCTAAAAAAGAATTTAAACAGCAAAGTAAAAAAATTATAGGAAGTGTTATTAAGAAAACTAGAATTAGTTTTGAGATTAATAGTGCTCGATTTTTACTTTATAAGTTTAAAAATAATCTGCAAGATTTGGTCATTTTGAAAGTTGTTTTTCCTACTTTTGAAAAAGCAAAGCAATTTAATTTACCTCACTTTTTTAAAAGCTATAAAGAGATTTCAGATGATGAAAATTTCTACAGCAAAAATTTAGCATTATATGGAGATTTTTCTAAAATTTTTGATAGTGCTAGATGTATTAAAATTTTAGATAAGCAAGAAGATATTAGCTTACATTTTCCAAATCAAATTCAAAGTTTTGAAGCGGGTAAAATCTTACTTTTTGTGCTTTTAAAAAGATTAAAAAATGACAGATTGAATTTTTTACAAAAATTAAATTTTGAAAGTTTTGAGCAATTTTTTGCAAGTCTTAGGCAAATATGCATTTTCTTTGAGCTTTTTAGCACTCTTTTTGAAAAGAGTATTCAAAATAAACTTCAAGATTATATTTTGAATTTGGAAAAACAAATTTGTAATGATAAAATTTGTAAATTTGAATTAGAAAAGTATATTTTTATTTTAAGTGATGAAAAAATCAATGATATTTTTCTTGATATGGATTTTATTTTAAAGAATGATTGTAGTTTTTATCAAGGAGAGAAAAATCAAATTTTAAAGTCTTTAGTGGCTTTTAAACTAAGAAAAGAATTAGTTTTTTTAAAGAAAAAAATTGTAAAATCTCAAACAAATCATGAAGAAGAATTAGAAAGAATAAAATTTTTATTATGCTATTTTGTAACTATGTTTGAAGAAAAAAGTATTGAAAAACTAAAAAATTATTTTGAACATAATTATTTAGAACAAATTTCATATGATGAAAATACAATAAAACAAATTGAAAAAAGCATTAAAAAATTAAAAATATATAGTTAGGAAAAACATGCAAAAACAAGAAAAAATAGTCAAAATGTTTGATGATATAGCACCAACTTATGATAAGGCTAATAGAATTTTAAGTTTTGGAAGTGATGTGAGTTGGAGAAAAAAAGCTTGTTTAGATGTTTTTAAATTTTCTAACAATGAACTTGATATTATTGATGTGGCTTGTGGTACAGGCGATATGATTATAGAATGGCAAAATCAAGCCTTAAGGGCAAATAAAAATATCATTAGTATAAAAGGAGTTGATCCAAGTGCGGGTATGCTTGAAGTGGCTAAGAAAAAAATTCCTGATGCGACTTTTGTGCAAGCAAAAGCACAAGAACTTCCACTTGAAAGTGAAAGTGCAGACATCATAAGTATAAGTTATGGCATACGCAATGTGGTAGATAGGAAAGAAGCTATAAAAGAATTTGCAAGAGTGTTGAAAAAGGATGGGATTTTACTTGTGCTTGAATTTACTAAAAGAGAGCAGGGTGGTTTTATAGCTGCTTGTAGAGATTTTTACTTAAAAAATATTTTACCAAAAGTGGGTGGATTTATCAGTAAAAATTATAGTGCTTATGAGTATTTACCAAATTCGATAGAAGATTTTTTAAGCAAAGAAGAATTTATTAAAGAATTGAGTGAGTATTTTGAAATGCTAGAGTATAAAAGCTTTAGTTTTGGTGTTTGCTCTATGTTTATTGCAAGAAAAAAATGAAAGTTTCAGAACTTAATCTAAAAGCTAAAAGTTTATTAGAATTTCATCTTGATGATATAGAGCTTAGTGGAGAAATTTCTAAAATTACCATTCATAGTTCAGGACATTGGTATTTTGATTTAAAAGATGAAAAATCAAGCATAGCTTGTGTGATGTTTAAAGGCTTTAATCAATTTGTCCAAGCTAAACCTAAAGTTGGCGATATGCTTGAACTTAGAGGCTATGTGAGTTTATATGAAGCAAGTGGCAGGTATCAATTTATCGCCAAAAGTATGCAAAAAACAAGTCTTGGAGATTTAGAAGCTAAATTTTTAGCTCTAAAAGAAAAGCTTGAAAAAGAAGGTTTGTTTGATACAAATGCTAAAAAAAGCATTATTAAATTTCCTAAAAAAATAGGTATAATTACTTCTTTTACTTCAGCTGCTTTGCAAGATATGTTAAAGCTAATTTCACAAAAAGAATACAATCTTTGCAAAATAACTATTTTTAATGCCCTTACCCAAGGACAAAGTGCCCCAAATTCTTTAATAAATGCTTTAAAAAAAGCCAATGAGTATAATTTAGATGCGATTATTTTGGCAAGAGGTGGTGGAAGCAGAGAAGATTTGTTTTGTTTTAACGATGAAGAACTTGCAAGATGTATTTTTTCTTTAAAAACGCCTATTGTTTCTGCTATTGGACATGAGATTGATTATGTTATTAGTGATTTTGTAGCAGATTTAAGAGCACCAACTCCAAGTGCAGCTATTGATATGATTTTTCCAAATAAACTAAGCTTAGAACAAGGACTTGATGAGCTTGCTATGTGTTTTAAAAACCAAATGTTAAATCATCTTAAGTTTTATCAAAACAAAATCGATCACTTGCAAAATTTAGCCAAAGCTAAGTCTTTAGAAAATGCTTTTTTTCTTAGAAAACAAAAGCTTGATTTTTTACAAAGCCAACTAAAGAGTGTTTTAAATTTAAAATTATTAAATTATGAAAATAAGCTTGATAATTTTGAGGAACTTTTAACTCAGCATAAAAATTTCTTTGATAAAAGTAAAAATTTGATAAATTTACAAAAAGATGGCAAAAATATCTCTCTTGAAAAGCTAAAAAAAGGAGATATTATAAAGCTTTGCTCAATAAATGAGAGTAAAGAAGCTCAAATACTATAAAAAGGAGATAAAATGAGAGTGATGAATTTTAGTGCAGGTCCTTCAAACCTGCCTGATGAGGTTTTAAAAGAAGCTAGGGAACATTTGTTTGATTATCATGGTAAAGGCTTTTCTATTATGGAAGTTTCTCATCGTGGAAAGGTTTTTGAAGAAGTGCATTTTGAAGCTATCAAAATGGCAAAAGAACTTTATGGTGTAAATGATGATTATGAAGTGCTTTTAATGCAAGGTGGGGCTAGTTTGCAATTTGCTATGATACCTATGAATTTATATATGGGTGGAGTTTGTGAATTTGTTAATACGGGAGTTTGGACTAAAAAGGCTATTAAAGAAGCTGAAATTTTAGGAGTAAATACAAAAATAGTAGCAAGTAGCCAAGAAAGTGAGTTTGATCATATCCCACAATTTGAATTTAGCGATAATGCAGATTATGCTTATATATGCTCTAATAATACCATTTATGGAACTCAATATAAAAGCTATCCAAAGACTAAAAGTCCTTTGATAATTGATGCTTCTAGTGATTTTTTCTCTAAAAAGATAGATTTTTCTAATATTGCTATGCTTTTTGGTGGGGTGCAAAAAAATGCAGGAATTTCAGGGCTTGCTTGTGCTTTTGTGCGTAAAGATATGATAGAGCGTAGTAAAAACAAAAATATACCTAGTATGTTAAAATATAGCGTTTATGCTGAAAATAATTCTTTATTTAATACTCCAGCAACCTTTGCTATATATATGTTTAATCTTGAAATGAAATGGCTTTTAAATCAAGGTGGATTAGACAAAATCAATGAGCAAAATATACAAAAAGCCAAAATTTTATACGATGTGATTGATGAGAGTAATGGTTTTTATAAAGGTCATGCCAAAAAAGAGGATAGATCATTAATGAATGTTAGTTTTAATATAGCTTATGATAAAAACATAGAGCCAGTTTTTGTAAAAGAAGCTGAAGAAAATGGTATGATAGGTCTTAAAGGACATAAAATTTTAGGTGGAATTCGTGCTAGTATTTATAATTCTATCAGCATTGAAAAGGTTCAAAAGTTAAGTGAATTTATGAAAGCTTTTGCAAAAAAACATGCTTGATTTTTGGTGATTTTCACCAAAAATCATTTGTATAGTAAAAACTTTACTCTTTAATATTTATCAGCATTTTCCTAAGCCATTATTGTATTTTTTTTCAAGAAAATCTTTGAAAAATTCTTTTCTACTTTTACAAGGTGCTTTAGGATGTTTTTCTCTCATATGTTCAAGATATTTATCATAGCTTGCAACTCCAACTAAGGGATGAAAAAACCTTTCGGATTTTTCATACCATAATTTAAGTTTTTTTATCATGTTTTTTCCTTTTTTAATGCTATATAAGGGCTTTCTTTTAAAGGAATGTTTAATTTTTTGATAAAAATTCCAAAACAAGAAAGTATAACAAGCAAAGTGGTAATCATGAAAAACACACATAAAATTGCATTTATTAAATTGGAATTTTTAGCTTGAGATGCTAATTTTATATCTTTTTTGATTTGCTCGATTATTGCTTCATCTTGTGTTTGAGAAAGTTTTAAATTAAATTCTTGTATTTTTTGCGCATTTATTTGTACAGCAGCAACATGACTTATAGCATTATGGATTGGATCTCCTTCTTTGTAAGGAAGAATTTTTTGAATACCTCCATAAAGTGTTGCGATTAAAACAAAACAAGCAGGTATGAGAGTAATCCAAGTATATCTTGCTTTCCCCATTTTAAATAAAATCGCACTTGCTAAAAGCAATGCCATGCCAGCAAGCATTTGATTACTCACTCCAAAAAGTGGCCATAATGAGTAAATTCCACCTTTTGGATCTATCGCTCCTTGATAGAGAAAATACCCCCATCCACCAACACTTAAAGCTGTTGCAAAAATTCCTGCTAAGGTATTATTGATATTTCCTAAAGGTTTATAAACATTACCCAATATATCTTGAGCCATAAATCTACAAGCTCTTGTCCCAGCATCAACTGCAGTTAAAATAAACAAGGCTTCAAATAAAATAGCAAAGTGATACCAAAAGCCCATTAAATTCACTCCACCAAATAATTCATGTAAAATTAAAGCAACACCTACAGCAAATGTTGGTGCCCCACCAGTTCTTGATAATATGCTTTGTTCGCCTATATTTGTAGTTAAAGTAGTGATTTCTTCAGGAGTTATTTTAAAACCCCAGCTAGAAATAGCAGCAGCTGCATTTGCAACATCTACACCTATAGTAGCAGCAGGCGCATTGATGGCAAAGTAAAGACCAGGGTGTAAAATACAAGCACAAATTAAAGCCATGATAGCCACAGCACTTTCCATAAGCATAGAGCCATATCCAACAGCTAATGCATGAGTTTCATTTTCAAGCATTTTAGGAGTTGTGCCACTTGAAATTAATGCATGAAAACCACTAATAGCTCCGCATGCAATGGTAATAAATAAAAATGGAAAAATTGCTCCAGCAAATACAGGCCCACTTCCATCTAAATATTGAGAATTAATTTTTGGCATTTGAAGATCAGGTGCTACAAATACAATAGCTAAAGCCATAACCACAATAACACCGATTTTTAAAAAAGTTGATAAATAATCTCTTGGAGCAAGTAAAAACCAAACAGGTAAAATTGCAGCTATAAAACCATAAGCCATCATAATAAGCGCTAAAGTTGGTGCATCAAAGGTAAATATTTTCGCCCAATAAGGATCAGCAGCTATTTCACTTCCATAATGTATGGCTAATATGAGCAATATAAAACCTATAATAGAAGCTTCACCAACCCTACCAGGTCTTAAAAATCTCATATAAATTCCCATAAAAACAGCAATAGGAATGGTCATTGCGATGGTAAATAATCCCCATGGAGATTCTGCTAAAGCTTTTACAACAACCATAGCTAAAATCGCAATAATTATAAGCATAATTCCAAATATAGCAATCATTGCTATTGCGCCGATAAATTGTCCTAATTCATCTTTTATCATCTCTCCTAAAGATTTTCCATTACGACGCGTAGATATAAATAAAACTACAAAATCATGTACCGCACCTGCTAAAACACCGCCTATTAATATCCAAAGCATAGAGGGTAAATAACCCATTTGTGCAGCAAGTATAGGACCTACCAAAGGACCAGCTCCTGCGATAGCGGCAAAATGATGTCCAAAAAGCACAATTTTATTTGTAGGGACAAAATCACATCCGTCATTTTTAACTACAGCAGGAGTTGCTCTGTTTTTATCTAGCTCTAGCACCTTATAGGCAATATATCTACCATAAAATCTATACCCTATGATATAAATACATAAAGCAGCAATAACAAGATAAATCGCTGAAATACTTTCGCCATTTTGGAGTGCTAATATGCCAAAACAAACAGCACCGACAATGGCAACAAAAAACCATAATATTTTGTTAGTAATATTCATTTAATTCCTTTGCTTTAGTGAATTTATTTAGTGTATCGTAGAATTATATTTTATTGCTATATAGGATAAATAAAAAATTAATATATTACAAAATGTAACATATTTCTTAGTCAATTAAATTAATTTTATTGACTAAGAATTTGAAATTATTTAGATTTAAAACTTAGTGTCGCTGTCAATTGTAAAGTATCGCCATATCTGTCTAGATTGTATGGTAATTTGATGTTTGCAGCTATTATTTGTAAACCATCTTTTGGTTTTGTGAGTGTGATTGTTGCTATACCTTTTTCATTTGTTGCTATGTTGTCGATATCATCATTTTGATCTTCAAATTCAACTCCTTTTACGGGTTTTCCATCTAGTAAAACTTGGAGTTTTAATTTATCTCCTTCATGTAGTGTTAAAGGATTTTGTAAAGGAACTATTTCAAATTTTAATCCTAATGGTTTTTTTGAACCTTCATCCCAAGAAAAAATACTTTTTCCCATTTTGAAAATTTTTCTTGTTTGAGTGACTTCATTTGCACCAGTAATATCTGTAATATCAGATCTTTTTTGTGCATAATGTTTTCCATCTTTTGTAAATGTGTAATATCCAAAATCATAATTAACACTTGCAATAGCAGGTTTTCCCTCAATAAATATTTTGTTATTTTCGTAGTCATAGCCAGCTTTTAAATTTTTTCCTTGAGAATCTTTTGCACTTATACCAAAAACCCTATCAGGTTGATATTGTCCCCAGTGATCATCAGCCCAAAAACCTACTTCATATCCATTGCTAGTTTGCATAGGAAAGAATTGATGAGCTAAAGCAGAACCTGCTATAAAAAAACTCAAAAACACCATTTTTGAAAATTTCATTTTTTCTCCTTTAAAATAATTTTGATAATCATTATATATATTTTTATTTATATAAAACTTAAGAATGTATTTTAATTTTTCCTTTATAAAAAAGAAAAATATTTTAATTTTTCTTATGTTAAAATCATAAATTTATTTTTAAATATTTAGGAAAAGTTATGAATGATACTATTAATATAATTGGTGCTAAAGAGAATAATCTTAAAAATATCAACCTAGAAATTCCTAAAAATAAGCTTATAGTTTTTACAGGACTTAGTGGAAGTGGTAAATCCACTTTAGCTTTTGGTACGCTTTATGCAGAAGGACAACGCCGCTATATTGAGAGTTTAAGTGCTTATGCAAGGCAGTTTTTAGATAAAGTTGGTAAGCCAAATGTTGATAAAATAGAAGGTTTAACTCCTGCTATTGCTATTGATCAAAAAACAACTTCTAAAAATCCTCGATCAACCGTTGGAACTATTACTGAAATTTATGATTATTTAAGACTTTTATATGCAAGGATTGGCTCACAACATTGTCATCAATGTGGCCAAAAAATCTCATCTATGAGTGCAGCAGATATCGTAGGTGAAATCTTAAAGCTTCCAAAAGGGGCAAAAATCATCATTTATGCTCCTTTGATCAAAGAAAAAAAAGGAACTTTTGCAGATCTTTTGGAAAATTTAGTCGCAAAAGGTTATGTTAGAGCGCAAATTGATGGGGTTTTAACGCGTCTTGATGAGGATATTGAGCTTGCTAAAACTAAAAAACATACAATAAAGCTTGTGATAGATAGACTCCAAGTGCAAGATGATATGTTGGCAAGACTTGCAAGCGATATAGAAAAAGGTCTTAGTGAGAGCTTTGGTGAAGTGGAAATTGAAGTTTTAAATAATGAAGAATTAAACATAGCAAAACATTTTCATTATAGTGAGCATAATGCTTGTTTTGATTGTAAAATTTCTTTTCCTTTGCTTGAGCCTTTGAGTTTTTCTTTTAATTCTCCAAAAGGTGCTTGTCCAAGTTGTGATGGTCTTGGTATAAGATATACGCTAGATATGAAAAAGCTTATCAATGAAGAATTAAGCCTAGAAGCAGGAGCTGTAAAGCTATTATATGGGTTTAATAAAAGTTATTACTATAAGTTTTTAATGGCCTTTTGCGAGCAAAATGATATAAGGGTAAAAATTCCATATAATGAGCTAAGCGAAGAAGAAA
Organism: Campylobacter sp. IFREMER_LSEM_CL2090; assembly: GCF_025771865.1. NCBI lineage: Bacteria > Pseudomonadati > Campylobacterota > Epsilonproteobacteria > Campylobacterales > Campylobacteraceae > Campylobacter > Campylobacter sp. IFREMER_LSEM_CL2090. Next base: position 120,949 of record NZ_JAKMRA010000007.1, read on the forward strand.
AGCGTCTAGTACTTTATGGTAATGCCAAGGAAATTAACTTTTTATGGAAAAGACATCGCTTAAATCGCAAATTTGAAGGTGCAGTTAAATATGCTTATGAAATGCTAAAAGATGAAAAAGATTTAAGCGAGTATATGAGCGAAAAAACTTGTAAAGATTGCAATGGTCATCGTTTAAGAGCTGAAAGTTTAGCTGTAAAAGTTGCTGAAAAAAATTTGGGTGAAATTTTAGATATGAGCATAGAAAATACTACTGCATTTTTTTCAAAAGAAGCTAATTTTGCATATTTGAGTGAGCAAGAAAGATTGATAGCTAAGCCTATTTTTAAAGAAATTAATGAAAGATTGTTTTTTCTTTATGATGTAGGACTTGGGTATTTATCCTTAGGGCGTGATGCAAGAACAATTAGTGGAGGTGAAGCTCAAAGAATTCGTATAGCATCTCAAATTGGTAGTGGTTTAAGTGGGGTGATGTATGTTTTAGATGAGCCTAGCATTGGTTTGCATGAGCGAGATACAGCAAAACTCATTAAAACTTTAAGAAATCTTCAGCAAAAGGGTAATACTTTAATCGTGGTTGAGCATGATAAAATGACAATAGAAGAAGCAGATTTTATCGTAGATATTGGTCCAAATGCTGGTAAATTTGGTGGTGAAGTTGTATTTAGTGGAACTTATAAAGAATTATTAAAAAGTAAAAGCCAAACTGCCCTTTATATGAGTGGTAAAAAGCAAATTGCCCATCAAAAACACAGAGAGCAAAAAGATTTTATTAGTTTAAAAGATGTGAGTATTAATAATATTCAAAATTTGAGTGTAGATTTTCCATTGCATAATTTAGTAGCAATTACAGGTGTTTCAGGAAGTGGTAAAAGCTCACTAATCTTGCAAACTTTGCTTCCATTTGCAAAAGAAGAGCTTAACCGTGCTAAAAAAGTTAAAAAACTAAGTGGGGCTAAGATAGAAGGTTTGGAAAAACTTGATAAGGTAATTTATCTTGATCAAAGTCCTATAGGAAGGACTCCTCGTTCAAATCCCGCTACTTATACAGGTGCTATGGATGAAATTCGTAATCTTTTTGCAGCTACCAAAGAAGCTAAAATGCGAGGTTATAAAGCAGGGCGTTTTTCTTTTAATGTTAAAGGTGGAAGATGTGAAAAGTGTAGTGGAGATGGTGAAATTAAAATAGAAATGCACTTTTTGCCTGATGTGATGGTAACTTGTGATGTTTGTAATGGTAAAAGATATAATGATGCAACTTTAGAGATTAAATATAAAGGTAAAAGCATAGCTGATGTTTTAAATATGAGTATTATTGAAGCAAGCGAGTTTTTTACTTCTGTGCCAAAGATAAAACAAAAGCTTGATACTTTGGTAAAAGTTGGGCTTGATTATCTTACCTTAGGACAAAATGCAACTACTTTAAGTGGTGGGGAGGCTCAGCGTATTAAGTTAGCTAAAGAATTAAGCAGAAGCGATACAGGAAAAACTCTTTATATTTTAGATGAACCTACAACAGGACTTCATTTTGAAGATGTTAATAAACTTATTGTAGTTTTGCAACATTTAGTTGATCTTGGAAATAGTGTGTTTGTGATAGAGCATAATTTAGATGTGATTAAAAATGCTGATTATATCATCGATATGGGACCTGAAGGTGGAGTTAAAGGTGGTAAGGTTATAGCTAAAGGTAGCGTTGAAGAGCTTGCTAAAAATCATAAAAAAAGTGGTTCTTATACAGGGTATTATCTAAATTTAGAGCTAAAAAGCATAAAAAAATAAATTGGTTGAAGTTATTCTTCAACCATAAATTTCACCTTTTTTATACTCATAAATACTTTGCATATCTTTATCTCCTCTTCCTGAAAGATTTACAACTATCACACTTTTTTTCTTTAAAGTCGGACAAAGTTTTTCTAAATAAGCTAATGCATGTGAGCTTTCAATAGCGGGTATAATACCTTCTTCTTTACATAATAATTTTAAAGCATTAATGCACTCATCATCACTAATAGCATGATAACTTGCTCTTTTACTTTCTTGCAAATATGCGTGCAAAGGCCCTATGCCAGGGTAATCAAGCCCAGCAGAAATACTAAAAGTATGAGCAATGTTGCCTTTATCATCTTGTAAAACTTTAGTTTTCATACCATGGATAATACCTTCTTCGCCTTTAGTAAGTGTGGCTGCATGATAAGGTGTATCTTTTCCTAAACCTGCTGCTTCAACACCTATAAGCTTAACTTTTTCATCTTTTAAAAATGCATGAAAAATTCCAGCAGCATTGCTACCACCTCCAGCTGCTGCTATGATGTAATCTACTTTTTTATTTAATTTTCTAAGTTGCATTTTGCATTCTTTACCTATAATACTTTGAAAATGCGTAACAATTTGTGGATAAGGATAAGGCCCCACTGCACTTCCTACTACATAAAATACTTCTTTGGTATTTTTAATCCAAAAATTTAAAGCCTCATCTACCGCATCACTTAAAGTTTTACTTCCACTTTTTACTGCGTGAACTTTTGCTCCTAAAAGCTCCATTTTATAGACATTTAAGGCTTGCCTTTTTACATCAATAGCCCCCATAAATATCTCACATTCAAGTCCCAAAAGTGCTGCTGCAGTAGCTGTTGCAAGCCCATGTTGTCCTGCTCCGGTTTCTGCAATAATTTTTTTCTTATTCATTTTCTTTGCCATTAAGGCTTGAGCTATGGCATTGTTGATCTTATGAGCTCCTGTGTGAGTTAAGTCTTCTCTTTTTAAATAAATTTCATGATTATAAAGCTTGCTTAAATTTTTAGCATGGTATAAAGGCGTAGGTCTTCCCACATAATTAGCTAAGAGTTCTTTTAATTCTGTGTTAAAATCTTTATCTTTTTTGAGTTTTAAAAAAGCTTTTTCTACTTCATCTAATGCTATTTTTACTTCATTTGGCACAAATTGCCCACCAAATTTTCCATAATATTTTTTCATAGTATTTCCTTAAAATGATTAATAATTTAAAATCAAAAAATGATCAACTAAAACTAAAAATGTAAAATAAAAATGATTGAAAATGTAGTAGCAGGCTTAACGCCAAGAAAAAGAAGCTTTGTTAAATGAGTATTCTAAATTTAGTTTAGAAAATTTTTTCCTTTCCATAGTTTTTCCTTTTAAAAAATTGCCAAATGACTTTACATTCTAAGATAATTATTATTAAAAATTCTTTAAAATGATAGTTTATAAAATAAATACTAAGAAAATTTGTAATGTTTGATTTTTTATATAATGATATAAGCTATATAGGGCTTTTTATAGTATGTTTTCTCTCTAGCACGCTTTTACCTATGGCAAGTGAGGCTTTTGTGCTTGCTTTTGTGAAATTAGATTTTAATGCTTATATGGTTTTATTTATAGCAAGTTTGGGAAATACTTTGGGTAGTTTAAGTACTTATGCATTAGCTTATTTTGGAGAGAGTCAAATTTTGGAAAAATATTTTAAAAACTCTTTATGTAAATTAGAAAAAATCAATGCAAACTTTAAAAAATTTGGCTCTTTGTATGCTTTTTTTACTTTTTTGCCCATAGTGGGAGATCTTTTTGCACTAGGGCTTGGATTTGCTAAGTATTCTTTTTTAAAAGCAAGTATTTTTATAGCCTTGGGTAAATTAAGTCGTTATGCTTTTGTAATTTTCATAGCAAATTCCATTTAAAAGCTTTGATTTTAAAAGATTTAAAAGTCTAGCATTATCAACATCTTTTAAAACTTTTATGGTGTTTTTTAATTCATGATTTTTCATAGGCATTTTTGCATCTTTAAAACACCTTATCGTGCTTCCTCTAGCAAAAGTACTATCACAAATGACATCTACTAAATACTCATCAAAATTTGCTAAATTTGGATCAAGCATATAAGCAATAGTTAATGCATCATGTATCCATGTGCCATTTGTGCCTCTTGTTTTGCTTGCATAATCAATCCAAACTCTTAAAGTTTGCACTAAAAAATCACAAAGTGGATTTTGATTTTCTAAAGTATTTAAATCTTCATGCGTGAGCATAGTTTGCATTGTTGCATTATAAGGAACAAGTGTGATTTTAGCTCTTGAGTTTAAAACTATACTAGCAGCTTCAGGATCAAAACCAAAATTCGTATCTTTGATATGATAAGGCATATCAAAACTTCCACCCATGATAAAAATTTCTTTTACATTTTTATCAAAGTCTTTGAAAAGCTTCATAGCTATGGCTATATTTGTTAAAGGCCCTATAGCGCAAATTGAAATTTCACCTGGGTTTTGCATAATAAGCTCACCCATTTTCATACAAGCATTTGGGTTTATGTTTTCTAGGATTTTTATAGGTTTTATATGATCCCAAAGATGAGTAAGCTTAAACTCTTCTACGCCTTTATCTAGTCTTTGTCTCCAAAAATGACTATCTTCACATAAAGCTTCATGAGCACCTAAATACAAAGGTATATCTAGATTAAGCTTATTTAATAAATCTTTAGCAACACTATAAGCGGTTAAAGCTTGCACATTACCACTTAAAGTGCTAATCATTTCAAGTTTGATTTCTTTGGAGGCTAAAATAAGTCCAAGGGCTAAACCATCATCAGTATTAGCCCCTGCTATTCCATTGCCTATATCAGTATCTAAAATAAGGCGTATCATATCGCATCTTCTATTAAATTTAAATCCCTGCCTCTAGTTTCTGGTGCAAAGAAAGTTGTTATAAAACCAATTCCTGCGGTGATAACAAAATACAAGGCTATTGGCCACCAAGTGCCATAATAAGCAAGCAAAGCTGAAGCTATCATAGGAGCGGTTCCTCCTGAAAGTATAGAGCCAAATTCTTTTGCTAGTGCCATTTTGGTATAGCGATTTTTTGCTCCAAAAAGCTCCACACCCCACGCAGCTTGCACGCCAAAAATTCCTAAAGATGCCAAAGACATACCTACAATGATAGTTAAAATTACAATAATTTCATTTTTACTATCAAGTAGCATAAAAGCAGGGAAAGCATAAAGCATTAAAAGCAAGCAAAAGGTTCTATAAGTAATACGCCTTCCAAATTTATCACTTAAATATCCTGCTAAAGGTATAACCAAAAATCCCACCAAAGAAGCGATAACAACAGCAGTTGTGGCTACTGATTTATCAAGAAGTAAAATTTTAGTTACATAACCTACTATAAAGCCTTGTGCAAGATAAGATGGTCCATTTTCTCCTATCCTTATACCCACCATAGTCCAAAATGCACGACTTTTCTGCCAAAAAGTTCTTTCATCTTTTTTCATATGTGCTTCATTTTCATGACGAATTTTTAGCATTAATTCTTTTTGTTTTTCAAAAACAGGAGTTTCTTTTACATTTAAACGCATATAAACAGCAAAAAGTGCTATAAAAATACTTCCTATAAAAGGAATTCTCCATCCCCATTCTTTAAAACTAGCATCATCCATACTTGTAACTAAAAGCCACACGAAAGCTGCAAGTAAGGTTCCGCTGTTTGATCCAAGTGCTATAACAGAAGAGATTAAACCTCTATGTTTGCTAGGAGCATATTCTCCAAGCATGACAGTCCCACCTGAAAGCTCAGCACCTGCTCCAAAGCCTTGCATAAAACGCAAGATAACCAAACATATAGGAGCCCAAATTCCAATTACTGCATAACTTGGTATAAAACCAATTAAAGTAGTTGAAATACCCATTAATGCAATGGTGCTCATTAATACATTTTTTCTTCCGTATTTATCTCCTAAATATCCAAAAAATAAAGCTCCAATAGGTCTAGCAATAAAACCTATACCATAAGTAACAAAACTAAGCAATAATGCTATAACAGGAGTTTGTTCAGGAAAGAAAACTTCTGAAAAAACAGTAGCTGCAGCTAAGCCATAAAGTGCAAAATCTGCATATTCCATGGCAGTTCCTAGCCAGCATGAAAACACAGCCTTTTTAAATGCCTTTTTTCCTTGTGGAGTTTGAAAATTTTCATCCGCGATTGATTTTGTTTGCAAGATTAAACCTTTGTTTTAAATTTAAAATATAATTGTAACTAAAATGCTTAAAATGGAAATTTAATACTTTTTACCGACTTTTAAATAATTTTGGGCGATAATTATTATTATTTTTTAATATAGGAAAAAAATGAAAACTTTAACAATAATTGATACTTTTGGTTTTTTCTTTAGACTTTTTTATGCTTTAAAGGGTTTGAAAAATTCAAAAGGTGAGCCTAGTAATATGATTAGTGGTTTTGCTAATTTTATTTATAGTTTGAAAAATGAACATCCTAGTGATATGATTATTTTTGCTCTTGATAGTAAAGGAAAAACTTTTAGAAGTGAAATTGATCCAAATTATAAAATCAACCGCACTCCACCTCCGCCTGATTTATTAGCTCAAATTCCAATTTGCATTCAAATGATAGAAAAAATGGGTTTTTCAAGTTTTTCTTGCGAAGGATATGAGGCTGATGATATCATCGCATCTTTAGTTAAAGAGTGTGAAAGTAAGGATATTTTTATAAGAATTATCACTCAAGATAAAGATTTATATCAACTTATAAAAGATGATAAAGTTAGTATTTATAGCCCTATTTCAAAAAATGATTATAATGAAGCAGGGTGTTTGGAAAAATATGGGGTAAAACCTAGCCAAATAAGAGATTTTTTAGCTCTATGTGGAGATAGTTCAGATAATATCCCAGGGGTAAAAGGAATTGGTGCTAAGGGTGCTAAGAATTTACTTGATGAGTTTGAAAGTATTGAGGGAATTTATGAAAACTTAACACTAGTGCGTAATGAGAGAAGTCGTAATTTGTTGCTTGAAGGCAAAGAAAATGCCTTTTTAAGCAAAAAACTTGCTTCTTTGTATGAAAATTTAGATGTAAAAGATATGCTTTTAAATTGTGAGTATCCAAAAGATGAGCCTTTGCTTAAGATTATGGATATTTTAGAGCATTATGAATTAAATGCTTTGTTAAAAAAACTACGCACTAATCCTACTAATAAAGATAAAAATTTAGGATTTAATGCAAGATTAATTTTAGATGAGAAAGAATTATTTGAAATTTTAGAAAAAATTGATGATCAAAGCATTGTTGCTTTTGACACCGAAACTACGGGCTTGGATACTAAAGAAGCTAAGATAGTAGGGTTTAGTTTTTGTTTTCATGAAAGTGAAGCCTTTTATGTGCCACTTGCACATGATTATTTAGGAGTTTGTAAGCAAATTTCTATGCAAGTAGCTAAAAAGGGTATAGAAAAAATATATCAAAGCACGGTTATAGGCCATAATCTTAAATATGACTTTGAAATCATAAAAAATAATTTTAATTTACTTCCTCCAAAAAACTATGCTGATACTATGATACTTGCATGGCTTAAAGAGCCAAGTTTGCGTGTAAATATGGATGATTTGGCAAAAAGATTGTTTGCTTATGAGACTTTACATTTTGAAGACTTGGTAAAAAAAGGAGAAAACTTTGCAGGAGTGGATGTAGAAAAAGCTTGTAAATATGCTGCTGAAGATGCTTATATTACTTTAAGATTTTATTTGTATTTTTTAAAAAATTTAGAAAAGCCTTTATTTGAACTTGCACAAAAAAGTGAGTTTGAATTTATCAAAGTGCTTATTATGATGGAAAATAATGGCATTAAACTTGACACTCGAAAGCTTGAAAACTTAATGCAAAGTTTTAATCAAGATATTAAAATACTAAGTGAAAAAATATATGATTTAGCGGGTGAAAAATTTAATATTAACTCTCCTAAACAAGTAGGGGATATTTTATTTGAAAAATTAAAATTACCAAGTGGTAAAAAAGGTAAGACAGGTTATTCTACTGATGAAAAGGTTTTAAATGCTATTTTAGATGAACATTTGATTGTAAAAGAAATTTTAGCTTACAGAGAGCTTGCAAAATTAGTTTCTACTTATTGTGAACCTTTGTTAAAATTAGCTAAAAAAGATGAAAATTCAAGAATTTATTCAAGTTTTTTGCAAACAGGAACAGCTACTGGACGCCTTTCATCAAAAGATCCAAATTTGCAAAATATCCCTGCACATGGTCAATATGCTAAGGATTATAAATCTTGTTTTATCGCAAAAGAAGGATTTAGTTTTATCTCACTTGATTATTCACAAATTGAGCTTAGAATGCTAGCACATTTTAGTGAAGATGAGAAATTATTAGAAGCGTTTTCAAACGATGAGGATATTCATGCAAAAACTGCTGTTATGATTTTTGGCCATAGTGATTATGAGACAAGAAGTATTGCTAAAAGTATAAATTTTGGTCTTATTTATGGTATGGGTTATAAGACTTTGAGCCAAAATTTAAAAATAGAAGCGAAGTTAGCTAAAGAATATATTGAAAAATATTTTGAGAATTTTACTAGTATTAAAACTTATTTTGAAAAGGTAAAAAATGAAGCTAAGCAAAATGGCTTTATAAGTACTTTGCTAGGTCGTAAGCGTTATTTTGATTTTGAAAATGCAAAGCCTATGCAAATTGCAATGCATGAAAGAGAGAGTATTAACTCTATACTTCAAGGTTCAGCTGCCGATATAATAAAATTGGCAATGATAGAAATAAGTAGAAATTTGGATGAAAATAAACGCTTAATTTTACAAATTCATGATGAGCTTATTTTTGAAGTAAAAGATGAACTTTGTGAGGATTTTGCAAAAAAAGCTAGTGATATTATGGAAAATATTGTAAAATTAAAAGTTAAATTAAAAACTTCATCAAGTATTGCCAAAAATTGGGGTATATTAAAATAAGGAGAATGTTTAATGGATCTTTCAACCATACTTGGGATGGTATTAGCTGTTGTTAGTATTTCTGTAGGGGATATTTTAGAGGGTGGTAACCCTTTGCATGTTTTACACTTAGCGTCTTTTATTATCGTGGTGCCTACAGCAGCTTTTTGCGCAATGACTTCTACACATAAAAAAATTGTTAAAGGTGCATATAAGGAATTAAAGGTAGTTTTTAAAGGTTCGGGGGTAAATTTAAGTCAAAGAATAGCTGAGCTTGTAGAATACTCTGTTATAGCAAGAAGAGATGGACTTTTGGCTTTAGAGTCAAAAACTAATGAAATTGACAATGAGTTCTTAAAAGAAGCTATGATGATGATGGTAGATGGTAAGAGCGTAGAAGAAATTAAAGAAAGTATGGAAATTCAAGTAGAAGAAATGGAAGAATATTATAAAGAATGTGCAGAATATTGGATACGCTTTGGTGAAACTTGTCCTACTATGGGGCTTGTTGGTGCTGTTTTTGGATTGATTTTGGCACTTAAACTACTCGATGATCCACAGGCTATGGCAGCGGGTATTTCAGGAGCTTTTACAGCAACTGTTACGGGAATTTTTGGAGCTTATGCTTTATTTGGGCCTTGGGGTAATAAAATGAAAGCTAATTCACATGATTTAATTAAGGAAAGAATAGTTATTTCTCACGCTATTGTAAGCATTGCAGAAGGAGCTAATCCAAGAGATTTGGAGGCAAAGTTATTTAACTATTTAAGTCATGATGAGCCTAGAATTTCTCAATTTGATAAATAAGAGTTAAAAATGGGAAAAAAACATAAATGTCCAGAATGTCCAGCAGGTGAAAAATGGGCAGTGCCTTATGCAGACTTTTTAAGTTTGCTTTTGGCACTTTTTATTGCTCTTTGGGCGATTTCTGAAAGTAATCCTGCAAAAACTGAAGCCTTGAAAACTGAATTTGTTAAAATTTTTGAATTCACTGCTTCTAGTCCTTTAGAAAAAGAAAGTGAAGTGCATAATAAATATAGCGCACCTTCAAATGCAAATGTAGAAGAGCTTGAAAAACTTAAGAAATTAAGTATTACTCAACAAGAAAATATAGAAAAATTAAAAGCAGCATTAGATCAAAGAGAAAATAATATAGTTTTAAATTTACCAGCTAGAGTTGAATTTGCTAGAGGTAGTATTCAGATTGATTCTGCTGATGTACAAGATTTTTTAAAGCGTATTAGTGAAGTGCTTAAGAAAATGCCAAAACAAGCTCAAATAGAACTTAGAGGTTATACTGATGCAAGCGATAGGGATCCTAAGAGAAATTTTGATTTAGCTAGTAAAAGATCTCAAGTTGTAGCTGATTATTTAATAGCTAAAGGAATCGATCCAACTCAACTTATAGTTGTAAGTTTTGGTGATAATTATCCTTTAAGTACAAATAAAGAAGATGAAATAAATAATAGGGTAGAGTTTTATATTCGTGTAGATTCTTCAGACAATCAAGTTAGAAAGTCAGTATTAGATCAAATAGAAACTTTTAATAACAAATAAGCTTTATAAACTTATTTGTTATTTTCTCCGCCAAAACGAAGCAATGCTGAACCCCAAGTAAATCCACCACCAAAAGCATCAAGCAATATTAGTGAGCCTTGTTTTAAACGACCTTGTTCATAAGCATCATTCATTGCCATAGGTATTGAGGCTGCTGAAGTATTGCCGTATTTTTGCACTGTAACCACGCATTGTTCATCTGCAAAATTTAATTTTTCTTGTACGGCTTTAATAATTCTTAAATTAGCTTGATGAGGTATAAAAAGATCAATTTCTTCACTTTTTATATTATTTTTTGCAAGAATATCAATAACATCGTTACTTAGAGTATTTACTGCAATTTTAAATACTTCGTTTCCTTTCATTTGCATAGAAAGAGGAGAGCAAATACTACTTTTTTGAGATCTTTGAGTTATTAATAAATCTCCAAACTCCCCATCACTTGCTGTATGGGTATCTATAATCGGATAATTATCATCTAAAGATACAATTCCAGCACCAGCTCCATCGCCAAATAAAACACAAATACTTCTATCTGTATAGTCTATAATAGAGCTAATTTTTTCAGCTCCAATAATTAAAACATTTTTCTTTGTTTTGCTTTCAACCATAGATTTAGCAAGTTCTAAAAGATAAATAAACCCTGAACATGCTGCAGAAATGTCAAAAGCAGTGATGTTTTTTAATCCAAGATTATGAGCAATTTTACATGCAGTTGATGGCATAGTAAAGCAATCAGGACTTAAAGTAGCAACAATAATAGCATCTATGTCTTGAGGTTTTAAATTCGCTCTTTGTATAGCTTTGATAGCTGCTTTAGTACCAAGATTACTCGTGTTTTCATCATCATTTGCTATGCGTCTTTGCTCTATTCCTGTTCTTCTTAATATCCACTCATCACTAGTTTGCACCATAGATTCTAATTCTTTATTGCTAAGTATTTTTTCGGGAATGTAAGAAGCTATACTTTTTAATGAAGCTTTAGTTGATTTCATAATTGGCAAGTTCTTTTTCTATAGTTTGATTTATATTTGATTGTGTAAAATTTAATGCTTGAAAAATAGCATTTTTGATAGCTTTTGGACCGCTTTTACCATGACTTATAATGACACATTCTTTCACACCTAGAAGTGGAGCCCCGCCATATTCTTCATAATCAATGTGGGTTTTTAATTCATTAAAAGCAGGTTTTGCTAAAAGATAGCCAAGTTTTGCTAAAAAAGATTTTTGAATTTCTTGTTTTAAAAGTTTTGTAATAACACTTGCTACACCTTCACCGGTTTTAAGTAAGATATTTCCATTAAAACCATCGCATACTAATACATCTATCGTGCCATTAAATATATCTCTTCCTTCAGCATTTCCGACAAAATTTGGAAGTTGCTTTAAAAGTTGATGGGTTTCTTTAGTAAGCTCATTTCCTTTGCATTCTTCTTCACCATTTGAAAGCAAAGCAACTCTAGGCTTAGCAATTTTTAAAATTTCTTTAGCATAGGCTTCACCCATAATGGCAAATTGAAACAAATGCTCACTTTTGCAATCAACATTTGCACCAACATCTAACACTAATGTTCTTGAATGGATATTTGGCATTAAAGTGGCTATTGCAGGTCTAGCGATATTGGCTAATCTTCCAAGTCTTAAAGTAGCCAAACTCATAGTAGCTCCACTATGTCCAGCTGACACAACAGCTTTTGCTTTTTGATTTCTTACTAAATCTATGGCTTTGTAGATTGTACTATCTTTTCGTTTTAATGCATCTGTAGAATTTTCTTCCATAGCAAATACATCAAAAGCCTCTTCATATTCTATATATGAGTTTAATTCTTGAGGGATTAAGGTTTTAAGCTTTTGAGGATCTCCTACTAAGACGGCTTTAAATTTTCGCTCTTTTAGAGCTTGAATTACACCTTCTATAATAGGCTTTTCCCCAAAATCACCACCCATTGCATCAATAGCAATGCTCGTCATTGTTCTTAATATTCCTTAGTTACAGGATTTACACGATGAGGCATTTTGTAGCTACCATCTTTATCCTTAATAGGCATAGGTAGGGTAACTTTGTAATGAGTTCTGCGTTTTGCTGCGCGAGTTTTGCTCACTCTTCTCTTAGGTACTGCCATTTTTTACTCCTTTATTAATTTAAACATTTATTACAATAAAAATAATCACTTAAGTAAGATTGTAATTCACTTGTAGCAAGCTCTATTAAGTCAATATGAGAGTCAAAAAACTCCATAGTATCACTTAAAGTATTATTTTCATCTTTAAAAATTCCATCGCTTGCAAAAAGCTCTATATTTTGATCGATTTCAAGTTCCATTTCATCACCACATCGATCGCAATTTCTATAAGTAAATCCTTTAAAATTAGCTGTTATTTTAGCTAATTTTGGATTAACTTTTGTAATAGTTCCTTCAAAAACTATATTATCAAGATCTAGTTTAAAAGGATAAGCTACAGAGCTAAGTTTTGCAAAGGCAATTTTCATTATAAAATTTCAGTTTTTGAAAAGAAAAATTCTATTTCAATTTTTGCATTTTCCAAGCTATCGCTTCCATGAACCGCGTTTGCATCAATACTATCTGCAAAATCTGCTCTGATAGTACCAGGAGCCGCTTCTTTTGGATTTGTAGCACCCATTAATTCTCTGTTTTTTAACACAGCATTTTCGCCTTCTAAAACAGAAACCACAACTGGACCACTGATCATAAATTCAACTAAGTCTTTAAAAAATGGTCTATCTTTGTGTACAGCATAAAATTCTTGTGCTTCTTTTTCTGAAAGCTGTATTTTTTTTGTAGCCGCTATTCTTAGACCATTGCTTTCAAAGCGTGTTAAAATTTGACCAATAACGCCTTTTTTTACTGCATCAGGTTTAATAATAGAAAGTGTTTTTTCCAAAATCGTCCCCTTAATTTAGATAAGTTTTATGTTTATAAAAGAGTTAATTATATCAAAAAATGCTTTAAATTTATATAAAAATTGTAATTTTGAGTTATAAAATGAAGAAGCTACAAGCATCTTAAATACTAGAAAGATGCTTGTATTGGGTATTAATTAAGCAAATACCGGAGTTGAGCCATCTCTCAAATCGCTTCCGATATTATCACGACTTGGTTGACCACTAACTACATCGCTCCATACAATACAGCCATCAGTTGGACATGCACTTGCACATGCTGGCTGATCATTATGTCCTACACATTCAACACATTTATCAGCATAAACATAATATCTATCTTCGCCCTCAGGGTTATTTGCATCATCTACGATTGCACTTACTGGGCATTCATCTATACAAGAACCACATGCTATACAAATATCAGTAATTTTAACTGCCATTTTTACTCCTTAAATATTAAAAGTTTAATATAAGATTATCAAAATTGTCTTAATTTTATTCTTAAAATCTTTTAATTTTGATAATAAAATTAATTTACATACAAATTTACACAATTAATAAATTTTTAAATTTACAAATGATATTATTTTGTTACAAATAAAATTTATTAATTAGGAGATAAACGATGATAGTAACTAAAAAAGCTATTGATTTTACAGCACCTGCTGTATTAGGTAATAATGAAATAGTTGGAGATTTTAATCTTTATAAAAATATAGGACCAAAAGGTGCGGTAGTATTTTTCTATCCAAAAGATTTTACTTTTGTTTGTCCTTCTGAAATTATTGCTTTTGATAAAAGATATCAAGATTTTAAAGATAGAGGTATTGAAGTAATTGGTGTATCTTGCGATAACGAATTCTCTCACTTTGCTTGGAAAAATATGCCTGTAAATCAAGGTGGTATAGGTCAAGTTAAATTTCCTTTAGTAGCTGACTTAACAAAACAAATTGCCAGAAATTTTGATGTTTTATTTGAAGAAGCAGTTGCTTTAAGAGGTTCTTTCTTGCTTGATGCTGATGGAACAATCCGCCATGCAGTTATAAATGACTTACCACTTGGAAGAAACATTGATGAAATGATTAGAATGGTTGATACTATGCTATTTACTAATGAACATGGTGAAGTTTGCCCAGCTGGTTGGAATAAAGGCGATGAAGGTATGAAGGCTGACCCTAAAGGTGTTGCTGATTATCTAAGTAAAAACGAAAATAAATTATAATTTTTTAAGCTGAAAGTTTTTCTTTCAGCTTAGCATAAATTGTGTTATAAAGTTACAATACTCTCAAAATATACTGATTAATATACATTTTTGATAAATGCTTTTAAAATATTATAACTAGGACATCATGTAATAAATAATTTACTTTTTATTTTATATATTTATTATTTTGTTGTCATTTTATTGTATTAATAGCATGATAATCGTTGTATAAAAATTTACTACAAAATTTTAAGGAGCTGTTATGGTTTTTTCATTTTCTAAGAGCTTATCTTCAAAGCTTATATGGATAATGTGTGTAGGTGTAGTTTCTATTGTAATACTGATTAATTTAGTCAGTTATTTTAATTCAAAAAATAGTACTTTTGATTTACTAACAGAAATACAAGTAAACAATATGGTGGATACAAATGCTCTGTATGATTTTTATGGAAAAACTAAAAGATTAGCTATAGAATCTTTAGCAGAGCAATTTTCTAGTAATTTAAATATGCCTTCAGAACAAATTATGCAAATTCTCAAACTAGCTGCAAAAACTTCTGGGTTTGAGCTAGTTTATGTTGGTTTTGAAGATAGTGGCAAAAATTATCAATCAGATGGTCAAGTACTTGATTTATCAAAGGGTTATGATACTAAAAATAGAGGTTGGTATAAAGAAGCTAAAGCAGCTGGAAAATTTATAACAACTGATCCATATAAATCTGTAACAACAGGAGAAATAGGAATTACTTATGCCATTCCTGTTTATGCTAATGGAAAACTCTTAGCGGTAGTTGGAGGTGACTATAATTTACATACTTTTTCTAAAGATGTTTTAGCTATAGGGCAT
>NZ_JAKMRA010000008.1:0-98473 GCF_025771865.1 Campylobacter sp. IFREMER_LSEM_CL2090
CAATCAAGGTAAGCTGTTTATATATATAAATTTCATCTGTAAAAAAATCCGCTGACTTATTTTTTGTTTTCATATATTTAAATTGAATATTGAAATTACTACACAATGGATTCGATACTCCATAAAATTCCAAAGTAGCCTTACCACTAGAATTTACTCTAACATGATCTTGCTTTGGTTTAGCCGCTGATAAAAAATCATGATATATTTCAATTTCTGTATTCGGGATTAAATTACTTACCTCAAGATGAAAATCTTGATTTAATTCTATGGTTTGCTTATAACCCTTATAGCTAGGATAAATAATACTAGGGATATATTCTTTATCTACATATGCAATAGTAGTGCTAACACTTTGTCCAATAGTATTTACACTAATTACAGGGTTATTTTTAAATGGGGTTTTAGAAGTAATAGTTGCTTTAGCTTCACCACTAGAATTAAATGTTATATCATGATCATTTAAAGTAGCGTCTCCACTTATATTCCATTCTACTTTAGCACCTTTTTTACCATCTTTTAGCGTGATATTGGCTTGTGCTTTTTCTTCGGTGTATATTGTTTTATCCCCTTCAAATTTTAATTCTCTTTGATAAAGCTTAATTTTATCTGCAGCAAACTCTATTTTACTTGTTCTTGTCTTCATATAATTAAACTTAATAGCAATATCTTTAACATTATAATCACTAATCCCACTAAATTCTAAAGTAGCTTCACCTTTATCACTAACATTAAAGCTTTCTTTTTTAGCTTTTACTCCTTTACTTCCACTGATTTTATCAATAGTGGAATTTGGTAATAAACCGCTTATTTTTAATACATAATCTGAGTCATAATCTATAGTTTTTTTCTCTACATGAAACCACCAACTAGGATCCTTATAAGAAGGATACTCTACTTCAGGAGTATAAATTTTTGTTTTATACTTAATGCTTTTCACAAAAGAACCACCTAAAGCATTAACTTTTAACAAAATATCATTCTCAAACGGAGCTTTAGAAGTGATAACTGCCTTAGCTTCACCACTAGCATTAAATGTTGTATCATGATCATTTAAAGTAGCGTCTCCACTTAAACTCCATTCTACTTTAGAACCTGTTTTTCCACCTTTTAATACAGCATGTACTACTTCTCCTTCTTGAGTATAAAGTGTTTCTTTATCAAGTTCTAAATTCAATTCTCTTTGATAAAGATTAATTTTATCTGCAGTTATTTCAGTTTTAGCAATAGCTGATTTCATATAACTGAACTTAATAGCAATATCTTTAACACTAGGATCACTAATACCACTAAATTCTAAAGTAGCTTCACCTTTATCATTAACATTAAAGCTTTCTTTTTTAGCTTTTACTCCTTTACTTCCACTGATTTTATCAATAGTGGAATTTGGTAATAAACCGCTTATTTTTAATACATAATCTGAGTCATAATCTATAGTTTTATCTAATGTTTTCCAAAAACTGACTTTATAAGAAGGATATTCTATTTTTGGAGTATATATAGTTCCATCTATATAAGTTAATGTTTTAGTGAGGTTTTGGCCTAAGGTATTTACATTAATTATAGGATTAGTTTTAAATGGAGCTTTAGAAGTAATAACTGCCTTAGCTTCACCGCTAACATTAAATACTTTATCAGTCTTAGTTAAAGTAGCATCCCCACTTAAACTCCATTCTATTTTTTCATTAGGCTTACCACCTTTTAAAGTTACTTCGGCATTTTTATTAGGTTCTGCAATGATAGTACTTGGATCAGCATTAAAGGAAATAGCGTATTGATAAAGTTTGATTTTATCTAAATTAAGCTCCTTTTTAATACTACCTTGTTTGATATAATTAAACTTAATAGCAATATCTTTAACACTATAATCACTAATACCACTAAATTCTAAAGTAGCTTCACCTTTATCACTAACATTAAAGCTTTCTTTTTTAGCTTTTACTCCTTTACTTCCACTGATTTTATCAATAGTGGAATTTGGTAATAAACCGCTTATTTTAATATTAAAATCATCTATATAATCTATAGTTTTTTCTTGGGTTTTAAAGCTTGGATATTCTACTTTAGGAGTATATTCTTTAATCTCATAAGGCAATTCTTTTTTAAGATCTTTAGTCATAGTTTTAACTTCTAAATTTGGATTAACTTTAAATGGAGCTTTAGAAGTGATAACTGCCTTAGCTTCACCACTAGCATTAAATGTTGCTTCTTGATTGCTTAAAGTAGCGTCTCCACTTAAACTCCATTCTATTTTTTCATTAGGTTTACCACCTTTTAAAGTTACTTCAACATGATCAAGTTTTGGATCTTTTAAAGCTTTGTTATTATCACTTTCATAAGCATGAATTTTATCTTTACTAAAACTAATGCTTGGGGTGTATTGGTGGAGTTTGATAGCATAAGTTTGCTCAGCTTTTTCATCTCCTTTTTTAATATAGTTAAAAGTTATAGTTATTTCTTTTTGACTAAAATCATTAATGCCTTCAAATTCTAAAGTAGCTTCACCTTTATTATTAACTTCCACTTCTTCTTTTTTAGGTTTAATGATTTGTGTTTTAGTAATACTTATTTTAGAATTAGGTAAAAGATTGCTTACTTGTACACTAAAATCAGTTTTATAATCTAGAGTATCTTCTTTTTCAAATTTAGGAGAGAAACCTTCTACTTTAGGAGTATATTCTTTAATCTCATAAGGCAATTCTTTTTTAAGATCTTTAGTCATAGTTTTAACTTCTAAATTTGGATTAACTTTAAATGGAGCTTTAGAAGTGATAACTGCCTTAGCTTCACCACTAGCATTAAATGTTGCTTCTTGATTGCTTAAAGTAGCGTCTCCACTTAAACTCCATTCTATTTTTTCATTAGGTTTACCACCTTTTAAAGTTACTTCAACATGATCAAGTTTTGGATCTTTTAAAGCTTTGTTATTATCACTTTCATAAGCATGAATTTTATCTTTACTAAAACTAATGCTTGGGGTGTATTGGTGGAGTTTGATAGCATAAGTTTGCTCAGCTTTTTCATCTCCTTTTTTAATATAGTTAAAAGTTATAGTTATTTCTTTTTGACTAAAATCATTAATGCCTTCAAATTCTAAAGTAGCTTCACCTTTATTATTAACTTCCACTTCTTCTTTTTTAGGTTTAATGATTTGTGTTTTAGTAATACTTATTTTAGAATTAGGTAAAAGATTGCTTACTTGTACACTAAAATCAGTTTTATAATCTAGAGTATCTTCTTTTTCAAATTTAGGAGAGAAACCTTCTACTTTAGGAGTATATTCTTTAATCTCATAAGGCAATTCTTTTTTAAGATCTTTAGTCATAGTTTTAACTTCTAAATTTGGATTAACTTTAAATGGAGCTTTAGAAGTGATAACTGCCTTAGCTTCACCACTAGCATTAAATGTTGCTTCTTGATTGCTTAAAGTAGCGTCTCCACTTAAACTCCATTCTATTTTTTCATTAGGTTTACCACCTTTTAAAGTTACTTCAACATGATCAAGTTTTGGATCTTTTAAAGCTTTGTTATTATCACTTTCATAAGCATGAATTTTATCTTTACTAAAACTAATGCTTGGGGTGTATTGGTGGAGTTTGATAGCATAAGTTTGCTCAGCTTTTTCATCTCCTTTTTTAATATAGTTAAAAGTTATAGTTATTTCTTTTTGACTAAAATCATTAATGCCTTCAAATTCTAAAGTAGCTTCACCTTTATTATTAACTTCCACTTCTTCTTTTTTAGGTTTAATGATTTGTGTTTTAGTAATACTTATTTTAGAATTAGGTAAAAGATTGCTTACTTGTACACTAAAATCAGTTTTATAATCTAGAGTATCTTCTTTTTCAAATTTAGGAGAGAAACCTTCTACTTTAGGAGTATATTCTTTAATCTCATAAGGCAATTCTTTTTTAAGATCTTTAGTCATAGTTTTAACTTCTAAATTTGGATTAACTTTAAATGGAGCTTTAGAAGTGATAACTGCCTTAGCTTCACCACTAGCATTAAATGTTGCTTCTTGATTGCTTAAAGTAGCGTCTCCACTTAAACTCCATTCTATTTTTTCATTAGGTTTACCACCTTTTAAAGTTACTTCAACATGATCAAGTTTTGGATCTTTTAAAGCTTTGTTATTATCACTTTCATAAGCATGAATTTTATCTTTACTAAAACTAATGCTTGGGGTGTATTGGTGGAGTTTGATTTCTCCACTTACTTCTTGAGTGCTAGCTGCGCTTTGATTATAAGTAGCAATGATTTGTAATCTTTTAATATTGAAATCTTTTACTCCTTCAAATACTACCTTACTCTCACCTTTATCATCAGCTGTACTTTCTTTATCGTTACTAATTCTTAAAGTTTTATTGCTTTGTATATCTTTAGCTTTCCATAAAACTTTTGTTTTTGGCATTAAACCTTTAAGTTTTACTTCAAAGTCGCTTTTATAATCAATCATTCCTTTTTCAAAGTCTTGATAAGTCACAGGATCTTTTCCAGCAGGAAGCTCCATAGTGGCTGTATAATTTTTAATCTCTAAATCTTTACTTCTTTCTTTTACTAATTCATCACTCATATTCTTAGCAATGATTTTTACTTTTTCATTTCCACTAAGTCCTATGATTTCTACATTACTCTCACCTTTATCATCAGCTATTAAATTAAGCTCCTTAGTAGTTTTATCTTTATCAACAAATAAAGCATTATCTCCTTGTATACTCCATTTAACTTTTGTAGAATTAGCTTTTAAGTTTTTATAACTTGCATGAGTTTTTTCTTTATTACCTATAATAGCTTTATCTAAGATAATATCATTATCTCCATAAATTGCTATTTGAACAAATGTTTTTAAAGTAACTCCCAATACATTAACAATGATTTCAGCTTTTTCTTTATCTTTCATGTTTACATCAGGTTTATAGATGATATTTGAATTTCCATCTTTATCAGTTTTATCTGAATTTGGCGTTTTTTCTAAACTTCCTTTACCATTTAATTTCCAATGAATTGCCAAATCACCTGCTAAATCATTTCCTGTAAATGTGATTAGAGATTTTTCATATCTTTGTATATTAGAAGGTTTAGCAAATATCCTAAAGTCTTCTTTTGGAGCTATGATAGCAATAGGGAAACTTTCTTGAGCATTCCCTGCTTTAGCAATTAAATTGGTTTGATGGACTCCATAAGAATGGATTATTTTTACAAAAACTTTTCCATTACTATCAGTAATATAATGATTTCCATCTTTTAAGATTACACTTTTTTGTTCAGGAGTTACACTCATAGCAACATTTTTAACTGCTTGATTAAAGCCATCTTTAAGCATAATACAATGAGTATTACCTCCCAAATTTCCGCAATAAGAAATATGATAAGTATTGTTAATAGCTTTATATTCAAGCACCATAGAATAATCTCTATCTATAAAATGAGTTCTAGAGCCTTCAATGGTATTATTTATACCTGCTAATTTTGTATCAAAAGCGTGTTTGAAGGCATCTTTATCTAAAGGTATGTTAAAATTCATAGCTATATTTGTGCCTTGTTTATCACTTTCATTACTTCTTTTATGGCTTAGCGAAAAAGTTAATGCGGGACAAGGTGAGTAAGTAATACCTCCTTCATACACTAAAGGATTTTTTTCTAAATCTTCATAGCAGTTTACATTGCCAAATGGAGCTACTTTTTCTCCATACCATTTACTCATATTAGCAAAAACAGCTACATTACTCATAGAAGGAAAAGCATATTTAATACCCATATCCCAGCCATTAGCAGGGCGTTCTAAGAAAGTTAGATCATTATTTGCATTTTTAAAATCATAACTACTAACCCAATCACTTAATCTTTGATAAATATTAGCATGGAAAGCTAGTGTATCTAACATACTTTCAAAGCCCAAAGATATTCTTTTATGCTCTCTACTAAAATCATGATCATAAACTAAATTTAATCCTAGCATGATATTTCCTGAATTATCTAATGCTAATGCATTAGGATAATATCTTATACCACCACCAAAATGACCTATGATTCTATTATTATCATATCCACCTATACCGCTTTGTAGAAAATAAGATATTTTTGGATTATCTTCACTCATAATAGGTAAAAGAACTTTAGCATTACCACTTAAACCACCCCTATCATTATAGTTTAAATTAAACTCACTATTAATGGAGTGATTAAGAGCATGTAAATATTCTTGGATTAAAGTATTAGCTTGTAAGCTTAAATAATTGCTTGCTAAATCTCTTATAAGCTCATCTCTTTCTTTACTATCTTTGGCATTATATACATTACCTATAGTTTGAATAACATTAACAACCTTATTAGATAATTCTTCATCTTCTTTACTAAGATTAGAATCTTTCTTTGGTTTTTCTTCTAATAGCTTTTTGACTCTTGAGTCAATGTTATTATGTTCTTTAAGTATTTGCTTTTGATCATGGTTTACATGATTAAGTGCAAGAGTTTGATTGTTATCTATAATGATTTTATCTTGATTTTTTAAAATCATTATTTGAGAAAAAAGAAAAGTGTGAATGAGTAAAACAAATAAAAGCGTTTTTTTCATAATCCCCCCCCCCGAATCCTTTGCATAAAATTTTTTATTTGTGATGAGAATATGATAACACAAAAAATACAAAAGTGATAAAAAAGTTATAAAAATATTGAAAAATAGCCAAAAAATTAATAAATATAATAATTATTTATAAATTATAATCAAAATTACTTTTATTTTTTATTAAAAAAATGCAAATAGATTTATTATTATTTAAATATATATGAAAAAAACTTATCATTTACTTTTTAAAAACAATGAAAAATAAGCTTTTTGAATTTTTATATTTATATTTTATTATACTATTTAACATTTTTAAAAGTATTAGCATTTAGTATTTTAGATAACAGTGTAAGGTGTATTTATCATATTTGGTATATAAAGTATAAATACTAAGCTTATATATAGTAATAAATAAAGAGTATAAATACCTTATTATACTCTTTAGATAACTACAATATAAAGTTTTTGTATAAATTTGATAATAGTTGTTATAATCTTAAAATTACTTATTAAAAAAATATATTTAATTATAATTTGTATGTTTTTATAATTTGGATAATAGGTAAAAGAATATATATAATATTTAACAGAAAATAAAAAGTGATTAAATAAAGTTAGATATATAAAGATATTTATAGTTTTATATGTTATTTTTATAAATTAAAACAAACATATTTCACAATTAAGCAAGATTAGCCCAACCAAGAATTATTTAGAAACAAAAATTTTTTGAGAAATATAAAAAAATGTCTTTAAGTAAAAAAGAATTTGCTAAAGTATTAGGCGTTTCTTCAGGAACTATTGATAATCTAAGAAGAAAAAATACAATCTATGGAAGTATCTTGCTATGTATTATTTTCCATTGAAGAAATGGCTGAAGTTATATCAGGGGTTAAATCTTTAAAATGAGATTTAACTATACAAATTATTGAATTTTCAAAAGTATATGTTATTTAGATATTTAATTTCTAAAGTATGGATACTTAGACGCTTTCTAAATCCACCATTACTTCTCTATCACGAATTATTACTACAATTAAAATCTTTTGACAAATTAAAAAAAATATTTTTTTATACACACTTTAAAGGAAAATCAGTGATTATTGTAAATGATAAGCAACTTAAAAATTTAACTGTTGATAAAAAACTTATATCAAAGTGCTTGTACTAAAAATTTATATATTGAAGCTAGGGTTTTTCATGGAAATATTGATAAGAATTTTTATTTTAGATATAAACTTAATAAAAAGGGTATTTTTTTAAAATAGGAAAATATCCTATAACCACATTAACACGGACAAGAGAGATTGTAAATGATTATAACGACATGCTATCATAAGGCATTAATCCAAAAGAACATATTCAAAAAGAAAATACTAAAAATCAAAATATAAAAAAGTATTATTGAGCTTACTAAAAGCAATATAAAGCACTTTATGGTACTAATAAAGTTCAAAGTTATAAAACTTCACAGATGAAGCAAGATTTAAAGAATTACTGCTTGCGATTGATAAGTATTTTTACAAAAATTTCTTTGTAAATTAGTCCATATTTATTTTTTAAGAAGTGCTAATATTAGAAATTTAGAATAAAAAGAAGTAGATTTTGAGAAAAAAATTAATAAAGTTAAAGCAAGAGAGGATTTTATTATTCCGCTAAGTCAGAGTGTTTTAGGCTTGCTTTTATATGTTAAAAATTTTTCTTACTCAGATTCAAAATATGTTTTTTCAAATGATATAAGTAAATCTAAAAAATGAGTAAAAACACATTAAATCAAGCCATTAAAAGATTAGGTTTTGGTGATGAAATACTATATCATGGTTTTAGAGCTACTGCTTCAACTTTTCTTTATGAGTATAAAAATATTCATAAACAAGATAGTGAAGTTATAGAACTATGTTTAGATCATAGAGAAAGAAATAAAGTAAAAGCGGTATATAAGACTTGATGATAGAGAAGAGAGTTAATGCGATGGTGGAGTGATTTTATTGATAAATTAAAAAGAGATAAGTAGTTTAATTTTATAATGTTTGTAAATTATAAACACATAAGAACTTTTTAATTTTTGTAAATTTAATAGTATTTTATTGAATATCTTTAACGCAATTATTCTATTAGTAGCTTTCTTAATACACTATTTTGTGAATTTATATATTTTAAAACAACACTTTTTTTTATTTTATTTTCATCTAAACCTAAGAAATCTAAATAAGCTTGAAATAAATTATTATTTAAATCATCATCAAATTTATGACTTACAACCATATTCATAGAAAAATGATTAAAAAATTTCTTACAAAAATCGTTATTATTTTTAAATAGCTGTACTAACTCTTCTTTTTTAAAAAAATTATATTGCTTGATTGCTTCGAGATAAAAACTATTTTCTATATTTTCATAGCTATTAATAAGAGCATTAATATTTTCATATTTGCTTGTTTTGTATTTTTCTTTGGTATCTTCATAATAATCTTTCCATTTTTCATTTTCTAATAATTTTAAAAGTGCTATGTCAGATCTATAATCATGATTAAGATCAAACTTAAATTCTTCCATAACAAGAGCTTCTATATAGTGCTGATTGATTTTTTCTTCTATGTTGCTTAATTTTTTCTTTGTAATTTGTGTGTAGGTTGAAAGTAAAATTTGATAAAAACTATAAGGAAAGTGTGTCATTCCATTTTTTGAATAAAAGTCTATTTTTAGGAGTGAATTTTCAATATCTTTTACAAATTGTTTATCACTTAAATTACCTACCAAATATTCTATCTTGCAGTTTTGAAGTTTATAATAAAGATCAATTTTTAAAGTTTGATAAAAATCGCGTCTTAGTTGGTATTTTTCTTCTTTACTTAAATAAAACATATTTTTTAGGTATTGTTCATAAAGATGATAATCTGAAGATAAGTCGTTTTCTTCTATTTTAATAGAAAGATATTTTTTAGTTTGAAATATTAATGAGATATAATTTAATTTTAGAGCAATTGCAAATGCTTGTTTATCGTTGTATTTTCTAAACTTTAAAAAACAATGCTTGTTAAAATAATATATGTGTTCTAATGCGTGATATAATAATCTTAGATTACCACTATAATGTTCTTGATATACTTCAAAAATAACAATTTCAATAATATTTTTGTTTCATCTGTAATTTTAGTATATTTATTTACTTTATCTTTTATAATTGCTTTTGCTACTTCATCATTGTTTTTTATGGTTATTTCACAATCAATAACCTTCTCTTTGTATGTTTGATACCAGTTTTTACTATTGTATTGTTTGGCTTGCTCTTCTTTATTATTTTCAGTCAAATTGTTATCTTGTTCTTTTAATTCTTCCTCATGAAAAATCACAACAACATTACATTCTTTTTCTTCTTTAAGTAAATTTACAAGTCCTAAAATTTCTTTCAAAGAAAGATTATTAGATCTTCTTTCTATGTTATCAAAACACACAATAACTTTTTTAAAATCTTCTTTTTTTAAAAAGGAAAAAATAGCATCAGGGTTAATGTTAATTGTTCCAGCGGATTTAATTTCTGTAATTTTGGCTATAATTTGTGAAAAAGTATTTGCTATTTTATTGTAGTTTCCATGGATTTTAAAAACTATTTCTTCTAATATTTGCTTATAACTTTCTTTGCCAAAAAGATCTATATAAACAACTTTTTTATCTTTAGAAAGTTTCTTTTCAACTTCTTTCCATAAATAAGTTTTACCTATACCCCAAGACCCATTTATAGCTAAACATTTTTTAGATTTTTTATTTAAAAAATTTGCGATAGTGTCAATCTTATTCATTATACACTCCTATAAAATATTTATGTAATTATATAAAATTATTTAAGTTTTCTATGTAACTATCCTCCAAACCTTAAAGCTATAGATAGTTACATATTCTTTTTAAAATACCCCTTACAGCTACGCACTCAGACAGCCTTTCTTTTTTTTTAAAAATATATAAAAAAATACATACGCATACGCGAGAGAAAAAACAAAAAAAGTTGAGTAATTTTTTTCAATATTTAAACAAATTTTTGTTTTTTCTGTTATTTAATATTAAATTAATTTTTTGACTTTTATAATTATTCATATATCAAAAATAATCATAGAAAGACTCAAAAATGAAAAAAATTATCTTAGGTTTAGCAGTTATTGCTTCATTATCTAGTCTTGTTTCAGCTTCAAATCATAGTTATCATAGCAAGAAAAATTTTAATAATTCACAACAAGAATATATAGAAGGTAGAAGTATAACTTGTGCAACTTTTCATAATTGCCAGACAATACATCAACCTATTTATCAAGATGCTTTTTGCAAATGGAAAGGATATTGTTAATGTTTGTTAATACTTGTCACGGCTTGGTAGATACCAAAGTAGAATATCGAGATAAACCTGCATTAGAAGAGGCGATTGCTAAACAGCAAGAAGATACAAAAAAAGTAGAAGCTGAAGCTAAAAAAGAAGAACAAAGTAATTCTACAAATGCTGATAATCAAGCAAATACTAGCAAAAAAGATCGGCTTTTAGATATATCTGCTTAATCTTAATATTAGGGTAGTGGGTTTTGTCCATCTTCCGTGCTACGCACTCAGACAGCCTTTCTTTTTTTAAAAATATATAAAAAAATACATACGCATACGCGAGAGAAAAAACAAAAAAAGTTGAGTAATTTTTTTCAATATTTAAACAAATTTTTGTTTTTTCTGTTATTTAATATTAAATTAATTTTTTGACTTTTATAATTATTCATATATCAAAAATAATCATAGAAAGACTCAAAAATGAAAAAAATTATCTTAGGTTTAGCAGTTATTGCTTCATTATCTAGTCTTGTTTCAGCTTCAAATCATAGTTATCATAGCAAGAAAAATTTTAATAATTCACAACAAGAATATATAGAAGGTAGAAGTATAACTTGTGCAACTTTTCATAATTGCCAGACAATACATCAACCTATTTATCAAGATGCTTTTTGCAAATGGAAAGGATATTGTTAATGTTTGTTAATACTTGTCACGGCTTGGTAGATACCAAAGTAGAATATCGAGATAAACCTGCATTAGAAGAGGCGATTGCTAAACAGCAAGAAGATACAAAAAAAGTAGAAGCTGAAGCTAAAAAAGAAGAACAAAGTAATTCTACAAATGCTGATAATCAAGCAAATACTAGCAAAAAAGATCGGCTTTTAGATATATCTGCTTAATCTTAATATTAGGGTAGTGGGTTTTGTCCATCTTCCGTGCTACGCACTCAGACAGCCCCCGCACCCCAATTATCGCAAATCATAGCACCTTAACAGGTGCGATTTGCTAAAGCACCAAAAAGGAAAACTATCTATTAAACCCAAACCCTCTATCGTTTCTTTTAGTTTTTGCTTGTTCAAAAGAATTTTCAAAAGCTCTTTGATATTTAAGCTCTTTTTCTATTCTTTCGGCTTTTAATGGAAATATTTCTTTTAACTGCTCCACGCTTAAATTTTTTTTCGCACCATCTGCCTATTTCTTTTAGTCGAGTTTCTAATCTTTCATTATTTGTCTTGTGTGTTTCAAACAAAGTTCTTAAAGTATCTCTATCATCTTTGACTTTATCCACTTAATATTTCACTATCTCCTATCACATAGACTTTTGTGAAAATCCATCCCCTGCTTTTTTTAATATATAAAAACGCATACGCGCGAGAAAAAACAAAAAAAGTTGAGTAATTTTTTTCAATATTTAAGCAAATTTTGTTTTTTCTCTTATTTAATATTAAATTAATTTTTTGACTTTTATAATTATTCATATATCAAAAATAATCATAAAAAGGCTCAAAAATAATGAAAAAAATTATCTTAGGTTTAGCAGTTATTGCTTCATTATCTAGCGTTGCTTTAGCTTTAAATCATAGTTATCATAGCAAGAAAAATTTTAATAATTCACAACAACAAGATGGAATTTTAACTTGTGAAAATTTTCATAATTGCCAGACAATACATCAGCCTATTTATCAGCATCAAGCTTGTGCTAAATTAGGTATTTGTATAAATCACTAAAGGATAATGATGGGATTAGTATATTCTCAATGTTGTAATCAAGTTATTGATACAAGCTTGCGTTATACAGCAAAACCACTATTAAAACTTGAAGAAGCTAAATTTGAACAAGAAAAAAAAGTTGAGAATGATAATACAAAAAAAGTAGAAGCTGAAGCTAAAAAAGAAGAACAAAGCAATTCTACAAATACAGATAAAGCAGACAATAAAAAAGATCAGCTTTTAGATATATCTGTTTAATCTTAATATTAAGCGGCAGACTTTGTCCGCTTTCCGTGCTACACACTTAGACAACCCTAGCACCCCCCCCCCATTTTAGTACAAAACATATAGCACCTATAAGGTGTATTTTATTTAGAGAAGAAAAGAAAAGGTGCTTCTTTTGAAAACCTTATCTTGCTTCTTCTCTTCTTCATCACGGTGATTGCTATTTAATGGCATTAAAAGCCGTATTTTTAAAAGTGTTTAAAAAGATTTTCTAAATCATTCATTGGTATGGTTTCTTTGATATTTACAACCGCACTCCATTTATAGTTTTTTACTTAAAAATTTTATCCTATAAGTTTGATATATTTTTTATAGCATTATTTATGATTTCATTTTTTAACGCAATTGTTTGTTTAAAATAACTAAGTGATGAAAATCTTTATTATGTTGGATTTGTATAAAATTGGATTTTAAAATTAATACTATATATTTATCTCATTGTCATGTTTGTCTATAATTATTTTAAAATAATTGATAATTTTTTCAGGATTTTTATTCCATTTCTTCAAATGTTTAAAAATCAAAACTACCATATTTATTTTAAGTTTCATTGCAATTGGTTTTAACAAGATCAAATCAGTGATTTACATATAAATATGGCTTAGTTATATTAATCAAGTGATGAAGAAGATTATATTTTTTAAAAAAAGAAAGAATTTTACTTGTAGTTCATACTATATAGAAGGCAGTACGGCATACATTATTTCAACATCAAACTTAATCAATATTTTTTAAAGATTATTGCAGTGGTTAGATATTTATTATCTTTAATATTCAAGAAGAGTATAAAATAAATATTATTTCATGTTATCAACTTAGAAAACAAGAGTATAATTTATTCTTATATCATTTAATGACTCATAAAAAAAGAGAGAGTAATCATTAAATAAATCTTGATTATTATTACAATAACATAATAATTGCTACAATATACCTTAGAATAATTATACAAAATATTTTAAAATTAATTTCTTATACTTATTTTATATTGCTTCAATGTGAAGATTAAAAACATCAAGATAAAATATTATCACACAAGTTCGAACACATTTGGCACTTTCTTAGTTAATAAAACTACTATCTTTTATTTACCAATCAAGAAATATTTGATTAATAAAACTAACTAAGGAATATTTATCCAAACAGATTATTTATTTAGATGTATAAAAGGATTTGCTAAATTAAGAGAATATAGTTATATTTTTGAAATAAAACATAAAATAATAGAACAAAGAATAAAAATTATATCTTTCATAAGCATCATGGTTTAAAAGCTACTTTAGAAGCTTTTAATATAGATAAAAAGATACTTTTTAGAAAACAAGAAATTTATCACAAAAATAATGATAATTTAAATACCCTAAATACAAAATACACTAAAGTAAAAAATATAAGAAGTTCTTTTGATTTGGAAATTACTTTAAATATTAAAAGACTTAGGCATATTTATATAAATTTAGATAAAGAAAGATTGTATTATTTTTTAAAGCCTACCTCCTAGTGTTTCCACCATAGGAAGAATCATCTCTAAAGATAAAATGAGAATAACACTTACAAGAATTAATTATCTAGGCCAAAATAAAAGCTACAAGAGAAAGTTAAAAATAGATAACTAAAAAAATCTTAAAACAACTCCTATGAATACTTGGGCAATAGATACTATAAAATATGTCAATAATAAAATAAAATATATACTTACTATGATAGATTTAGTTACAAGAATTGATTATACTGTAGCTTTATCTCCTAAAAAGACAAGATATACTAGCATATCTTAAAAGTTTTGTTATTATCTTAAAAACTAATAATCCTCATAAAAGAATTTAGTATACTCACAGATAATGGCTGTGAATTTAAAAAACTATGAATGTTTTATTCAAAGAACTTAACACTACTCATTATTGTACTTATCTAAAGAATCTTAGAATGAATATTCATAATGAAATATTTAATAAAACCTTAAAAGAAGCATTTGCTAATCATTATAAAGATTTATTATTTATAGATCTTAAAGAATTTAATCAAGAAATGATTAAGTAGTTAGCAGCTTATAATACTATCTTGTTGCATCCGGCTTTAAAATATAAAGCCCCCTCTCATTTGCTCTTCATCAATTAAGAAATATTTTTCTTTGTTAGACTTTAAATCAATATTGTTTTTTTTCTTGCACTCTAAAAATTTTAATACATTACCTATTTAGCAAAAAATATCATTTTTTTACATTTTTACAATAAAATACAAAGCATGTGCAACATTAATTATAAATCATACGCCTATTAAACTCGCCATTTATTCTTGTTAAATATATTTTATCTATTTTATTCTTTGTATTGCATTTTTAAAATTTCAATAATTTTAGAAATTTTAAATTAATTTGATTTCAATATTGCTAAAAAACATCTGTTGAAATAGATTATAAGTTATTTTTATATAATGGTTGCGAAGGGGAGATTTGAACTCCCGACCTTCGGGTTATGAGCCCGACGAGCTAACCACTGCTCTACTTCGCGGCATCATATGAAGTGGATGGGGTAAAGGGATTCGAACCCCTGAATGACAGGACCAAAACCTGTTGCCTTACCGCTTGGCGATACCCCAATAGAAATTTCTTATTTAAATTAAAAGTGATATTATATATTATTTTTTATACAATGTCAAGAAAAATGCTATAATATTTTTAAAATATTTTCAAGGAATGATTTTATGGGATATATAAGTATAGAACAAGCTATAAAAGAACTTCAAGATGGTAAGATGTTGGTAATGGTGGATGCAGAAGATAGGGAAAATGAAGGGGATTTGATTTTCCCTGCACAATTTAGCTCACAAGAAAAAGTAAATTTTACCATCACTCACGCAAGAGGTGTAGTATGCGTAGCGTTAAGTGAGAACTTAGCTAAAAAATTTGAACTACCTTTAATGGTACCTAAAAACACATCAAATCACGAAACAGCTTTTACCATCACTGTCGATGCAAAAAATGCAACAACAGGAGTAAGTGCTTACGAAAGAGATATGACTATACAAATTTTTGCTGATGATAATGCAAAGGCGAGTGATTTTGTGCGTCCTGGACATATTAATCCTTTGATAGCAAAAAAAGGTGGAGTTTTAGAAAGAACGGGCCATACAGAAGGAACAGTGGATTTATGTCGTTTGGCAGGATTAAAAGAAGCATGCGTAATATGTGAAATTGTTAAAGATAATGGAGATATGGCCAGAAGAAGTGATTTGCTTGAGTTTTGCAAAAAACACGATATTAATATGATTACTATTTCAGATTTAATCGAGTATCGTTTAAAAAATGAAAGTTTGATTTCTTTAATTAAAGAAGAAGAAAGTATTTTAGCAGGTTTTAAAGCTAAAAAAATGACTTTTAAAGATCACAATGAAAATGAACACATAGCTTTTAGCTTTGGTACTTTGAAAGAATGCGAGAATGTTAAATTTTATCTTAGTGGAAGCGACTTTGAGCTTCTAACTTCTAATAAATTTAATGAATTATTAAAACAGATTGAATTTTTAAGTCAAAAAGGTGGTGTAATCATTTTCATGAAAAATGAAAAACAAGAAAATATACAATTTAAAAATTATGGCATAGGAGCGCAAATTTTAAGGTATTTAAAAATTTCAAAAATCAAACTTCTAAGTCAAAATACCGATAAAGAATTTATAGGCTTAAAAGGCTTTGGGCTTGATATTACAAGCAGTGATTTTAAAGCTTAAATTCTAAAAACTTAAACTTATCGCCAAAGTTAAACATCAAATTTTTACTTTGGTTGATAAAGTTTTTATAAATTTGGAGGTTAATATTTTTAACTTGCTCGATAATTTCTTCTAAGCCAAAATCAATTAAAGCTTGATTTTGATTTTTATATTCTAACACCTCAAAGCCCTCTTCTTTTAAAACTTGTAAAAAATGATCAAAATTTACATTATATGTAATATCACTTTTAGCAAAAAAATCTTTTAAGTTTTCTTCAAAAAGATTATACACTTGGTGATTTTTATACATTCTAATACTAATTTTTTCTTCTTTTTTTGCATAATCAAAACATGCAAAAGTTAGTTTTTCACAGGTTTGTTTTAATTTGGATAAAAAGGGTTTATAAGAAATACAAAGCTCGCTATTAGTGATAGAATATTTTTCACATTCTTTTAAAAGATCTTCATTCATAGCTTTAAAAACAATGTTTAAATCATCATCAACATATGCCATTGTTCTATCTTTTATAAGCTCACACGCAAAACAATCAAATAATTCATTAGCGTAAAAAAAGGCGTTTTTAAAATGACATTCTTCTAAAGAATTATAAATTTTTACATCCAAATCATACTCATCAAAAAGTTTTTTTTGAACACATTTTAATTTTTCATGTGGCTCTATGATAAAACACTCAATCTGCTCTAAAATATCAGCCCTAAGAGTGTATAGAGCTTGTATAAAATCAAGCATTAAATGCCCTTCATTTGCCCCTATTTCTACAACTTCAACCGGTAAAATTAGCTTTTTATCATCTATAAGTTTTAAAAAATGATTAGCTAAGAGTGTTCCAAACAGATTTCCCACGCTAACTGCGGTATAAAAATCTCCATTTTTACCAACACTCACAGCTTGGCAGTAATATTTATCAATCCAATTTTGAAAAAACTCGCTAAAAACTATCATTATAAAGCATTAAATTTGACTATAAAATCAAGTGGATCAACTTGCACACCATTAACTAAAATTCCAAAATGCAAATGTGGCCCTGTAACCCTACCGCTAGCTCCACTCAAACCTATAAGCTCACCCTTTTTTACCTTTTGTCCTACTTTTACATTAAGTTTTGATAGATGATAATACTGAGAATAAATCCCATATCCATGATCAATTACCACTGAATTTCCTGCATAATAACGATTTGAAGCAATCCTTACAATACCATCATTGCTAGCATAAATTTTTGTCCCACTTGCTGCTCTAAAATCAGTTCCACTATGATAACTTTTAAGAGTATCATTAAACAATCTTGCTTTTCCAAAAGCACTTGTAATTTTACTTTCTAAAGGGTATGTAAAATTGCCTTCAAATAAAGCCATATTGGTATAAGTATTATAAACCTTAATAGCTTCTTGATATTCTTTGCTAATGCGATCAAGTGTTTCTTTAGGTGGATTAACCTTAGAAGCACTAACTTTTAAAAATTCTTTTTTATAGTTTCCTTCGCTAAATTTTATGTTAATTTCTTCTTTAGAATTATCTTTAAATTCAGCTATTAATTTTCTATCTTTAGGATTTTTATAAGGTATAGCTATACTAACAATGACTTTATTTTTATACTCAAAAAAAGGAAGTTTTTTAGAATTTGAGCTAATTTGTAAAAAATTATTTTTATCAAATTCTAAAAAAATTACTTGACCTTTTACAAGCTCAATCTCTCTAGCTTCTAATGCAAATACCAAAAAACAAAGTAAAAAAAGAATTTTTCTCATACGCTAAGCTCTTTAATATCAGCTATTTTTAAAAACTCACGATAAATTGCACATACTAAAGCTTGACGATTGTTTTTAATATTTTCATCTTTGTCATTAATCATTACTTTATCAAAAAAAGCATCAATTTGTGGTTTTAGTGCAAAAAGGCTTTCTAAAAGCTCTTGGGTATTATTTTCTTTTGTTTTACACTGCATAAAAGCTTGGTATAAATCTTTTTCCTCTTGAATGTTAAACAAATTTTCATTAATTTGAACTTCACTTAATATTGCAATATTTGCCAAGCGCTTAAAAGTAGCAAAATTTTGACTAAAATCTGCCTTATTTGTACTTTGTATTAAAGCTTTAATACAAGAATCAATATAAATAACATCATAAGTTTTAGAGCTAAGCACAGCTTTAACAAAAGAAGCATTAACCTCATAAAAAGTATATAAACGCTCTAAGATAAAGTCTAATAAAATTTTCAAATCAAAGCTTTTATATTCACTAGCTATTACTTCTAAAAATATCTTAAGATCAAAATTTTTATTTAAAGCTAGAATAATTTTTAAAACACCATTTGCTGCTCTTCTTAAAGCATAAGGATCTTTTGTACCACTTGGGATTTTCCCCATTGAAAAAAGCCCCATGAGTGTATCAAATTTATAAGCCAAAGCTACAATAGAACTAAATTCATTACTTGGCATAGCTGAATTATCGCCATTTGGAAGGTATTGTTCTTTAATCGCCAAAGCAAGCTCATCGCTCATACCCATAGCCTTAGCATAATAAGATCCCATAATGCCTTGAAGATCAGTAAATTCATACACCATTTGAGTACTTAGATCAGCTTTTGAGTATTCTATAGCTTTTAAAATTTCATCTTTTTGAGTATTAGCAAAAACCTCACAAAGCTTAGTAGCAATTTTTTGTTCTCTAATAATTTTATCTTTTAAGGTTCCAAGTCCTTCAAGATAAACCATTTGGCTTATTTTATCATTATTTAAACCCTGCGCTAAGTCATTTTTCCAAAAAAACATCGCATCACTTAATCTTGCTCTTAAAACTCTTTCATTGCCATTAATGATTTTAGAATAATCCTCACAAACCGCATTAGAAACTACAATAAAATGATTGCTTAAAATGTTGTTTTTAAATACTGCAAAATAGCGTTGATTTTCTCTCATAGAAGTAATTATCACTTCGCTTGGGATTTCTAAATACTCTTTCTCAAAATGCCCTAATAATGCTTTTGGATACTCTGTGATAGCTACAACTTCGGCTAAAAGCTCATCATCTTTTGCAATAGTAATATCATTTTCTTTTTCGAGTATTTTTAACTGCTCAATAATAAGTTTTTTTCTTTGTTCTTGATCTAAAATAATGTAATTTTGCTCTAGAGTTTTAAGATACTCATCAATATTTGAAAAAGGTATTAAATCATAACTAACACTTCTATGAACAAAAGTACTTTTTGCACTTTTAACACCATAGCTTTCAAACTCAATCAATTCATCATTTAAAATACAACAAAGTGAGCGGATAGCCCTAATAAATTCAAAGCTACCATCACCCCATCTCATAGTTTTACCAAAACTCAAGCTTTTTAAAAAAGCCTCGATCATTTGAGCTAAAACCACCTTGCTTTGCAAGCCTTGTACTTGTTTTTGACAATACAATACTTCTTTACCCTTAATTTCTTTAAATTCAAGCTCTTCTTCTTTTAAACCACTTTTTTCTAAAAAGCTAAGTCCTGCTTGAGTAAGCTTTCCATCTTTATAAGCTATCGCCTTAGGTGCGCCTATAAATTCCACAAAAGAATCATCTTGTTTTTCTTTAAAATTTTCATGGATAAAAACCAATCTTCTAGGAGTATAGAAAAATTTAAATTCAGATTCTAAATGATACTCTTGTAAAATCTTTTCCCATTTTTTAGTAATATTTGGAAGTTCTTTCAATAAAGGAATAGCAGGAAGCTCTTCTGTGCCTATTTCTATTAACAATTTCATTTTACACTCTTTTTTAAAAATTTTTTAGTGTATTTTACCTATTTTTTTTAAAATCTTTCTTTGTTTTTAATTTTTCTTCTCTTTGTTTGGCTTTTTCTTGCATTTGGCGGTTAAAGCCAAACACAAGAAAAACCATAAAAGCTATAAACAAAGCAATAATAATATAATCTATCATTAGTCCCAACACTCTGCGTTTTTAATACCAAGCTTTGAAGCACTAAACACTGGATCTCTACCTTGTCTTTTTTGCTCGCTAAAATCTTTTAATACCTTTTTCACTATACCACCAAGCAATAAAATAGAAATAATATTAATCGTAGCCATAAACGCCATAGTGGTATCAGCTAAATCCCACGCAAATTTTAAATCCATATTTGCACCAATAAAAATCATAAGCACAGCACTTGCTTTAAAAAGATTAATAATAATAGGATTTTGAGTAAGGTATTTAATATTTGCTTGAGCATAATAATAATTTCCTATCAAAGAAGTAATAGCAAATAAAACTATACTAATAGTAGTGAAATGTACACCTAGATTTCCATAATATTCTTTCATGGATTCTTGTACCAAAGGTAGTGCTGTTAAAATAGGCTTACCGTCTACACCAATATTATTAGCATAAGCAAGTGAAAATAATACCAAAAATCCTGAACTTGTACAAATAATCACATCAATTAATACAGAAAATGCTTGAATAACCCCTTGTTTTGCAGGGTGAGTTGTAAGAGCTGAAGCTGCTGCATTTGGTGCTGAACCCATACCTGCTTCATTAGAAAATAATCCTCTTTTTATACCTATAACTAAAGCAGAACCTGCAAATCCACCAAAAATAGCTTCAAAATCAAAAGCACTTTTAAAAATCATAGAAAACACTTCAGGAATTTTATCAAAATTCATAAACATCGCTATAATAGATAAACCAACATAAATCATCGCCATAATAGGAACGATGACCGAGCTTACTTTACCTATTTTAGTATGATCACCAAAAAACATATAAGCAGCAAAAATAGCCAAAATAGCCCCTATTACAATAGGCCACCAACTTTGCGAAAAACTTACTTCGCTAGCATCAACCATACCTTTATAATAAAACTCAAATGCTGAAGTCATAGTTTGACTTTGAAGTCCATTAAATCCATAAGCATAAGTAATGATTAAAATCACCGCAAATATAGCACCAAGCCATTTTAAATTTAAAGCTTTACTAATATAATAAGCAGGGCCACCTTTAAAACTTTTTCCATCACGACTTTTATAAACTTGTGCTAAAGTGCTTTCTGCAAAAGCCGAAGCGCCGCCAAAAAATGCCATAGCCCACATCCAAAACAAAGCACCAGGTCCGCCCAAAACAACCGCTACTGCAATACCTGCAATATTTCCTATACCAACTCTTGAAGCTGTTGAAATCATCAAAGCCTGAAAAGGAGTAATATGGTGTTTTTCATGTTTTTCTTGCTTTTCTGTCAAAATGTCAAACACATAAGGAAGCATTCGAAATTGCACAAAACCCGTCAAATAACTATAATAAAACCCTACAATAATAAGCAAAATAACCAAAATGGAATAATACTGATTATTTACAAAGCCAACAAATTGGGATATTAAATCCATATTTATCTCCTTTTTATAATTTAATCGAGTGTAAATTTATCATAAAAAAATGAATTTGCTACAAAAAAATATAATTTTATATTAATTTTATTTTATTTTTTACAGCTATGTGAAAATTTAACTCACGATATTTACCAAAAAAACACATAAAAATGCTTTTAAGTAAAAAGAAAACTTAATTTTTATACACTTAGTTTTTTTAAAATTTTATAAGGTGTTTAAATTGAAACAAAATACGATGAAAATTTTTGTATTTTTTGCCATTATTGTTTTTTGGGCTTATTTTTCATTTCCTATTGAAATTTTACAAGTTAAAGATCAAAATGGCTTAGCTACAGGAGAATATGCTTATACTATAGAAGCCAAAGCTTATGTTCATAGTTATTTCACAACACTTGGCTTAACAGTAGGTGGAATTTTAATAGGAATAGCACTTG
This sequence comes from Campylobacter sp. IFREMER_LSEM_CL2090, assembly GCF_025771865.1. Taxonomy (NCBI): domain Bacteria; kingdom Pseudomonadati; phylum Campylobacterota; class Epsilonproteobacteria; order Campylobacterales; family Campylobacteraceae; genus Campylobacter; species Campylobacter sp. IFREMER_LSEM_CL2090. The sequence continues at coordinate 22,389 of NZ_JAKMRA010000008.1, forward strand.
GTTTTTTCCTAGCATTTTTAAGATTTTTAGAAATTCAAAGTTTAAATTTCATCATAGATGAATACATAGACATTATACGCGGAACTCCTCTGCTTTTACAGCTTTTGATTTTCTCAGTAGTGATTTTTGCTACTTGGAGTGATAATTTTTATGTAGCTATTATTGCACTTGGACTTAATAGTTCTGCTTATGTAGCTGAAATCGTAAGAAGTGGAATTCAAAGTGTAGACAAAGGACAAATGGAAGCATCAAGAGCAATGGGGCTTAATTATTCTGCTTCTATGAGACTAATCATCTTTCCGCAAGCAATTAAAAATATCTTACCTTCTTTAATGAATGAATTTATTTCTTTATTTAAAGAAACTTCAATAGTGGGCTATATTAGCGTTATGGATATTACCATGCAAAGCAAAAGCTTACAAGCAATTTATTACAACCCTAAACCTATTATTTTTACAGGGCTTGTATATTATGTAAGCGTTAAAATTTTAACACTAATTGCAAGATTTATAGAAATGAGATTAAACAAACATGATTAAAATAGAAAATTTGATTAAAAAATATGGAGATTTAGAAGTTTTAAAAGATATTAGCATTGAAGTACATAAAGGTGATATTATTGCTATTATAGGGCCTAGTGGAGGTGGAAAAAGTACTTTTTTACGCTGTTTAAATAAACTTGAAACACCAGATAGTGGTAATATTTATATCAATAATATCAATATACTTGATAAAAAAACAGATATCAATAAAATTCGACAAAAAGTAAGCATGGTGTTTCAACATTTTAATCTTTTTAATAATAAAAATGTTTTGGAAAATTTATGCCTAGCGCCAGTACAAACAAAAATCATGGGTAAAGATGAAGCAGTAAAAAAAGCACGAGAATTACTCAAAAAAGTTGGCCTAAGTGATAAAGAAAATTATTTTCCTCATAAGCTTTCAGGTGGACAAAAACAGCGTATTGCCATAGCAAGATCATTAATGATGAATCCTGATGTGATTTTATTTGATGAGCCAACTTCAGCTTTAGATCCTGAAATGATAGGTGAGGTTTTAAATATCATGAAAGAAGTAGCTAAAGAAGGTCTAACCATGCTTGTAGTTACACATGAAATGGGATTTGCAAGAAATGTAGCTAATCGAATTTTCTTTATGGATAAAGGCATTATAGCAGTAGATGAATGTCCTAAAATAGCTTTTGAAAACCCAGAGAATGAAAGATTGAAAGAATTTTTAAATCAAGTTTTAAATCATTAAAATTTTTCAAAAGAGGCAAAATTTTGCCTCAAAGCTTCATAGCTCACTATACCCACACTCGTAGCTAAATTTAAACTTCTACCACAATCTTTCATCGGTATAGTAATAGTATTTTCCCATTTTTTTTGCATTAAATCCATAGGCAAACCAAAACTTTCACTTCCAAAAAATAAAAAATCACCTTTTTGATAATTTACATCAAAATAAGCTTGAGTAGTTTTAGTTGTCGCAAAGAAAAATCTATCTTGAAATTTTTCATACTCTTTTAAAAAATCTTCTAAATTATCCCATAAAAAAGGATTTAATTTTTTCCAATAATCAAGTCCTGCTCTTTTAACTGCCTTTTCATCAATACTAAAAAGTGGATTGATAATATGTAAAGCAAAACCTGCATTAAAACACATTCTGCCTATACTTCCTGTATTTTGTGGTATGCGAGGTTCAACTAAGACTATATGAAACATCTTTTTCCTTGAAATGGTGTCCCCAGCAAGGTTTGAACTTGCGGCCTCAGAATTAGGAATTCTGCGCTCTATCCAGCTGAGCTATGAGGACAAATATTTTTATTATTTTAAGAAAAAATTTATTTTATAGAGCTTAAATTTTAAGCTCTATAAAAAAACATTTTGGATTTTCATCAAAACCTAAAACTCCATTATGCGCATCAATAATTTGTTTTGATAAAGAAAGACCTAAACCATTACCTTTTAATTTAGTTGTTTTAAAAGCCTCAAAAACCATTTTTTTATCTTTGATACTTACACCATTATCATAAACTTTAATAAAAACCCTATCTTCTTTTTGTTCGCACTTAACCTTTATATAACCATCATCATTTTCGCTTTCTTCAATAGCATCTATGGCATTATAAAGTAAATTTTGCAAAACTAAAGCAAGTAAAGATTTATCTGCATTGATTTTTAAATCTAAAAATTCAAATTTAAAATCGATGTTAGCTAGATAATTATAAGCTCCAATAGCCTGCTCACACTCATCTTGTAACTCCTGTAAATTAAACTCATTTAAATTAACATGTACTCCTTTTGTAAAAAGTAAAGTAGAATTTACAATACGCTCTACTCTTGAAATTGCTTTTTGGATTTCTAAAACTATATGCTTATTTTTTAACTCACTTCTTTCAAACAAAGTAGAGCTTAATAAAGAAATAGAACCTATAGGATTGCGTATTTCATGCGCTAGATGTGCTGCAACTGTTCCCATGCTAGCTAACCTTTCATTTCTTTTTTCATCACTAATATCTGTTGCATTTACTATAAGTTTATCAGTATGAGAAGTGATTTTGATTAGATAAAATTTATGATCAAACTCAAGCTCATAATGTGTTTTATCAAGACCAATGCATTCTAAAAGCTTTGGCTTTTGTGTAGCTAGGTTGTTTTGCAAAATAATATTTTTATTTGCGTCTAAAATCCACAAAGCCATAGGCAAAACCTCTATAATCTCACTTACCATTTGTCTTAATGCAGTGTAGTTTTCATTAAGTTGCTTATATTCATTTTCTATAACATAGGTTTGCTCTATTAAGGCTTTTAATCCTTGTTGTAAGTTTTCTTTTTCACTAGAATCTAAACTTTTTAAAATATTCTCATCCACACTTAATCCTTAATTAAAAATTGAAAATCTTCTAAAGTATATAAAAGCAAATTACGCTCCTTATTTAGAATAAGCTCTTTACTAAAGCCACTCTTTGAAAAAAGCACATATAAATTAGGTTGAATTTGCAACTGTTTTGCTTTACTTTTTAAAATATTTAAAACATTTTTACATATTTTTCTTTCTTTAAATTTAACTTCACCTAAAACACAAAAATTGTTTTCATGATAATACAAGTCTATTTCATGATAATAATTCCAAAAACTATACACTTGATCCACTTTAAGTTTTTTTGCTAAAAATTCTTTACATAAAAGTTCAAAAGTAAAACTTTGGTATTTTTCCAAATTTTCTTGGATAAGTTCTATTAATTCATTATATTTTTTCATCGCGATTAAATTAAGTTTAGGATATATAAAATAAAAGAAAAATCTTAATCCTTGATTTTTAAAAACAACCTTATCTTGTATATTATAAGAGCGTAATTCTTTTTTAACTTTCTGTCTTTTGTTTTTTATGGTTGGCTTTTCTTGACTTTTTTCTAAGATCAAAATATTTTTCTCTAAAAGTTTATTAATAAGTCCTAGAGCCTGAAAATGCGGAATAGATTTATTAATAGAATAGCGCTTTCTATCGTTTTTACTTAAAACACTCAAAGCTTTTAAAGCATTCTCATCTAAATTTAAAGAAGCTAAAACATCAAAGGCTTTCAAAATAAAAACATTTAAGATATTTTCATATAAACTTAATTTCAAATCAAATTCAAACTCATCAAAAATACTATAAAAATCAAAAATACTTTCAAGCTCCAAAGTTTCACAGCGTTTTGAAAAATCACCAAATTTTATAATCACATCCTTAAAATAAATATTTTGTATGTTATAATTTTAACAAAAAATTAGAGGATTTTTTTTGGATATTGAAAAACTAAAACAAGATATTATTTTAAAAAAAGGAATATATTATTTTGATTTTACAGCTAGCGCTTTAGCACTAAAAAGCATAGAAAAAGAAATTAAAAAAATTCTTACTACCTATGCAAATACACATTCAGATAGCTCTTTAAATTCTTTTATCACACAACAGCATTATGAAAACGCAAGAATAAATTTAAAAAAATACCTTGAATTAGATGATAGTTTTGCTCTTATAGCTTGTGGGAATGGATCTTCAGCAGCTATAAAAAAATTTCAAGAACTTTTAGGTCTATATATACCACCACTTATTAAAGAAAAATATTTTAAAAATACAGACAAAAATACCTTACCTTTGGTTATAGTTGGACCCTATGAACACCATTCTAATGAACTTTCATTTAGAGAAGCTTTGTGTGAATGCGTTCGAGTACCCTTAGATAAAAATGGAGAATTAGATTTTAATTTTTTAGAAAAATTATTACAAAAATCCAAAAACAGACAAATCATAGCAAGCTTTAATGCAGCTTCTAATGTTACAGGAATTTTAAGTGATTATAAAAAAATTTACACTTTAGTCAAACAACACAACGGTATAGTTGCTTTTGATATTTCCACTTTAGCTCCTTATGCTAATTTAGATCCTAAATTTTACGATGCAGTGTTTATTAGCTCTCATAAACTACTTGGAGGTGTAGGATCTTGTGGCTTACTTGCTATCAAAAAAAATCTATGTGGCAATACCCCTAGCTTTGCAGCAGGTGGAACTGTGGGCTATGTTTCAAGAACATCTCAACAATATTTATGCGAAGTTGAAAATTTAGAAGAAGGTGGCACACCTGGAATTATTCAGCTTATTAGAGCAAGTTTGGCTTTTAAAATACGCAATGAAATAGGTTTAAAAAATATAGAAAAAAAAGAAAAAGAACTTTGTGAATATTTTTTCAAACAATGTACAAATTTTCCAAAAATGATCTTATATGCAAAAAATATCACTAATAGATTACCTATTTTTGCTTTTAATATAGAAGGAATTTCTCCTTTTGATTTAGCTTACAAACTAAGTAAAACTTATAAGATAGAAACAAGAGCAGGTTGTGCTTGTGCAGGACCTTATGGGCATGATTTACTCAATCTAAAAGACAATCAAGAATTAAAATCTAAACCAGGTTGGCTAAGAGTGGGTTTTCATTATACGCATACAAAAGAAGATATAGAATATTTTTTTAAAGCCTTGAATATAAGCATCAAGGCTTTAAGTTAATTATTGTAAATCGTATTTTTCTACGATTTTTTGGTAAGTACCATCAGCTTTAACTTTTTCTAAACCTGCATTAATTTTTTGAACAAGCTCATTTTGTTTTCCTTTATCAAAAGCTATACAAAACCCTGAACTTCCATCATTTTCTTCTAAAAATGCTTCTAACTCTTCATTAGTTTTTAAATAACCTTTACCAATATCTTTATCCGTTAAAACTGCATCTACTTTGCCAGCTTTTAAAGCTAAAATTGCTGCTAACATTTCTTCGCTTGCAACTACTTGAGCATTTGGAATAGTCTTAGCAGCACTTTCTTGAATAGTTCCAAGTTGAACACCTATTTTTTTACCTTCCAAACTTTGTTTATCGCTAATACTAGAATCTGTTTTTAATTTTAAATATAAATTTTTAGTATTGAAATAAGTATCACTAAAATCCATACTTGCTAATCTTTGAGGAGTTGAACTCATAGCAGAAGCTATCATATCAATCTTTCCAGCTTTTAAGGCAGGAATTAAACCATCAAAACTCATATTTACCCATTCAAGTTTTAAATTTTCTCTTTTAGCAATTTCTTCCAATAAATCAACATCAAAGCCGGTAATTTTTGCATCTTTAATAAAATCAAAAGGAGGATAATTTGCAGCTATACCTACTTTATAAACTTTTTCACCAGAAGCACTAGCTTGATTTTTATCGCTTGAACAAGCACCTAAAGCTAATATACCAAATAACGCTAAAACAACATATAATATTTTTTTCATTTTTTTCCTTTGTTAAAATTAAAATAAAATTGATAAATGATTATAATGTGTTTAAACGCCTGTATTTCTTCATATCCGCCTCCTTTATAATAAATGTGAGCATAATTATAGCAGAAAAAAGTTTTTTGTAAAGAGTTGTTATAGAATATTTTTTATTTAAGTTAATTTTTATATATTTTAATTAATGAGTTTAAATTTTTACCTTCTTGCTAATCATTAAAACATAACCTATTCCAAGACAAATAGACCACATAGAACTGCCACCATAACTTAAAAGTGGCACAGCAACCCCTTTTAATGGAGTTAAAGAAATAATTCCAAAAGCATTCATAAAAAATGAAAATAATAAAAGTAAAGCTACACCTGAACAAAATAAAAAATGGACCTTATTTTCACAACGCCCAGCAATTCTAAAAATTCTAAGTATGACCATCAAATAAATCAAACATATAATGCTCAATCCTAACAATCCTATTTCCTCAGTAATCCCTGATAAAACAAAATCCGTATGCACCTCACTTAAAAATCCCAATTTAAAAGTTCCAAGACCCAACCCTTCTCCAAAAAATCCACCATGAGCTATAGCATTTAAACTATGTGAAATTTGATAAGGTTCTGAGTTATGGCTTACTCTTAAAGCACTTGCTAGCCAATCAGGAAAAAAAGGTAAAAACGCATCTTGGATATTTCCCCACCAAGCAGAAATACGCTGAATTCTTCTTTGATTACTTAAAATCACCAAAACCCCAATCATTCCAACAATAACCACGCCAAAAGCAAAAAGTCTTTTACTAGCTCCTGCAAAAAATGCTAAAGCAAAAACCAAGAAAAAAGAGATAACACTTTGGCCTAAATCATTTTGTGTCATATAAATATAGCCAATAACAAAAGCAGCTAAAATAAAATAAGGAATTAAAATTAAAACTTCGTGTTTGATTGCTTTTTTGCTATCATCAATTCTTCTTGTATAAGACCAAGCAAGGAAATAAATCAAACCTATCTTAAAAAATTCAACAGGAGAAATAGATAAAGGACCAAGCCTGATCCACCTTTTAGCACCACCTGCTGCAGTAGCAAGAAAGGTCGGTAAAAAAGGCAAAATAAGTATAAATAAAAAAGAGATTAACAAAACACTTATCATTAAATAATGTGCCATTTTACTATCAGGATTTAATCTTGAAACAAAATAAATAATAGCTATACCACTAAGTCCAAAAAAAAGCTGTCTGATAAAAAAATGAAATTCATTATATTCTAAATAAAGCACAGTAAAAGCACTTAAAGAATATGAAAAAAGTATCCCTATAGTTATTAGAATGCAACTTAAAAAAAATAATTTTCTATCAGCAACCAAAATTTCTTCCTAGAATTTTATAAAAATTAATTTTAATAAATTGCAACTTAAAATGATGTTATTTGGAGATTATGTATTGTTTTTATATAAAGATTTTAAACTCTCATAAGCAAGCTGAATTTTTTCAAATTCCTCACGACAATAAGCTTGTTCGATTTTGCTTTTACCTTGATGGCGATCAGGATGATAAATTTTAACTAAATTAAGATAATTTTGTCTAATAGTAGCAAAATCATCACTAGAATTACATCCTAAAGTTTGGAAATAATTCTCAAAAAGTTTAGCCAAAGCATTAAATTTCCAATTAGTATTGGCTTTATTTTTCATTTTATTTCTAAATTCTAAAAGTTGAGTTTCATTGATTGTAAAATCCACACAATATTTTAAATGCTCATTTACGCTTGCTAAAATTTCTAAAAGATTTAAAGTATTATCATCTTTGTATTCTACTGAAAAAATACAATTTTTCTCATCATACATACTTTTATGACCTTTAAAATATTGCTCTAAATATACAGCAAACATTTTTTCATTAGAACTTAAAGTTATTAAGATATTTTTTTGTGCAAAACCTATTTTAGCAAAGATTACGGGCTTTAAAGTATTTGCTTGAGCAAGATTTAATTTAAAGGTCTTATAATGCGCAAAAGCAAGATTATCGATTTGGTTTCCAGTATTTTTTTTATACTTGTGATTAACAAGTTTTAAAAAATATCTTCTTTGAGGAATTTCATTTTCCACAAAAAAAGATAGGGTTTTATTTTTATTACCTATAACTTTAGAAAAATTTTTACGGATAAGATCTTGAAAATATTTAAACATTAAAAAATCATCAGTATTAACACTAACAGATTCTAAAGTTTGCACTACTTGCATAAAATCCTCTCTATAAACCTAACTCCACAAAAATGCCTGTTCATCTAAAGCACTAGTGTGTTTTAAAATTTCATTTGGACTATAATCGGCTTTATACGATAAAGATTGACACCCTTTTACAAAATATCCTAAATAAATATATTTTAATTTTTTTAATTGTGCAAGCTTGATTTCTGTTAAAAGCGAGTATTTTCCAAGACTTAGATGTGAAAAATCAGGATCATAAAAACAATATATACTAGAAATTCCATCTTCTAAAATATCAATCAAATCAACACACACTAACTTATTATCTATATAAAAATCAAGTTCATATCCAAAAGTACCTGCATTATCTACATAAAGATTGTAATATTTTCTAAAATTTAAATCATAAATTTTCCAATTTCTTTTATCTTTTTGATAATGGTGATATTTTTCATAAAGCAGTAAATGCTCATCACTTAAAGAAGGTTTTTGTAAGATTATTTTAGTAGCTATATTTTTTTTTAAAACCCTACGATAGCTTTTACTAAAATGGAAATTTTCTACCAAAATACGCAAATTTTGACATTCATTACAATCATTACATATTGGTCTTGAAAAATATGATCCAAAGCGACGCCAACCTCTTGAAACTAATTCTTGATTTTGCGCTTTGTTAATAAAAGATATATAATTATACTCATTTCTACAATATCTATTTTCAAGATAAGGACATTCTTCTTCTAAAGTACAAAAACCAATAATATTATTCATTAGATCTTTTTAATATCACTATTTTTTACAAATTCCATAAATTCATTAGCTAAGCGCTCTTCTTTTAAAAACATATCTTCAAATTCTTGTTCTTGCTTTTTATCTTCATTTTGCTTAGCTAAGTCTTTTTGTATAGCATCTAAGTCAGTATTTTTCATACTAACTCCGCTTTTACTCGCTTTAACCTTTTCTTTTTTTATTTGACCTTGTTCTTTTTGGAGTGCTTTTTTTATATCTTTTAATTCATCTAAAAAACTCATGATTGCCTACTTTCTTTTATCTTTTGTAAGGCTGCAGCTATAGCAGCAATTACTTCTTCTTTATTTTCTTGGTGTCTATCTTCTGTCTTTTCCAAAAGCTCTTCCATATGTGTTTCTATGAAAGAAGTATCAAAATACCCTCTTCTAAATTCTCTTATTTTGGTAATTGCAATCAAAAATGGAACAGTTGTTCTAATATCATCAATCACAAATTCTTTCAAAGCTCTCTCAAGTCTATTAACTGCACTATCATAACTTGAACCCTTAACAATTAATTTTGCAAGTAAAGAATCATAATAAGGTGGTACAGTATAGTCTTTATATAAATGACTATCCACTCTCACAGATGGCCCTAAAGCTGGAAAATACTCTGTAATTTTGCCTGGACTTGGAATGAAATTTTTCCATACATTTTCTGCTGTAATCCTAGCTTCTATCGCGAAACCTCTTGGTTTTATATCGCTTTGCTCAAGATCTAAAATTTCCCCATTTGCTATACGAATTTGTCTTGTGATAAGGTCAATCCCCGTAATTTCTTCAGTAATTGGGTGTTCTACTTGAATTCTTGTATTCATTTCCATAAAATAAAATCTATTATAATCATCAAGTAAAAACTCAACCGTCCCAACATTCGTATAACCTACAGCTTTTGCAGCAGCTACTGCAGTAACTCCTATGGTTTTTCTTAGTTTTTCTGAAATACTTGGGCAAGGTGCTATTTCAATGATTTTTTGATGTCTTCTTTGTATTGAGCAATCTCTTTCACAAAGATGAATGATATTACCATAATTATCTGCTAAAATTTGAAATTCAATATGCCTTGGATTAATAACATATTTTTCCATAAAAACTTCATCATTTTTAAAAAAACTTAGTGCTTCTCTTTTGCATGCTTCAAAAGATTTTTCCAAATCCTCTTCTTTATGTACTACGCGTATGCCTCTACCGCCGCCACCACCACTAGCTTTTAAAATTACAGGATAGCCTATTTTTAAAGCTTGAAATTTGATTTCTTCTAATGTGCAATGATTTAACTTTTCAGTACCTGGAACTACAGGGATTCCATTTTTTTTCATTAAATATCTTGCTATATTTTTATTACCCATTTTGCGGATAACATCTGATTTTGGACCTATAAAGATAATCCCTGCTTCTTCGCATTCTTTTGCAAATTCATAATTTTCACTTAAAAAACCATATCCAGGATGTATAGCATCAGCTCCACAAGCTTTAGCAATCTCAACTATTCTTTTACCATCTAAATACCCTCTTATGGCATCAGTTCCTATTCTATATGCTTCATCAGCAACTTTTACATGCAAACACTCATAATCAGGTTCAGTATAAACAGCAACACTTTGTATATGCAAATCTCTACAAGCACGGATCACCCTTACTGCAATCTCACCTCTATTGGCTATTAAAATCTTATGTATCATGACTTTGCCTTAAGCTAAAATATTAAAAAGAAGATTAGCATAAAAATATAAAAATTCTATAAAAATATTTATTTTTGCTAATTTTAAGAATTTTTTGATAGAATTACTCTTTATTTTTGCGCCCATAGCTCAGCTGGATAGAGCATTTGATTGCGGTTCAAAAGGTCAGAGGTTCGAATCCTCTTGGGCGTACCACTTACTTCTTTTTTACAGAAAATTCATCCAAATCTAATTCTTTTTTATCTTTAAATTGATACCATAAAAATAAAATAAAAAATATCGTTAAAATCACAGCCAAAACATAGTAAGTTCCATATTCATTTTCAGATAAAAATAAATTTTTGGTATTCATACCAAAAAATCCAACGATTAAATTTAAAGGTAAAAAAATTGCAGACATAATACTTAAAAAGTAAATATTTTTATTTATTTTTTCATTTCTTGCGGTATTAATATAAGTGTAAATCCCTTCTAATCTTGATATATTTTCTTTAATATTTTTTTCCAAAACAGCTAAATTTAAAATAATTGTTTTTAAACTTTTCTTTATAAAATGATGCTTACTATGACAAATTTTACAAGCCTCTAAAACAGAAGAAACCATGTTATAACTTTTACTAAGCTTGACTTTTAATATAAAATATTTTGTCAAGAAATTCTTTACTTTTTTATTTTCTAAAATCAACTCCTCTCTTTTTTCTATAGAAAGGTTAATGGTATTATTTTTTTCTTTTTCATTTTGCAAAATTTCTTTTAATATAGCTATAAATTCCGTATTAGAAAATAAAATCAAATTTTCATCTTTATACTCAAAAATTTGATTTTCTTTAAAAACAAATACACTTTTAGAATTTTTAGTTATATCTAGAGTGAAAATATCAAAATCATCAAATTCATAATAAGCATTTGATATATTAATATTGCTAATAATTTGTTTTAAAACATCATTTAACACATTCTTTGCCTATAAAATTCTTTTCTAAAATTTTCAAATTCATCTTTAACAATAGCTTCACGCATTTGCTTGACCAAATTTAAATAATAGTGTAAATTATGAATACTTGCAAGTCTAAAAAAGGTTAATTCTTTGGCTTTAAATAAATGATTTAAATAGGCCCTTGAAAAATTCTTACATGTATAGCAAGAACATTTGCTGTCTATAGGGGCATGATCAGTGATAAATTCTGCTTTTTTGATATTAAATTTTCCAAAGCTAGTAAATAAAGTACCATTTCTTGCATTTCTTGTTGGCATCACACAATCAAACATATCCACACCTCTTGCTACATTTTCTACTAAATCTTCAGGCGTACCAACTCCCATTAAATATCTAGGGCGATTGTTATCCACATAAGGCATCATAGCTTCAACCGTATCATACATAGCCTCATTTTCTTCTCCCACGCTTAATCCACCTATAGCAAGCCCATCAAAATCCATCTCACAAAGTGCTTGAGAGCAAATTTTTCTAGCTTCAAAATCAGTCCCACCTTGGATAATACCAAAGATATTTTGCCCTATTCCCACACCTTGACTTTGTTTTAACTTATGATAATCAATAGCTTCTTTTGCCCATTTTATAGTGCGTTTTAGAGAAAGTTCTATCCTTTCTTTACTTGCAGGTAAGGCCACTAAATCATCTAAAATCATCATAATATCTGAATTAAAATCATATTGTGCATCTAAAACACTTTGCGGGGTAAAATAGTGCAAACTTCCATCGATATGACTTTTAAATTGAATACCTTTTTCATCAGGTTTTGAATTTTTACTTAAAGAAAAAGCTTGAAAACCTCCACTATCTGTTAAAAAAGAGCCTTCAAATTTACTAAAACCGTGCAGGCCACCCATTTGCTTAATCACTTTAGAACCAGGCCTTAAATACAAATGATAAGTATTTGCTAAAATAATTTTTGCATTTAAAATCTCACTCATATCAACAGCATCTAAACTTTTAATCGCAGCCAAAGTTCCAACGGGCATAAAAATAGGAGTTAAAATTTCACTATGTGTAGTTTTTATACGACAAGCTCTAGCATTTGCACTTTTATATTGAACTTCAAATTCCATTATTTTTCCTGTATTTTTTGCATAATCATACCAAAGACTTGCTTATAAGTTTTTTTGAAAGAAAGCCTGTTTTTAACAGGCTTAAGAAATTAGTAGTTTTTTACAAATTCAACGATTTTTTCACAACCTTCAATAATATCTTTTTCATTAGTTGCGTAAGAGAGCCTAAAATACCCTTCCATGCCAAAACCAATACCTGGCACCAAAGCTACTTTTTGCTCTTCTAGTAGTCTTTTACAAAATCTCATAGAATCATTATCAACTTCTTTACAAGATATAAATAAATAAAAAGCTCCTTGTGGAATTTGTTCTAATTTTAACTTATCGCTTTTGGCTAAAATTTCACAAGCTAATTCTCTACGCTTTAAAAAGGCTTGTCTCATCATTTCAATATCATTATCTGCTTTTCCAAGCAAGGCTGGTAAAGCTGCGTGTTGGATGATTGAACAAATATTTGATGTACTTTGCCCTTGTAGTTTTTTAACAGCATTATTAAACTCGCTCATTTTACTTGCCATGTATCCAAAACGCCACCCTGGCATAGCACCACATTTGCTAAGACCATTAATACTTACAGTTCTATTTAAAGCATCCTCACTAACTTGTGCAAAAGCACAAAATTCTCCATCATAAACTAATTTTTCGTAAATTTCATCACTTAAAACTACTATTTTAGTTCCTTCTAAAACCTTAGCTAAAGCACTTATTTCTTCTTTAGAATATATAGCTCCTGTAGGATTTGATGGAGAATTAAACATCAAAACCTTAGTTTTTGAAGTAATAGCTTGTTTTAATTGTTCTGGGGTGATTTTAAATCCATTTTTTGCTTCACCTTCTATAAACACAGGAGTTGCGCCTGCAAATTTTACCATTTCAGGATAACTCACCCAATAAGGACTTGGAATGACAACCTCATCACCTTCTTCAACTAAACACTCAATCGCCATAAACAAAGAATGTTTAGCACCAACATTGGTAATGATTTCACTTGTTTTATAATTTAAACTATTATCATTTTTAAATTTATATTGTATAGCCTCTATAACTTCTTTTATACCCACAACTGGCGTATAAGCTCCACAACCTTTTTCAATAGCTTCAATTGCTGCTTTTTTAATGATTTCTGGAGTATCAAAATCAGGCTCACCTGCCGAAAAACTAATAACTTTCTCACCATTTGCTTTTAAAGTTTTGGCTATATCAGTCATTACTAAAGTTAAGGATTCTCCTAAATTTTGAGATCTTTGGCTTAGCATTTTCTATCCTTTTATCTTATACTAATTTTAATTTTTGTAATTGTTACAACTTGGAGCTTAAAAAATTCTACGAGTAAAATCAAGATTGTATATTTTTAAAAAATTTTGTGTAGAAACTATACATTTTCTACACAAACTATTTTTATTTGTTTCTTTGGGTAATTATTCTAAAGCTTCTATGTCGCTTTCATTATGATGAATAAAGCGTTCATCTTTTTCTATAGTTTCAACTAAACGCCCTACTCTTTCCCATCTAACTTTTTTATTTTCATCCCATGAAAAATAAATAAACCAAGGTTGCCCAACTATATATTTATAATCTACACTTCCCCAAAATCGACTATCGCTAGAATGATCACGGTTATCGCCCATCATAAAATATTCATTTTCAGGTACTTTATAATAATAAGCATTAAAACCATAAATATTATTAGCACCTAATTCATCAAAAGAAGCAGGCTTCATAGCAAATTGCCCCAAATTTAAATAGCGAAAAAATACACTGTCTATATCCACTCTAGAATCATAATGTATTCCTTTTTCCACAAAAGGCTCTTTTACAAAAAGTCTTCCGCCTATGATTTTTGTTTTATTAGGATAATAATCTTTCATATATTCATCACCCTCAACCATACGCACATATAAGGTTTTATTTGCAAAAACTACTTCATCTCCGCCTTTAGCCACACATCTTTTTACATAGTGGATTTTTGGTTCATGCGGATATCTAAATACCACAATATCCCCTCTTTTAGGACCTTCACCACTTACTAAATGTCCATTTTTATTAAAATCAGGTAAAACAGGAATTTCCACCCAAGGAATATGCGGGGTTGGAATACCATAAGAAAATTTTTTTACAAATAAAAAATCCCCTACTAATAAAGTATTTTTCATAGAACCGCTTGGTATAGTAAAAGCTTGTATAAAGAAAAATATAATCAATAAAACAACTACTAAAGTTCCCGTCCAAGATTGTGTAAATTTATAAATTTTCTTCAAAAATTTCATTTTTTTATCCTATTTTTAGCTGATTTTATAGTATTTTCTAAAAGCATAGCAATAGTCATAGGCCCTACTCCACCTGGTACAGGAGTGATATAACTAGCTTTTTTACTAACATTTTCAAAATCGACATCGCCTACTATTTTTCCATCAACTCTATTAATCCCAACATCAATTACCACCACACCTTCTTTAACCATATCTTCTTTTAAAAGATTTGGACAACCTGCTGCTACGATAACAATATCAGCATTTTTTGTATAAGCTTTTAAATCTTTTGTATAAATATGACAAATACTCACACTAGCATTAGCATTTAACAAAAGAGTAGCCATAGGACGGCCTACTATATTTGAAGCTCCTATTACAACTACACTAGCTCCTTGTAATTTTATATCATAATGTTCTAAAATTTTCATAACGCCTAAAGGTGTACATGGTAAAAAACCACCTTTTAAATTAAGATTTAAATTTCCGACATTAAAGGGGTGAAAGCCGTCTACATCTTTATTAAAGTTAATACTTTCTAAGATTATATCTTTATTAATATGCGATGGCAATGGAAGTTGAACTAAAATTCCATCTATACTATCATCATGATTTAAAGTATTAATCAAAGCCAAAAGCTCATTTTGGGTTGTATTTACATCAAGTTTATAAACTAAAGACTTAATTTCACATTGCTCGCAAGCTTTTGCTTTAGAACCCACATAAGTAGCACTAGCAGGATCCTCGCCTACTAAAATTACAGCCAAACAAGGCTCTATACTTTGAGCTTTAAGTTCTAATACTTCTTGTTTTAAATTTTCTTTTAACTTATCACTTAGCTTTTTACCATCTAAAAGTGTCATTTCTTTCCTTAAATTTTATAGCTTTCTTTAACTTAAAAAATTGTATCATAACAAAACTTCTTTTTTTGTTAAAGGCAATGAATGAAAATTGTATTATTTTTATTTTTTATAATTTATGGTGCTTGGGCTGAAGATTTTATCTCTCCTAAAGAATACCAAGAGTCCCTTTACAAAAATCCAAGAGGCATAAGTTGTGCTAAATGTCATGGCGATGGAGGTCAACAAATACTAGGTTATTACACTAAAAATGGAGAAAAAATTCCTTTTATTGTGCCAAGTATTAAAAACACTCCTTATACGCGTTTTAGAAAAATTCTAAATCAACCTCAAGAGGCAAAAAGCATTATGCCAACTTACTCGCTAACAGAAGATGAAATAAAATCACTTTATGATTATATTACTAGCAATAAAAGGAGTAAAAATGAAAAACAATAAAAAAGCCTTTGAGGAAGCTTGTGAGTATATAGCAGGTGGGGTAGATTCCCCAGTGCGTGCTTTCGCAAGTGTAGGTAGCAATCCTTTATTTATCAAACAAGGCAAAGGTGCTTATATTAGCGATATAGAAGAAAATACTTATATAGATTATGTGCAAAGTTGGGGACCTTTACTTTTTGGACATTGTGATGAGGATATTGAAAAAGCTTGTAAAAAAGCATTAGAGCATGGCTCGAGCTTTGGTGCGCCAACTTTAGCTGAAACTAAATTGGCTAAATTTATCTTAAAAGATTGGCCACATTTGGATAAAATCCGTTTTGTAAGTAGTGGCACTGAAGCTACTATGAGTGCTATTCGTCTTGCAAGAGGATTTAGTAAAAAAGATAAAATCATCAAATTTGAAGGATGTTATCATGGGCATTCTGATTCTTTATTGGTAAGCGCTGGAAGCGGTGCAGCTACTTTTAACACCCCAAGCTCACTAGGAGTTTTAACCGATGTAGCTAAAAATACTCTAGTAGCCGTTTATAATGATATTGATAGTGTTAAAAACTTAATCAATAATGATGATAATATAGCTTGTATCATCATAGAGCCAATTGCAGGAAATATGGGTTTAGTACCTGCTAAAATAGAATTTTTACAAGAGTTAAGAAAACTATGTGATGAGCATCAAATTCTTTTAATTTTTGATGAAGTTATGAGTGGTTTTAGAGCTTCATATCTTGGCTCTTTTGGGGTTAATAATATAAAAGCTGACATAGTAACTTTTGGTAAGGTTATAGGCGGAGGTATTCCTGCAGCTGCTTTTGCTGCAAGAGCTGAAATCATGGATTTATTAAGTCCTTTGGGCGGGGTATATCAAGCAGGAACACTAAGTGGCAATCCTCTTGCTATGGCTGCAGGTTATGCGAGCTTAAAAAAAGCAAGAAATTATGAAGGCTTATATGAAAAATTAGAAAAACTAGGCAAAAGACTTACTCAAGGCTTTAAAGAAGCTGCAAATGATTGCAAAATTCCTTTGCAAGTTAATTGCGTTGGTTCTATGTTTGGATTTTTCTTTTGTGAAAACCCTGTTAATAATTATCAAGACGCTTTAAAATCAGATACTAAATTATTTGCCAAATTTCATGCACAGATGCTAAGCAAAGGTGTATATTTAGCACCATCTCAATTTGAAACAGGTTTTATATGTGAATGTATGGATAAAAAAATCATTGATAAAACTATACAAGCAGCACAAGAAAGTTTTAAAGCATTATGAATAAAAGACAAAAAATCATTCGCAAAGGTATAGAAGCTGCAGATGGATTAAGCCTTGGTATATCCATGGTTGTGGCTGTTTTAATCGGAGTTGGTATAGGCTATTTTTTAAAAAACTTAACCGGTATTGTTTGGCTTTTTTGGGTAGGAGTGTTTATAGGAGTAGCTGCGGCGATTTTAAATGTTTACAAAGCCTATAAAGCACAAGTAAAAAGTTACGAAGAATTTAAAGAAGAAAATCGCTATAAAGATTTAAAAAATGATCCTAAAGCCTAAAATTTTATTAAAACTCTTGCTAGGATTAAATTTACTTTTCTTAGCAGGAGTTTTTTTTTACAAAGAATTAAGCTTTAAAACCTTTATAAGCTTTGAATTTGGCTTTTTAGCTCAAAATTTAATCATTCTAATATCTTTTTTAAATTATAAAAATTTTATTTTTAAAGCAGCTAAAAATTATGATTTTACGCAAAGACCTTTACAAATTTTTGCTAAAAAACAATATTCTTTGCCAAAAATTATAAAATTTATCCATATAGATGACGATTTAAAACCAAAATTTAAAAGTATTTTTAAAAACGCATTAGCTTTTTTTTCTTTATTTAAAATTTTTGCTTATGTGTTTTTAATAGCAGGATTTTTATTTTTAGAGTTTCAAGGTTTAATGAGTATTTTTGCCTTGTTTTGTGCAATGTTTGTCACACCCATAGCGGTATTAATATATAATTTTTTAATAAGAAAATGTTAAGCTCAAAAAGAACGATTAGATCACTAACAGCATTATTTCTTGGTATGATTTTTGTTTTCATAGGAAGTGCTTTAACAGTAAATTCCATAGCTATTATTTTAAAGCATAATAATATTAGTAATTTTTATATAGGTGTAATAGGAAGTTGTTATTTTCTTGGTGCTATGGTAAGTACAATTAGTGCCCATAGAATAGTTTCTAAAGTAGGACATATAAGATCATTTGGAATTTTTGCTATTATTTTTGGTATAGCCACCATGCTTCATAGTTTAAATTCTAATCTTTATTTTTGGATGTTTTTAAGATTTTTGCTAGGTTTTTGCTATTATGCACTTTTAATGGTAATAGAATCATGGCTTAATGAAAAAGCAAAAAACACTATTCGCTCAAGAGTGATAGCCTTTTATGAGGTTGTATTTTACTCATCATCAGGTTTTGGAATTTTACTTATGTCTTTTGACTTTCCAAGTAATACAGTATTTATTTTAAGCGCTAGTTTTATTATGTTTGCTTCCATTCCTTTATTTTTAATCCGCATTAAAGAGCCTATTTTACCACAAAAAACAAAAATTTCCATTCCTAAGGTCTTTGATATAGTGCCTTTAGCCTTAGTAACAAGTTTTATAGCAGGCATGCTTTTAAATGGCTTTTTTTCCATGGCTTCTTTATTTGTACTTATACAAGGATTTGGCGCAAAAGAAGCTTCTATTTTTATTTTCTCTACTATGGTAGGTGGCTTTATTTCGCAACTTTATATCGGAACTCTTTCTGATAAAATTAGCAGAAAATTTGCCATTATATTGTGTGCTTTTATTGCTTTAAGCGCTATGCTTTGCATACTACTTTTAGAATATAATATTTATCTAAAATACTTTTTTGGATTTTTACTAGGCATGGGTATGTGTTGTTTATACGCTCTTTCTTTAGCACGAGCAAATGATATGCTTGATAATCCTAGCAAAAGAGTTGAACTTGGCAGAGCAGTTCTTTTTACCTATTCTTTTGGTGCTTTATTTGCACCTGCAGTTTTGGGAACTTTGATGTATTATTTTCAAGCTTATGGCTTTATGTATTTTTATATAGTTTTATTAAGTATTTTGATACTATTTGCCATCGATAAACCAAAATTTAAAAAACTTACCAAATTTAAAAGAAAACCTGGTAATATGGTAATGCTAGATGATAACTAATATCTCTAATAATCAAAATCAGTTTGCAAAAAATGAAACAAATAAAGAAAATAAAAGTGAAAAATCAGACAAAAAAACCTCTCTCAATGATGTGTTAAAAAATCCTTTATTTTCCAAAAGCGATTCTGAAGTTAAATTACCCAAAGATTATGTTAGCAAAATTGATCAAAAACTACAAGAATTACTTAATAAACTTTTAGATCAAATCAAAACCAATAAAGATCCTGATTTGGCAATATTAAAAAATCATAAAGATTTAAATTTTGCACCTAATTTTGCCAATGAAGTAAAAAAACTCCAAGTAGAGCTTTCAAAAAATCCTGAATTTGAAAAACTGCTTAAAATTTTAGAAGATTTAGTCAAGCCTGCTAAAGATATTAATAATAAAAATCTTTCATCTTTAGTGAAAAATTCAGGCATATTTTTAGAAGCAAAGCTCAATCATTCTTTAAAAGAACAAAATTTACCACAGAGTTTTTTTAATCTTTTAAGTACTATAAAAGGTGCTACAAGTGAAAATTTAAAACACGATATAAGTAATTTAGATCTTAAAAATCTTGATACTACAAGCACCTTAAAAGAGCTTATTCACATCTTACAAAATCACAAAAAAGATAATAAAATTTCTTTGGAAAATACAAACTACAAAACACTTTTTAAGCTATTTGATAAAATAGAAAATTTTAAAAATTATATCAATAAAAACCCAAGTTCTATTAGTCAAGAAAAACTCCAAAATATTGCGGATAATTTTATCAAAAATCTTAATAAAAATTTAGCACTTATCAACAAAGAACTAGCTAAACCAGAAAACATAAAAATTCAAAACACTCATATACTAAAAGAGCTTAGCCAAAATATAAAAGATTTTATAATACTTTTAAAAGATATAAAAAATCACAAAAACAAAACCGAAACAACACAAGAAAATTTAAATAAAACTCCACACACTAAAGACATCAAAGAAGAGTTAAAAGAAGAAATAAAAACTCCACAAAAAAGCACAGAGGATAAAAAAGAAACTCAACAAAAACAAGAAAGCATAGCAAAAGATAAAGAAATTCAAAACACAAAAGAAGAAAAAATACCACAAAGTAAAGATATCAAAGAAAACCCCAAAGAAGAGCCGAAAACACCACAAAAAAATACTGAAGATTTAAGTAAAAATGATAATAAAAGTCAAAATTTACAAACAAATAATACTAAGTTAGAGGATATATTTAAAAGCACTTCAGGCAAAATTTTACTAGAAGATATTTTCAAACAAAATGTAAGCAAAAATCTTAATTTTAGCCAAAATTTACAAGAAGAGCTTTTAAACAATCTAAACAAAGAACTAGGCTTAATAGGAAGAAAACTCAATGAAGTTTTAAAAGCTTTAGATCCTAAAAATTATGAGGCAAAAAATTCTTTAGATGATATAAAAAATATAGAAAAAAAATTAGAACTTTCTATAAAAGATCTTGGAAAAATCACCCAAAAAGATAGCACAGAAATTTCTTCAGAATTACAAAAAGATATTAAATCCACTCTTTTACAAGTTTCCAATCTAGCCAAAAATTTAGACAATGAAAGCATACTAAATCAAGCAAATCGTCTTATAGCTCAGCTTGAATTTAACCAACTTTTATCTTTAGCCAATAATAGCATTCATACTTTTTTACCTTTCTTTTGGGATGATTTAGAAAAATCTAATGTAGTTTTTAAACGCGGTAAAAAAGATAAATTTTATGCACAAATTAATCTTGAATTTGAAAAATTAGGAAAAATCAATGTATTTTTATCTCTAAGTAATGATAAATACATCGATATAAATATGATGATAGAAAATGCTAATTTTAGAAAAAAACTTTATGAAAGAGCACATGAACTAAAAAAAGCCTTAGTTAAAGTAGGACTTCTAAGCTCTAATTTTTTCATCAGCGATATAATTAAAAGTAAATTTCACAATCAAGAAGAATATAATGACTTTAATATGGGTTTTGACACAAGGGCTTAAAAATGGCTAAAAAAACAAAAAAAGCCGTTGCACTAGGCTATAACAAAGAAGAACAAAATGCACCAAAAATCCTAGCTAATGCCAAAGGTGAAAACGCTGCTAAAATCATCTCTTTAGCCAAAGAAAATGGCATACCCATAAAAGAAGACAAAGACTTAGTAGAAGTGCTTAGCAAACTTGATCTAGGCGATGAAATCCCACCTAATATGTATAAAGCAGTGGCTGAAATTTTTGCCTTTTTATATAAAGTTGCTAATGAAGATGAAACTAAGCAAAGTCCGCAATCTTCTTAGAAAATTCAACTTGCTCATAAGTATTTTTACTAAATTTTAAAAACCCTTTTTGAGCGATTAAAACTATAGTTGAACCTAGCTCAAATTTTCCAAGTCTTTGGCCTTTTTTTACAAAAAGATCTTCATAGGTATGAGTAAAATCAAAATTTGCTGCATTAGTTTGTATGCTAGTATCAAAGCTAAAGTGCATTTTACCGACATTTAGCGCACCCACAAATACCATCCAAAGTATAAATTTTCCTTCCACTAAGCACTTTAAAACTACTCTTTCATTTTTAGTATAAAGGTTTATAATTTTAGCTAACTTTACCTCGCTCACACTAAATAAAGCCCCGCTCATATAAGTAGCACTTAAAATTTGCATATTACAAGGTGCATGATAATGATGATAATCTTTTGGAGATAAATAAATATTTGCATAATCTATGCCATTTTCTAATTCTTCTTTACTAGCTGAGTTTTTTAAAAGCTCTTCTATGCTATAACTTGAACCTTTAATGCTAAAGGCTAAATTTTCTTTTAAATCATTTTGAAAGCTACTTCCAAGTTCTAAAATTTTACCATCACTTGGACTTATAAAGCCATCTTCTAATTCTCGCTCATTTAATAAAGTTCTTGTAAATAAAGCATTTAAACTCTCATATTCTTCTAAAGGTTTAAATTCACTCATATTGATATTAAAAGCATTTACATAAGCTTTATTAATATTTTTTTGTATGATTTTTGGAAATTTATATTTTGCTATGATTCCAAACATTTTTGAAGCACTATTGCTAAATCCCACTCATTCTCCTTTTAATCTAATCAAAGCTATCTCACTAGGGGCTAAAAATCTCACAGCAGGCCCCCAAAATCCAGCTCCACTACTTACATAAAGCAAGCTATCTTTGCTTAATTTATAAAGCCCATACACAAAACCTTGTTCTAAATATACTAGCAAAGAAAAAGGGAAAATTTGTCCTGCATGTGTATGTCCTGATAAAATCAAATCAAACCCACTTACATCATAAGTTTTTACATACTTTGGTTGATGAGTGATTAAAATATTAACCTTTTCTTGATTGATTTGAGTTTTGATTTTTTCTATATTGCTTTCTTTAAAACCCAAACGCTTGGCAGCCAAATCCAAAGTCCCACTTAAAGTAAAATCCCCAAAATCAATACTTTCATCTTCCAAAACTTTGAAATTTTTAAGAGTTTTAAGCTTTTTGCTTATTGCATTTATATCATTATAATACTCATGATTTCCATAAACAAAATAAGTACCATATTTTGATTTAAAATTTTCTAATAAATTAATATAAGGCATACTAGCAATATCTGCATCGATTAAATCCCCAGCTATAATAACCATATCAGCATTTAAAGCATTAACTTCACCGATTAAGGTTTTTAAAAAATCTTCTCCTAAATTTTTTCCCAAATGCACATCAGAAAGTAAAACTATATTTAAATCTTCTTTTAAATTTTTAACTTTAATATCTACCTCATTAACCTTAGGTGTGCTAATAGCATTTACAAAACCTTTAAATACCATACTAACGCTAAGTATAATAAGCCAAGAATCAAAAATTAATTTTAAAAACTTTCTTCTTTGGACACTGAAAATTTGCTCTTTTTTATTTTCATTAAAAAAAATCCAAGAACCAATTTCAAAAATCACTCCAAAAAGCAAGAAAAAGCAAGTAATAGTAGGAAAAATAGCTAAAATATAATAAAGCTTTTCATGTAAAAAGTCCCCGCGCATATTTATAAAAAAGATTAATTCACATGCAAAAACTATTAAAATAAAAGCTAATACAAACTTCTTATAAGGTTTTAAAAAATCAACCCTACTTAAAAATCTTTTATAAATATACCAATGTGCCAAAGCAAAAAATAAAACTAATAAAGTAAAAAAAACAAATGCTCTCATGGCGTAATTTTATTTAAGCAAAATTAATACTTTTTAAAGTAAAATCGTAAAAAACATTTGGGAAAGAAATTTGGCTTTAATAGATTTAATCGACGCAAATAAGAAATTTAATACAAAAATAGTTTTAGAAAATGCAAATTTTAGTGCAAATTTAGGAGAAAAAATCGCCATTATAGGCAAAAATGGTGAAGGAAAATCAAGCTTTTTAAAAGCCCTTATGGGAACTTTAAAACTAGATAGCGGTAGAGTAATTAAACAAAATAACGCTAGTATAGGTATGTTAAGCCAACAAGTAAGCTTTGAAAGCACCTTAAGCGTAAGCGAAGCCATCAAAAAAGAACTTGAAGAAATTTACCAAGCCTTGAAAGAATTTGAAAGCTATAATGAAAAACTAGCTTTTGATCCTGAAAATAAAGAATATTTAAAAAAAGTAGATGAATTAAGTTTATTTATAGATTCAAAAGACGCATGGAATTTAGACCAAAAAATACAAAGAATATTAGAAGAATTTAAACTATTAGAATACAAAGACAGAACACTTTGCTCTTTAAGTGGGGGCGAAATAAGACGCGTAGGGCTTTGCACACTTTTGCTAAAAAATCCTGATATATTATTGCTTGATGAACCAACTAATCATCTAGATGTATATATGAGTAACTTTTTAGAAGAAAGATTAAAAGCCTCTAAAATGTGTGTTATTTTCATCTCTCATGATAGGTATTTTATCGATGCTATAGCCCAAAAATGCGTAGAAATAGAAGCAGGAAAATTAAGCATTTTTGAGGGTGGATATACGCAATATCTAGAAAAAAAAGCAGCTATTTTAGCTTCCTTAGCTAAAAGCCATGAAACCTTACTTAAGCAATTAAAAAGTGAGGAAGAATGGCTAAGAAGAGGAGTCAAAGCTAGGCTTAAACGCAACGAAGGACGCAAAGAACGCATTTTTAAAATGCGTGAAGAAGCTAAGAAAAACCCAGGAGCTATCAAACGCTTACAACTTGAAATCAAAAGAGCAAGTAAAAATTTTAACCAAACTCAAAGCCAAAACCGCAAAAAAATGCTTTTTGAACTTAAAAATATCTCAAAGTCTATTGCCAACAAGACACTTTTTAAAGACTTTAATGCACGAATTTTACAAGGTGAACGCATAGCCATAGTAGGTAAAAATGGCTGTGGGAAATCTACTTTCTTAAAGATTTTACTTGATCAAATTCCGCTTGATAGCGGAGAGATTAAAAGAGGTGAAGTTAAAATAGGCTATTTTGATCAAAGCAGAAGTTTATTAAACACTGATAAAAAACTTTTAGAAATTTTTTGCCCAAATGGTGGCGATCACATTCAAGTACGTGGTAAAAATATGCATGTTTATGGGTATTTAAAACAATTTTTATTTCCAAAAGAATTTTTAGAGCAAAGCGTGAGTGTGCTAAGTGGGGGTGAGAAAAACAGAGTTGCTCTAGCCTTGCTTTTTACCAAAGAATATGATGTATTAATCTTAGATGAACCAACAAATGATTTAGACATAGCTACGATTAATATCTTAGAAGAATACTTACTTTCTTTTGAAGGTGCGATTTTGCTTGTCTCACATGATAGATATTTTGTTGATAAAATAGCAACTAAACTTTATGCTTTTGAAGATAATGCAAATATTAATATAGAAGTTCTTTCTTATAGTGAATATTTAGAAAATGAAAAAGAATACAAAGACTTTGAAGAATTTTCTAAAAGCTTAGAAACAAACACCACCGCAAGCGTAAAAACAAAAGAAAAATTGAGTAAAAAACTAAGCTATAAAGAAAATGAAATTTTAAACTCATATCCTGATAAAATTCATAAATTAGAAGAAGAAATAAAAGAAATAAAAAATGCTCTAAGTAATCCTACAATCTATCAAGAGATAGGCATAAACACCCTTTATGAAAAGCTAAATTCCTTAGAAAGTGAACTTAGTATTTTAGAAGAAGCTTATTTTGATGTTTTAGAAAAAAATGAGGATAATTTATAATAATTTTTTATTATTTTATTTACTCTATTTAACAGTCGTAAATTTTATTTGTTTTTAATTGACTTTTTTTGTTATTGTTGTTATAATGTTTTTTCAATAAAATTATAATTTTATTAAGGAGTTTCAGAACAATGAAAAAGTTGAATAGAAAAATTTTTCTTTCCGCTTGCGTTGCTACTTTTGTAGCTAGTTCAGCTATGGCTATAGAGCCATCCAATCCTATTCCTGGTGCAATTGAAGATAGTCAGCTAACACACCTAGGGGAGGGGGAATATCAATTTGTAATTTCAAAACCACAAGAACAAACATTCTATATTAGTAATCATCTAGGTGATAATGATTATGGACAAGGTGCTGTATTAGAAACACCTATTAAGCACTTAACAATAAATGCAGCTAACAACACTATTGTAGTTGGAGGTAAAGATGTTCCTTTTGGCTCAATAGGTGGTATAAAACCTCATTATTCTTTTGCTATCAAAGCTAAAGAAGTAAACTTCATAGGCAAAAAAAATCCAGATAATATAGTGATAGCAAACCCAGATCCTGGTTTTGGCTTTCCAGGAGTTCCTGGCTTAGGAGCTCAAGGTGGCAATAATGTAGATGATGGATTTGGTGCTATGTTTGATCCAGATACAGGTATAAATAGCGGCGCCTTAATCGATAGAAATCCATGGGGACCAACTTGGATTCAAGACTCAAGAGAAAATGTTTCTCTAAATGTTTTCCATGATGGCTTAATTGATGGTAATGTTAATATGGATCATGCGAACTTTAAAATCATAGCAGGTGATTTTAATGGTATTAACTATAATGGTGCTTTAACTATCAATGGAGACCTTTTTGCTCATGATTCATTATTTACTCTACATGAACCACATCAATTTACAGTAAATGGTAATGCAGTAATTAGAAATTCTGTGTTTGAGCTTGCAAACTTTAGTAACCCTGTAACAGAAAAAGGCGTTTACTTAATGAGTGCTACAAACTTCAACAAAGAATTTGCAGAAGTAAATACCGTTAGAAATGTATTATTAATTCCAGAAGGAAAACTTTTAGGTCTTAAAGGTCATGCACTAGCAGAATATGAAGGTGAAGTTGTAAAAGTAATCGTAGATCAAGATAAAAAATACTTCAATTATAGACTTAATGTAATTGGAAATGATGCTTATGCTCAAGGTGGCTTAACAAATAATATTAAAAATATTAGCATTAGTAAGCTTCTAAAAGAAATGAGAATAGAAGTTCTAACTCAACTACATGATTATTACGCTCAAAAAGCTTTTGAACAAAACCAAAACAATCCTGGTATTGATCCTAAAGAAGTTAATTATGATAAAATTCTATCCGATATTAAAAAAGAAATGGATAATATAAGCAATAACAAAAAAGTTATTACTTATGGGCACAAAATTGATTCAGTTTTAGCATCTTTAAAAAATTCTGATAGACATTTAGCAGCTAACTCGGCTTTAGTTAACGCTATCAAAGGCGATGTAAGACAAGCTCAAGCAATAGTTGATTCAGCTAGAGAAAGCACAAACAATTCTAACCGCCAAGGTGCTATTCAAGTTATTAACTTGGCTAACGAGATGGCTATTGCTACTAGAATGGCGCAATCAAGAAGCACTGGTGAAAATAGCGTATGGGCTAATGCATTTGGTGGTGCAAATATAATTGGTAGCGAAAGCGAAGGTGTATATGGAACTACTATAGGTATTGATAGACAATTTAGCGATGCTATTTTCTTTGGTGCATATTTAACTTATGCTGATTCACAATTAAATCATAATTCTTTAAATCAAGACTCTAATAATTTACAACTAGGTCTTTACTCAAGAATTACAAATGGTCAACATGAATTTGATATTAAATCTTATGCACAATTTAGCTTTGCAGATCAAGAAAGATTTGTAAATGGCTCAGTGCAAAAGTCTGATTTTACACAAACCTACTTAGGTGCAAGTGGTAACTATGGTTATGTATTTGATTTTAGTGATAGCTTTTCAATCAAACCTTTAATTGGACTAAATCTTTATTATAGCCACACTCCAGATTATACAGAAAATGGTCTTTGGGCTCAAAAAGTTTACTCAATGGATAGTTTTGCAGCGAGTGCTGAAATTGGAGCAGAATTTAGAAAATTCTTTGACGGTGGTAGCTATTTCTATGTAACTCCAAAAATCGAACAATTTTTTGCTATGAGTGGGGATGATTTTAAAGGTCGTTTCACAGGAAGTGATTTTAGCTATAATGTAGCTGGTGCTGAAAAAGATAAAACTTTCGGTAAAATCCTTATCGGAAGCAATATTAGCGTTACAGATAGATTTTCTATTGATCTAAGTGTAGGCGCTAAACAAATCTTAGGCAATAAAGATGATAACACTGATGAAACTTACCTAACTGGTAATATTGGTGTTAAATACTCATTCTAATTGACATAAACAAGAATTCTTCTTATATAGCATAGGTAATTTACCTATGCTTATTTACTTTCTTATTGCATACTTTCACAAAAAAATTACATGGAAAAACTATGACTTTGATAACTATTTTATGTATTTATACAGCTTTTTTGGTTTTTATATCTTATATACAAATTTCTTTTTTAAAAAAAGAAAGAGAAAAACAAGCAATTATTTTAAATGAACAAGATTATAAAAATGCTGCAAATATCGCCATAGAAAATGAAAAATACAAAATCTTTTCTAATCTTTATAATCTGATGATTAACATTTCTTGGATTAGCTTTGGCTTTTTGTATTTAAAAGAAATTTTTATAAAAGAAAATTCTACTTTAGAAAATACTTTATTTTTGCTTGCATTTTTATTGATTATTAGTATTTTAAATTTACCACTTAGCTATTATGAAAGCTTTATAAAAGATAAAAAGCACGGCTTTTCAAATATGACTTTAGCGCTTTTTGTTAAAGACAGCATTAAATCTTTAGCTCTAATGCTTGTTTTTGGCTTTTTAATCATCTATGCCTTAGTATTTTGCTTTGAATTTTTTAACACATACTGGTGGGTAGTGGCTTTTGCTCTAAGCTTTATAATTATACTTATTATAAATCTCATCTACCCTACACTTATTGCACCTATGTTTAACAAAATGAAAAAACTTGAAGATGAAAATTTATTAGAAAAAATCACTAATTTAATGCAAAAATGTGGCTTTAGTGCAAATGGTGTTTATGTTATTGATGCAAGCAAAAGAGATAAAAGATTAAATGCTTATTTTGGTGGCTTATTTAAAAGCAAAAGAGTAGTACTTTTTGATACACTTTTAAATGCTTTAAAAGAAAAAGAACTCATTGCTGTTTTGGGTCATGAGCTAGGACATTTTGTGCATAAAGATTTGCTAAAAATGTTATTTGCTAGTGCTTTGATGCTTTTTGTTTTATTTTTCATCTTTGCACATTTACCAAGCTTTTTTTATATTGAAAGTCATTTAGATGAAGTGAATGCTGGAGTTTTTGCACTTTTATTGATTTTTGGAAATATTTTTACTTTTATTATTTCTCCACTGCTTAATAAAATGAGTCAAAAAAATGAATTTAATGCTGACTTACACGGAGCAAAACTAAGCTCTAAAGAAGATATGAAAAATGCTCTCATAGCTTTAGCAAAAGAAAACAAAGCCTTTGTTAAAACAAGTAAAATTTATACTTTCTTTCATCTAAGTCATCCTTGCATTTATGATAGAATCAAAGCTTTGCAATGATTTCAATCAAACAAGCTTTAAAGCAAGCTTACGCAAAAGATCCTACTCACAAAGAATATATACTTTTTATTCTTTGTGAGCTTTTACAAAAAGATAAGGCTTGGATTTTTTTAAATCCTGAATTTCAAATTGATGAAAAAGTTTTTTTAGAATATGTAGATAGATTTTTAAATGGTGAGCCTTTTGAGTATTTATTTCAAAAAACACAATTTTATGGTTTTGATTTTTTTACTAAAAAAGGGGTTTTGATACCGCGTTTTGATAGTGAAATATTACTTGAAAGATGTTTAGAAATTTTAGATCATAACTCTTTTAAAAATATACTTGAAATTGGCTTTGGAAGTGGAATTTTAAGTATTTGCTTAGCAAAGTTAAAACAAATTTTTATACAAGCTTGTGATATCAATCCAAAAGCATTAGAGCTTGCTAAAAAAAATGCAGATTTTCATAATGTTTCAAATTTAATCAATTTTCAACTTTGTGATTTTAAAAATATACAAGGAAATTTTGACTTTATTTTTTCTAATCCTCCTTACATAAAAAATGACTATCCTTTAGATAAATGGGTGCAAAACGAACCACACAATGCTTTATTTGGTGGAGATAAAGGTTGGGAAATTTTACATGAAATTATTCTTTTTGCCAAAAATCACAACACAAAAGTCTTAGCATGTGAGTTTGGCTATGATCAAAAAACAATTTTAAATAAAATTTTAAAAGAAAATGATTTCAAGGCTACTTTTTATCAAGATTATAATGGATTTGATAGAGCCTTTGTTGCATGGAATTTAAAAAATTAGACTATAATTATCTTTATTATAGGAGAAAATATGAAATCAATATATTTATTTTTACTAGCAAGCTTAATTGGGATTGAAATTAGCATAGGTGTGTTTTTAGCTCCGACTATATTTTATCCTGCTAAATTCATAGGTGAAGGGGTTTTAACTCATTTTCAAAGTGGGCTTTTAATGACACACATTTTTGTGCAATTTGGCTATGTTTTGTTAGGTGTGAGTGTTTTGTCTATTTTAATAGAAATTTTTTCATTTAAAGACAAAAATTTAACTTTTAAAATAAATTTTTCAAAATTTATGCTTTCTTTGATCATTTTGGCACTAAGTTTGCTTTTTGTATTTTACTTCACTGCTTATGTTTTAGAAGCACAAAGTTTAGGAGAAGAAGCAACTAAAACTCAAGAATTTATAAAAATTCATGGTGCAAGTGAAGTTGTGATGAAAATTATCATGTTATCACAAGTAATTTTGTTTTTCTTAAATTTTAAAACAAAAAAATGATATAATAAAATAAGTCTTTAAAAGGAGTCAAAGATGAAAATAGGCGATATAGGAACAACTCAACAAAATCACTACTTAAATCAAGCTCAAAAAAGCCAAGAAAAAGTTTTAGAAAACATAGCTGCAATCCGTGCTATAGATGGGAGCGATGGAGCAAATTTAGCCATAGCTGATTCTTTAAGAAGTCAATATAGCACTATAGATCAAGGTATTTTAAATGCCTATGATTCCATAGGAGTTTTACAAATTGCTGATTCAACTTTAAATAACATTTCAGCTACTGCAGATAAACTTAATGAACTTTCAGTGCGCTCAAACAATGCTGCTTTAAATGACAGACAAAAAAGTATGCTAAATTCTGAAGCAAGCAAACTTGTAACTTCAATCAATGATGCTTTTTCTAATGCGACTTTTAATGGAAAAAATGTATTTCAGAGTATGGATTTTGTTGTTGGTACTGGGGTTGAAAGTATTAATTTAAATCAACCAAGCACAGCAAATTTAAGCCTTGAAAATCAAGACGGAATTCGTGATTTTCAAGATCAGGTAGGTTCTTTACGCGCAGATATTGGTGCTGGAATTAACGCTATCCATTCTAATATCAACTCATCTTTGCAAACTAGTATTAACACTAAAGAAGCTGAAAGCAAATTACAAAATAATGACTTAGCTCAAAATATCAATGATTTTAATGCAAATTACCTAAAAGAAAATGCATTTTTATTTGCAAATGCTCATTCAAATGTAATGTTACAAACTAAACTAGCAAGCCTACTTCAATAATAAAAACTCCCAAATAAGGGAGTTTTTCAAGGAAAAATATGCAAAATAATGCTTTATTTAAGCAAGTTTTAAAACATCCTTTATATGAAAAAATCCAAAAACTTAGTGAAAAAATTCAAAATTCAAATTACCTTATAAATGAAAGTTTTGATATTTTTTGTGATAAAAGTTTAGATGATGAGATCAAGAATATCACTTTAGAATTAAAACCTTGGCGTAAAGGACCTTTTAAAATTAATGATTTATTTATAGATACAGAATGGCAAAGTTTTATCAAATTTAATATTTTAAAGCCTTATATGCAAGAAATAAATGGCAAAATAGTAGCAGATATTGGCTGCAATAATGGTTATTATATGTTTAAAATGCTTGAATTTAATCCTTCAAAGCTCATAGGTTTTGATCCTTCTATTAAGTATTATTTGCAATTTTTACTTTTAAACTCCATTGCAAAAACTCCTATACAATATGAGCTTTTAGGCGTAGCTGATGTACCAAATTATGGCATAAAATTTGATGTGATTTTTTGTCTTGGAGTGATTTATCATCGTAGTGATCCCATAGCCATGCTAAAACAACTCAAACAATCTTTAAATAAAGACGGCATAGTCTTTTTAGACACTATGTATATAGAAGATGAAAGAGAAATAGCACTTATTCCTCAAAAAACTTACTCAAAAATACCAAATATTTTTTTCATTCCGTCGATATTAGGTTTAAGAAATTGGTGTTATAGGGCTGGATTTAGTGAATTTGAAGTTATAACAACTAAACAAACCGATCTTTTAGAACAAAGAAAAACACAATGGATTGATTCTTATTCTTTAGATCAATTTTTAGATAAAAATGATTCAAATTTAACTTGCGAAGGCTATGAAGCACCAAAAAGAGTTTATGTTAAATTAAAGGTGTAAAAATGGCAAGAACAGTAAGTGCTGTTACTATAGAAGAATTAATAGATCCAGAAGAGTTAAATCGTATCAAATCAGAACTTATCACTTGTCCAGGGATAAACAATACTTTAGCAGGAAGTATTTCTCATATAGAAAAAAATTTCGCCAAAGGTATTTTAATCACAACCCATGATATGGCAGTAGATGAACTAGGATTAGTGCATAGTGGCTTTGTATTTAATGCAGCAAATTACATAGCACAAGCTGCAATTAATAAAGAATTTAGCGTCTTAATAGGCTCAAGAAGCTTTTTTTATGCTCCTTTAAAAGTGGGAGATATTTTAAATCTTGAAGCGAGTGCTTTATTTAGCGATGACTCAAGAAAAAGAGAGGTTAAAGTAGCTGGTTTTGTAAATGAGATTAAAATTTTTGACGCATCTTTTCAAGTTATTACTACAGATGATCATATATTTAAACTTAAACAAAATCAAGCCGCTACAAATAATAATCAAAATCAGCAAGAAACAACTAAACAAGAATCAATGCAAGAAGAACTTAATGCAGTCTTAAAAGGAATCGGGGGTTAAAGGTAAATCCACCCAATTCTTTGAACATTCTTTATGATAAGTCCCACTTGCATCATAATATTCCTTACAATCATCGTAAAAGCGATTTGAGATCCCTCTTTCATTGACAAAACAACCACTAAAAAATAATACTAAAAATCCAAACAATAATATTTTTTTAAACATCTTATATCCTATTTTAATCTTATTTGTTTACGCCATTTATAAGGCTCTATAGGATTTTCACTTTCCCATAATCCTTTTTTATTTATCTTGGCATAATTTTGCTCATTTATATATAAATCACTATAATGCTCATATGCCCAAGCAAAACCATTTTTAACCATAACTTGATTAATATCTTTATCATTTAAATATACAATGGCTAAAATTCTACCATATTTATCCTCATCTTTTACATTTAAAACTACTTCTTTATTTAATACAATAGCTTTTAGAAATTGCGTAGCCATTTTTCCATAGGCTTGATCACTCTCAGGCGCGTCTATACCAAAAAGTCTGATTTTAAGCTTTTCATCTTCAAATTTAGCCTCAATAGTGTCTCCATCTACTACACGACTTACTTTAGCATTAATATACGAGCCACTATCATAATTTAAAACATAAGCAAAAGCAACTAAAAAAAGTGCGATTAAAAATTTCTTCGGATCTTTTAATAAGTTTATAAATAATTTAATTTGTTTCCTAGAAAATTTCATTTAAACCTCATCTATATAAAAATATGCCATAATTACAATAAAAAGGAGAATTTATGCAAGAAATTATACAAAATTTTAAACAAATTGCTCAAATACCTCATTGTAGTTTCAAAACCGAAGAATTAAAAAATTTTCTCATTGATTTTGCTAAAAGTCAAAATTGCCAAGTAAGCGTTGATGAAGCAGGTAATATCCACGCACACAAAGGAAATCCTAAAATTTGTTTACAAAGTCATTATGATATGGTTTGCATGGGAGAAGCTCCAAGTATACAAATATATGAAGAAAATGGATATTTAAAGGCTAAAAATTCAAGCTTAGGTGCAGATAATGGCATAGGAGTATCACTAATGATGCAAGCTTTAAAAGATTTTGAAAATATAGAATGTCTTTTTACTAATGATGAAGAAGTTGGACTTTGTGGAGCAAACAATCTCACCCATACTTTGATCTCAAGCAAGCTTTTAAATTTAGACCACGAAAGCGATGATGAAGTTGTTATAGGTTGTGCTGGCGGGGTAGATATTTTTGCTAGTTTAAACTTAGAAATAGATGAAAAAGAAGAAGATTGTTATGAGATAGAAGCAATTGATTTTAAAGGTGGGCACTCGGGAATTGATATTGTTAAAAATATTAAATCTTCTATTAAAGAAGTGAGCTATTTTATCACTCAAAATCAAGGAGAACTTTGCGAATTTAAAGCAGGTGAAAGAATAAATTCTATACCAAAACATGCTAAAGTTATAGCATTTTTTAAAAATCCTCCAAAAGAGAATGATCATTTTAAAGTAAATTATATAGGTAAAATCAAAAGAACATATTATAAAAATTCTCAAGTTATTTTAAATCTCATTAATGCTTTTGCACAAGGAGTTAGAACTTTTAATCATCAATTAAATTTAGTTCAAACAAGTATCAATCTTTCACTAGCTTATGAAAAAGATAACAAATTTCATTTTGAGCTTTTTGCAAGATCTAATGATTTACAAGAAC
Source organism: Campylobacter sp. IFREMER_LSEM_CL2090 (assembly GCF_025771865.1). Taxonomy (NCBI): domain Bacteria; kingdom Pseudomonadati; phylum Campylobacterota; class Epsilonproteobacteria; order Campylobacterales; family Campylobacteraceae; genus Campylobacter; species Campylobacter sp. IFREMER_LSEM_CL2090. The sequence continues at coordinate 56,873 of NZ_JAKMRA010000008.1, forward strand.
TTAAAAACATAGAATTTGAAACCTTAACTTATTTTAAGATGCAAAACTGCGAAGTTTCAAGTGCAAATTTTTATCCACCGTGGGCTAATAAAGATACTAAATTTGGAGAAGAAATTCTAAGTTATTTTAAAAAAGAAAACCCAAATGCCAAGCTTTACACTATACATGCTGGTTTAGAATGTGGTATTATAAGTGAAAAACAACCTTTAGAATGTTGCTCAATAGGACCAAATATCCATAGCCCTCACTCAACAGATGAAAAATGTGAAATAGCTTCTATTGAAAAAATCAGTAAAATTCTTTATGCAATCTTAAAATATTATCAATAAATATAAAATAACCAATATTTTGATAAATAAATTCAAAATATTGGTAAATATTTATTTAAATAATAAAAAATTTTATTTACTATTAATAAAACTTGGATTATACTCTCACATATTTCAAAAAATAAGGAGAGAGTATGGAAATACTAACTAGCCTTAGCGAAGGTGTTCAATTTAGTATCCAACTAATTGTTGTTCTTATTTGTCTTTTTTATGGGGCAAAAAAAGGCGGTATCGCTCTAGGCTTATTAGGCGGTATAGGTTTATTAGTTTTAAGTTTTGGTTTTGCTGTAGCACCTGGAAAACCTTCTATTGATGTTATGCTTACCATTTTAGCTGTTGTTGTTGCTAGTGCAACTTTACAAGCTAGTGGCGGTTTGGATGTAATGTTGCAAATTGCAGAAAAAGTTCTAAGAAAAAATCCTAAATTCTTAACTATTTTGGCGCCATTTGTAACTTGCATTCTTACCATGCTTTGTGGAACTGGGCATGTTGTCTATACTATGATGCCTATTATTTATGACATTGCTATTAAAAATGGTATTCGCCCAGAAAGACCAATGGCTGCTTCTAGTATTTCTTCACAACTTGGTATTATCGCAAGTCCTGTTTCAGTTGCAGTTGTAAGCTTAACAGCCCTACTTTTAAATCCAGAAATTAATAAACATCCTTTAGCAGGATTTGATGGCTATGTAGATTTACTTGCTATTACTATACCTTCTACCTTAGTAGGTGTTTTGGCTATAGGAATTTTTTCTTGGTTTAGGGGAAAAGATCTTGATAAAGATAAGGATTTTCAAGCTAAGATTAAAAATCCAGAACAAAGAGAATATATCTATGGCGATAATAAAACTCTTCTTGGACAAAAACTTCCAACTATCCAATGGGTAGCTATGTGGATTTTCCTAGGTGCTATTGCTATAGTAGCTATACTTGGAGCTTTTCCAGAGCTTAGACCGCAATTTACCTCAAAAGGCGTTACCAAACCTATGAATATGGTAGCAACTATTCAAATGTTTATGCTTTTAGCAGGTGCAGCGCTAATCATTTTTACCAAACTTGATGCAAGCAAAATTGCAAAAAATGAAATTTTTAAATCCGGTATGATAGCCTTAGTAGCTGTTTTTGGAATTTCTTGGATGGCAGATACAATGTTTGCAGTGCATACTCCTATGATGAAAGAATCTTTAGGTAATATCGTTATAGAACATCCTTGGACTTATGCTATTATGCTTTTACTTATTTCTAAATTTGTTAATTCTCAAGCAGCAGCAATTGCAGCTTTTGTGCCACTTGCACTAGGAATTGGTGTTGAACCAGGTATTATCATTGCTTTTGCAGCAGCTTGCTATGGATACTACATTTTACCAACTTATCCAAGCGATCTTGCAACTATACAATTTGATAGATCAGGTACTACAAAAATAGGTAAATTTGTTATCAATCATAGCTTTATCTTACCAGGGTTAATTGGTGTGATTGTTTCTTGTATAGTAGGTTATTTTTTAGCTTTAGGTGCAGGATATTTATAAAAATTAAAAGGGCTTTAAAAAAGCCCTTTTTTCTTATTTAAATGCTTTTTCTAAATCAATAGGCATAGCTTGATAACCAGTACTTGCTCCGCTAAAGCGAATTTGTACTGAAGGTTCTTTAGCTCCCCATTTAAATTCATCTATTTCAGGTTTTGGCTCACCTACAGCAGCACCCTTACTTAAGTCAAATGACATTCCAGCAGTAGCACTATAAACCATGATGGAATTTTTATCTTTATGGTATTCTGCTAAAGAAGTGACAGGTGAAAACCATTCATTGCCTCTTTGCTTTCCATACTCCCAAATTTGTTCTACGGTTTTATTTTTTTGATCTATTTTATACACAACTGCTCTTGAGTATTTCATTGAAGCAAAAGCAGGTTGCTCTATACCTCTTGCATCGCCATTATCAAAAGCTGTGATATAAATATATCTTTTATCAGATTTTTCATCTATTCTAAAAGCAGTATGCTGTGTCCATGTAAAATCAAAACCACCTTCTTCATTTTCATATCCTGGACATTTGCTATACTCATCTTCACAAACTATCTTTTTGCCATTTTTATCAACAGGTTGCAAAAGTGTTTTTTTATATTTTTCTCCCCATCCTTTGTGTGCTCCTAATATCCATTTTACTTTTTTATCGCGTCCTATTTTTATAATAGCACTTTGATGACGACTTGAAATAATAATACTATCATCACTTGGATCATAATCTACGCTATTTACATGAGCCCAGTTACGCCCTACTCCAGTGCCTGCTATATCGCCAAAAGAATCACTTGCATCCATTTTAGCTAAATCCTCATCACTTAAAGTAACCCCTGCTTTACTCGCATCAATATTTAAACAAACCGCACCTTGATCTAATGCTTTGATTACATTTGCTCTATATGGATCTAAAATTTCAAACAATCTCCACTCATCTACTACATTACCATTTTTATCAACTTCTACTATCACATCGCGCACTGAACGCACATTTTTACCATCAGGACGCTTAACATTGGCAGAAGCCACCCTTAAAAGATAATTTCCATTTTGCATATTGTCCATAGAATGAGAAAAATCTATATAAGAAGAAGGTAAAAGACGATTAAAAATTTCTCTACCCATTAAATCATATTTAACATATCTTTGTCCAAAACCCCAAGTTAAAGCTCCATCAGTATTTTGCCTAAATCCCATCATAATACCACGATTGTAAATATTATTCCAATCCATCAATTTATCATTGTCAAAATACCAACGAATTTCACCTTTTGTATCAATGATAAATGCATTTGAATTCTCATCCCATTCCATTGCACCACCTGCTGGGTTATTCCAAACAGATTGAGAGCCTTTTCCACTTTGTTTCCCTGGAGCATTATTAACCAAATACAACCTATCTTCAAAACCTTTATCTACTTTAATCACTTCTACTTTTTCAAAAGGCACACCTCTTTGCATAATACTTCCACTTGGCTCTATATTTACTCCACCAGTTGCTATTTTATATACCTCATCTACTACTTTTTCACTCTTTCCAAAAGCAGTTTTGGTGTAACTTACTTTTACTGTATTAAAATATGATGGATAAAGTCCAAAAATAGGAATTCCTCCATAAGTTTTAATTTTACTAGGGCTAACCTTATAAGATATAGTTTGCCCATTTGGTTTTGGAACTATAGTTACGCTTACATCACTTAGTTTGTATCCACCATCCATAATTACAGCACTAAGCGGAGATAAACCATAAGGATTCATCTTTACTGCGCCAATTTTGCCTTGAATTTCCCAATCAATTTTAGCACCACTAGGTCCACCCATAGCCAAAGAAACACTAGGCACTACCATAACAACACTGCTAGCAAGCAAAATACTACTTACAATTTTACTAATCTTCATTTTTTCTCCTTTTTTATATTATTAAGCTATTTGCACACTTGGCTCACCTAAAATTTTTAGCAAAACTACTAATATTAAAACAATCAAAGCATAAAATTTAGCCTTAGAATGTGAAAATGTATAAGAAACAAACATGCTTCCTAAAATCACCAAACAAACAACAAAAGCCAACAAACAACAAATCGCCATATTCATAAATTCCATACTAGGAATCAAATACCAACCATTACTATACAACCCATCTTCAAAATTTGGAGGATTTCCAACAAAAAATTTCTGAAAAGCATTTAAACTACCATAAACATCTTCAGGTACTATAGGTGTATCCATACCACACTCACCTGTTGGTAAAAACCATCCTGGTGCCCATTCATGCAATGGTAAATTAAAAGGATATATAGGAATTTCTCTACACCCATCAACACCAGCAAAAGGATTTTCTGAATGTACTACCTCGTGGATATGATTAAGAGTAATACAATACTCTATACCAAGCCATATACCCCAAAATACAAAAGTATATGCAAAAATTTTCAAATAATCATTTTTAGGATCTATCAAGGCTAAAATACCACCAAAAGCCATAGTTAACATAGCAAATCTTATATAAACACACTGCTCACAAGGCTCCATATAAAGGTATTCTTGAAACAAAAAGTGTGCTATAAAAGTTAAGCCTACCATAGCTATAACCATTATCAACCAAGGAACTCTTGTATTTTGCCAAGTAGTGATTTTACTAATAGGACAAGAACTCATAAAATACCTCAAATCACATCTTGCTTAATTCTTCTGTTATTTCCATCAAAGCTTGTGGAGATGTGATAGCTTGTGGTATGATTTGGTATTTACCATTTACTACAAATGCAGGTGTACCATAGTTTTTAGAGATATCATTAGCATTTTCATAAGATTTTAAAATTTCACTAGCTTCAGGAGTTTTTAAAAAGTTATCTAAATCTTCTTTGCTTGCTGAAATTGCTTTTAATCCTACTTCATAAAACGCTTCAGGATTGGCTCCATTTCCCCATCTTTGTTTTTTCTTAAAATAAGCATTAAAATATGCTTCAGAAGCTTTATGAGTTAAACTATTTTTATCGCTTTGACTTACTTTATTTTGCTCATCTTTAAAAGCAGCAAAAGCAAAAATTTCATTAGCTTGCTTACCATAATCACCCATAGAGCTAACAGGATAAAATTTATAAGTTAATTGTGGTAATTTTTCTTTGACTTTTGACATGGTATTAAACTTATGATGATCATAACAATGTGTGCAACGATAAGAAAATACTTCTATTAAAGAATTTTGTGCATTTGGGATAGGTGTTTTTAAAACCACATACTCTTTACCCTCACTAAGTGCATTTGCACTCACACCAAGAACAAAAGCAGCTGCCGCCATTGCTTTTGACAAATTATTTAAGTTGAATTTCATTTTATTTCTCCTATTTGTATTTTATATATAATAAATATTTGTAATTTATTATAAACATGCTAAAGTTATATTAATATAACTTAAATATTAATTAAACAATAAGAAAAAATTTCAAAATGAAAATATAATTATTAAAAAAATAAAAAATAATAATACTTTATCACAAAAATTACAAAAAGTAATGCTTAAAAAAGCATTACTTGGTAGAAAGTTCTTTAACTATACGGATTAGTTCTTCTAAAGAAGTGATATACTCAGGATTGATTTGATATTTGCCATTTACTACAAAAGCAGGCGTGCCATAATTTCTTGAAATTTCATTAGCTACATCATAAGCAACTAAAAGCTCTTTGGCTTCTTTAGTTTGTAAAAATTTTTGCAATTCTTCTTTACTAGCACCAATAGCATTTAAACCTATTTTATAAAACAAATCAAGATTATTTAAATTTAATTTTTTTTCAAAATGACTTACAAAATACACATCAGCAAGCTTATAAGTAAGACTTTTTTCACTAGCAACATCTAAACCTAAAGCTTTTTCTTTAAAAGAAGCTAAAGCAAACATCTCATTTAAAGCACCACCGTACTCGAGCATAGAACTTACCGAGAAAAGATCATATTTTAAATTTGGTAAAGCTTGTTTAACTTTTGCTAGAGTGTGAAATTGATGATGATTATAGCAATGAATACAACGATAAGAAAATACCTCTATTAGAGAATTTTGTGCATTTGGGATAGGTGTTTTTAAAGTAATATACTCTTTACCCTCACTAAGTGCATTTGCACTCACACTAAAAACAAAAGCCATAATAGCTAGCAATTTAAACATTTTTTGCAACACTTGCATGATTTTCCTTTTTTCAATGATATAAAATACAATTTTAACATAAGATATAAAATCAAGAATATTTTATGCTTTTCTTATGACATTTTAAGTAGAATTTCAACAAATTTATCAATAAAAAAAAGTTGATTGTAAGCGATATTTTCCGATCAATATATAATAAAATAAAAGGTCTAAAATGCAAATACGAATTTATTATGAAGATACCGATGCAGGTGGAGTAGTATACCATAGCAACTACTTAAAATTTTGCGAAAGAGCAAGAAGTGAGATATTTTTTCAAAAAAATGCAAAAATTTTTGATAAAAATACAGGACATTTCCTACTTACTAAAGCAAATTGTAACTTTTTAAAACCCGCTAAACTTGGAGATCTTATAGAAGTAAAAACATTTATCACAAAGCTTAAAAAAGCCTCAGTTTGTATAAAACAAGAGATTTATAAAGAAAATACCAAGCTTTTTGAAGCTGAATTTACCCTAGCTTTTTTAAAAAATGAAAAAGTAGCTCCTATAGATGAGACTATAACTAAGGTTTTTACTGATCTTGCAAAGGAGTAAAACCTAAGCCTTGCGAGCGAATGATTTTAACCTTATAGTCAAATTGATTATCATTTAAACCCTCATCAAAAATTCTTTGAGAATCTTTATCTAAAAACTGCGTATAAAAATAATCAAGGCCCACACTAGTTGCATAAGCTATCCAGTTGTAATTAATATTTTGCGAAAAAAGTTCATTAAGATAGCTTAGAGTTTGATCCTCATTAGAAATGGAATTTGCTAGCAAAAGTTTTTTTCTATCATTAATTTGCGTTAAACTTAGCAAGATAGGATTATAATTAATCTGAGTTGATAATAATACAAAAGGCTCTATATCATAAGTTCTTATTTGTGAGCTTATGAGTGCTGTTTTAATCAAAGAAGTATTTAAAATAATACTAGAATCTTGAAAACTTCTATTTTGATTTAAAATACTTCTAAAATCAAATTTAGAACTATTAATAGTATAAATTTTCTCACTACCATTACCTGCGTTTAAAACATTCTCATCTAAGCGATTAGCTAAGGCTGTTCCATCTGAAAAAATAATATTTTTACCATTTGAGTATTCCAAAAGTTTTTGGATTTGTTTTTGATAATCTATACTTCCAAAATACACATTTTCATTTTGCGTATCAAAATTTCTTTTATGTGCAGTAGGAATAAAAACTTTTACATTAGAATCAAGGCTTTCTTTTAATAAATTTTTCACACCTTTATCTGTAAAACCTGCGATAATATAATTAAATTTCTCATCTTGAGCTTGTTTAAAAGCTTTAGTTATCTTACTCTCATCTTCTGTGCCTATTAAAAACACCTTTACTTTTATTTGCGCTCTTTGCCTTAATAAATACGCTATGCTTGAATTTATAATAGTATTAGAATAACTTTTAATCGTTTGCTCAGGTATAATAATAGCTAGTTTTATGCTAGCATTTTTTTGAATTCTTTTTTCAAAATCTATAATAGAATTTAAAAGTTTAGTATAGATATTAACTAAAAGCTCATTTGCATTATCATTATTAAATCTTGATAAAAAATTAAAATAAAGTCCTGTTTCTAACAAAGTAAATAAACAATCATTATCACAATTTTGAAATTCTAAATTAGGATAAAAAGACTCACTAGGTTCTATAGGCGATGGTTTTTGCTCTTTCGCAAAGACATTTAAAGTTAAAACAAAACTCATCATCAAACAAACTAAACTTTTTCTCATAAATAACCTTTTATTTTTTTAATATCTTCTATAAATTCAGCATAAAAGCTAGGATTTTTACTCAAAAAATTCAAATCATAACTTGGCAAAAGTAAGACATTATTATAATACATACATTGTCCTTTATATTTTTGAAAATTCTCAAAACCCAAACTTGCAAAAGCTTCTTGGCCAAGACATAAAATAATCTTTGCTTTTATAAAATCAAGCTCATTATAAAAATATGGCAAGCATAATTTTAATGCTTGATCGTCTATTTTAAAATTACTAAAACATTTAAACATATAAGAAAAATATATCTCATCGTCTTTTAAATTTAAAAGCTCCTTACATAATTTCAAAAATTCTTGTTTATTTTTAGAAGCAAAAAACTTTCCACTTTCATTCTCTTCCTTGTCAATAAAGGCCTGATAAATCAAAATTTTAGCATTTTTGGCTTCTTTTTCCATTAAACTATGCTTTCTTAGTCTAGAAAAATGACAAAGATTGCAGGTTTTTACCCTTTCGTTTAATTCTTTAAAACTTAAATTAAAATGCCTAATTTGTTTTTGCTCGTTAAAATATTCATAACCAAAAGCTTTTAAATAATACAAATTACGCTTATTCATTACATCAATACTTCTAAATTTTCACCCTCTAAACGATAAGTTCTCCACTCATTCATATGCTTTGCATTTAATTTAGTATAAAACTCAATCCCTAAATCATTATCGTTCAAACATACCCATTCTAATCTTTTAAGATTTTTTTCTTTACAAATTTGTGCTAAATATTTAAAAACAGCTTTTGCATAGCCTTTTTTTCTATATTTTGCTTGAATATAAATATCTTCTAGATATAACCCACCTAAACCCCAAAAAGACGAAAAAGTAAAATAATACATTGCATAACCTATGATTTTACCATCAACTTTTAAACTTAAAGCCTTAGCATATTTATTTTCAAAAAAAGATTCTTCAAGTTCTTTAGTTGTGCATTTTACATCTTCAAGCATATTTTCATGGATAGCAAGCTCTTTAATTAATTCTAAAATTTTTTCTAAATCTTCTTTTTTACTCTCACAAATTTCAAAACTCATGATTTTTCCTTAAAATACATAAAAATAAAACAAAAATTTAGCAAAAACTTTTAAAATAACTCTTAATTAAAAGCAGATTTAAGTAAGATTTTGATAAGATACACGCTTATTATTTTGTTTTTTATTTTAAGTTAAGGAAAGAATATGAAAAGAACATATCAACCACACAAAACTCCTAAAAAAAGAACTCATGGCTTCCGCGTGCGTATGAAAAGCAAAAATGGTCGCAAGGTAATCAATGCTAGACGCGCTAAAGGTAGAAAAAGATTAGCGGTATAAAAGATTTTCTAAGTATTAACGACTTAGGAGAGTTTGCAACAATTTATAAAGAAGGTAAAAAGTGGCACTGTGAAGGTGTAATCATCTTTTATACTTTAAGTAAAGAAAAAAAATTTGCTGTTGTTGCTAGTAAAAAAGTTGGAAAAGCTGTCGTTAGAAATAGAGCCAAAAGGCTCTTAAGATCAGCTTTTTTTCAGGTTAAAAATCAAGTCGAAAACGGGAAATACATACTTGTAGCTAAGACAAGTATTACTGAAATTCCTTTTTTAAAATTAGAAAAAAACTTGAAATGGGGTTTGAAAAAAATAGGATGTATAAAATAGCTTGTTTAAAACTTATCAGATTTTACCAGCTCTTTATCAGCCCTTTTAAGCCACAATGCTGCAGGTATTATCCAAGTTGTTCTGAATATGCCTTATGGCAATTTAAAAAAAATAATATTTTTAAAGCATTTGGTGCAGTTTTTTTAAGAATTTTAAAATGCAATCCGTTTTTTAAAGGTGGTATTGATTATCCTAAAATACGCAAGAATACTCTAAACTCAGGTGTATGTTTTAAACCTAGTTTTAATGCTTTAAAACAACTCAATTATTTTTATATCCCTTGCAATGATAATCAATTTTTTTTAATTAAGATTATATTTCCAAAGGACAATCCGTGTCAGAAAATTTATCCCAGCAAAAACGCATATTAATTGCCATTGTATTATCATTTTTATTTTTTGTAGTTTATGATTATTTTTTTATCCCAAAAGCACCACAAAATGAGCAAAATATCACTCATATAGAACAAAACAATTCAGCTCCACAAACTACAACCGCAAATACAAATACACAAGCTCCAAAGACAGAACTTAGTGTTAATCAAAAAGAAGAAATAGCAGTTGTTAAAAGTGAGCATTTTGAAGCACATATTGACTCTTTAGGTAGAATAGCTAAATTTTATCTAAGCGATGAAAAATATAAAGATGAAAATGGTAAAAGCATTAATCTAGTAGATACTTCTTTATCACCTTTGCCACTAGAAATAAGATTTAGTGATGCAAAGATAAATCAAGAGGCATTCAATACAGTATATACAGCTAGTCAAAAAACTATCAATGTAAATGATGAAAATACAACATTAATTCTTACTCAAAATTTAAATGATCTAATAATAACTAAAAAAATCACTTTTCACAAATATGGAAATTATGATTTAGAAGTAAATCTAAGCAAAGATACAGCTTATTTTATCACTCCAGGTTATCGTCCAAATATAGCAGTTGATAGTTATACAGTACATGGAGTTTTAATCTTAGATAAAGATGATAAAATAACAATGTTAGAAGATGGTGATGTAGAAAATGATGAAAGTTTTTCTAATGTAACCCTTATGGCAGCTTCAGATCGCTATTATAGTGCTTTCTTTTATAATTTTGAAAAACCTTTAAATGCAGTAGTTACTAAAGATAATCACGAAAATTCTATCGTTTTTGCAAGTGCAACTAACAATTTTAAAGCAACCGGATATATAGGTTCAAAAGAGCATGAAATTTTAAGAAGCATTCATGCGGATTTAGATGATGTGGTAGAATATGGTTGGTTTACTTTTATAGCTAAACCTATGTTTGAATTTTTAAATTTCTTACATGGTTATTTGGGTAATTGGGGTTGGGCTATCGTAGTGATGACTTTAATTGTGCGTATTATTCTTTTCCCACTTACTTACAAATCAATGATTTCTATGAATAAACTCAAAGATTTAGCACCAAAAATGAAAGAAATTAGAGAACGCTACAAAGGTGATCCACAAAAAATGAATTTACATATGATGGAACTTTATAAAAAACATGGTGCAAACCCAATGAGCGGATGTTTACCTATACTCATTCAAATTCCAATTTTCTTTGCAATTTATAGAGTTTTACTAAATGCCATAGAACTTAAAGCTGCACCTTGGGCTTTTTGGATTACAGATTTATCTGTGATGGATCCATGGTTTATTTTACCTATATTTATGGGTCTAACTATGTTTATCCAACAACTTATTACACCAATGGCTATACAAGATCCTATGCAAGAAAAGATTATGAAATTCTTACCATTAATTTTCACTTTCTTTTTCTTAACATTCCCAGCAGGTTTAACTTTGTATTGGTGTGTAAATAATATATGCTCACTTATCCAACAAGTAATTGTTAATAAGCTTTTCAAAAACCATAAAAAAGAGGAAATAGCTAAACATGAACATAGAAGCTAAAGACTTACAAACTGCACTCATAGAAGCCTCAAAACAACTTGAGTGCTCTGTGATTGACTTAGAATACGAAGTTATTCAACATGCTAAAGCAGGATTTTTTGGCCTTTTTAAAAAAAATGCGATAATCTGTATTAAAGGACATAAAAAAGCTCAAAAAGTCCATAATGAAAAACCTAAAAAAAATCAAAATGAGAAATTTAACAAATATTCTCAAAAAAATTTTGAAAAAAATGAATATAAAAAAGAATATAAAGAAAATTTTCAAAAACCAATTGAAAATATTGCTCAACCTAAAGAACATTACAAAGTAAAAAATGATGCTATTTTTGATTCTTTTCATAAGGAGTCTTCAGAAGAAAAAAACATTGTTTCTTATATTGATGAGATAAAAATTTCACTAGAAAAATTATTAGCAACTTTTGATTTTGATATTAAAGTTGTGCAAGTTAGCGTTTGGGATGAAACCTGTGTTTTAATTAAACTTGATGGAAAAGATGCAGCCTTGCTTATAGGCAAAGAAGCTCACAGATATAAAGCTTTTTCATATTTACTTTATAATTGGCTTAATGCTAAATATAAAATTCAACCAAGACTAGAAATAGCACAATTTTTGGAAAACCAAACCCAAGCTATTGATAGTTATTTAAAAATTCTCATAGAAAAAGTAGAGAACACTGGAAGAGTTCAAACAAAACCACTAGATGGAATTTGGCTAAAACTTGCTTTAGAAAAATTAAGAGAACGCTTTCCTGATAAGTATGTAGCTATCAAACAAAATGACGATCAAAGATATATCGTTGTGAATGATTTTTTGAAGAAAAATGAATGAATGACACGATAGCTGCTATTGCTACAGCTCACGGAGTGGGCTCTATAAGCATCATTAGAGTAAGTGGAAAAAAAGCTTTAGAACTTGCATTAAAAATTACCCACAAAAAAGAACTCGCACCACGCTATGCACACTTGTGCAAACTTTATAAAAACAATAATGACTTTTTAGACGAGGCTTTAGTAATTTATTTTAAAGCACCCTGCTCTTTTACAGGAGAAGATATTGTAGAATTTCAACTTCATGGTGGTTTTTCTTTGAGTGAAATTTTACTCGATGAGCTTGTTTTAGCAGGTGCGCGCCTTGCTAATCCTGGAGAATTTAGCAAAAGAGCTTGCTTAAATGGCAAAATGGATCTTTTAAAAGCTTTAAGCATACAAGATGCTATCATGTCAAAATCAACAAGTGCTGCAAATATCATAGCAAAAAATATTAAAGGTGATTTAAGTAAATTTTTAAACACCATTCGAATAGACCTTGTTCAAACTCTTGCTTTTGTAGAAACTAGCATTGACTATGCAGATGATGATTTACCGCAAGATCTACTTGATCAAATCATTGCTATGTGTGAAAAAAATTCAAAACTTTTAAGCGATATAGTAGATATTTCCTTAAGTAAAAAAGGTCTTATAAATGGCTTTAAAGTTGCTATTATCGGCAAGCCAAATGCCGGAAAAAGCTCATTGTTAAATTCGCTTTTAGCATTTGATAGAGCTATTGTATCTAATATTGCAGGCACCACAAGAGATCGTATCGAGGAAAGTTTAAAAATAGGCTCACATTTAATTAAAATCATCGACACAGCAGGCATAAGAAACGCAGATGATGAGATAGAAAAAATCGGAGTCAACTTAAGTTATGAAAGCATTAAAGAAGCAGATATTATTATAGCTGTTTTTGACGGATCTAAAGAATTTGAAGAAGAAGATAAACATATTTTACAAGCTTTAAAAGATTGTGATAAAAAAATCATTTATGTTTTAAATAAAAGCGATTTGACTACCAAATTTAAACATGAAATTAGCACTTCTTGTATACGCATTTGCGCCCAAGAAAACGCCCAAGCCATTAAAGAAAGTTTAAATGAATACTTAAATACTTTAGATGGCGATGGAATGCTAATTAGCAATACTTTAATACTCAATGCTTGTAAAAATGCTAGTGAAGCTATTTTGCGTGCAAGGGATTTATTAAAGGAAAGTTCTTTAGAACTTTTTGCTTTTGAATTAAATTTAGCCATAGGAGAAATAGCTCAATTTACCAAAAATTTTGAAAGAGATGAAATTTTAGATGCAATGTTTAGTAATTTTTGTTTAGGAAAATAAAAAGGAGATAATTATGGATAAAGAAGTTATAAAACAACACAAAATTAGCGATGAGGAATATCAAGAAATTTTAAATATACTAGGTAGAGAACCTAATTTATTAGAACTTGGAGTGATTTCTGCAATGTGGAGTGAACATTGCTCATATAAATCAAGTAAAAAATACCTTAATGGCTTTCCAACTAAAGCTCCTTGGGTAATCCAAGGTCCTGGTGAAAATGCTGGAGTAATAGATATAGGCAAAGGAATGGCTGCTGTATTTAAAGTAGAAAGTCATAATCACCCAAGTTTTATAGAGCCATTTGCAGGTGCAGCTACTGGTGTGGGTGGAATTTTACGCGATGTTTTTACCATGGGTGCTAGAGTTGTTGCAGGTATGAATTCTTTAAAATTTGGTAATATCCATGATGAAAAAATAGGTAAACATCAAAAATATTTAGTTAAGGGTGTAGTAAGTGGAATTTCACACTATGGTAATTGTATGGGTGTTCCTACTATAGGTGGAGAATGTGCTTTTGATGAGTGCTTTAATGGAAATATCTTAGTTAATGCTTTTGCACTTGGAACTTGCAAAATCGAAGATATTTTTTATGCAAAGGCTGAAGGTATAGGAAATCCTGTAATTTATGTAGGCTCAAAAACTGGTCGCGATGGACTTGGTGGAGCTGTAATGGCAAGCGATAGTTTTAATGAATCTAGCAAAAGCTTAAGACCAACTGTTCAAATTGGTGATCCATTTGCTGAAAAATTATTAATGGAAGCTTGTTTGGAACTTTTCAAAACTGATTATATAGTTGGAATTCAAGATATGGGTGCAGCAGGACTTACTTCAAGCTCTTTTGAAATGGCAGGACGCAGTGGTAGCGGGATGAAACTTTACCTTGATAAAACTCCTATGAGAGAAGAAGGTATGACTCCTTATGAGTTAATGCTAAGTGAATCTCAAGAAAGAATGCTAATTTGTGCTAAAAAAGGCTATGAAGAAAAAGTTATTGAGATTTTTAATAAGTGGGGGCTTGATGCAGCCATTATAGGCGAAGTTACAGATACTGGCAAAATGGAATTATTTTGGCATGATGAATTAGTTGGTCTAATCCCTATTGAACCACTAAGCGAAAAAGCACCTATACTTGATAGACCTGTGGCTAAGCCAAAATACTTAGATGAAATAAAAAACTATCAATTTAAACTTAGCATTCCCACTCAAGAAGCCTTTGAAAAACTTCTTGCAAATGAAAATATCAGCAATAAAGCTTATATTTATGAGCAGTTTGACTCAAGCGTGCAAACTAACACTTTAAAAAGCGATGGGGCTTTAGGTGCAAATAGTATTAGAATTAAAGAAAATAATTGCTTGCTTTCTATGGCCATTGAGTGCAACTCAAGATTAAACTATGTAAATCCAAAAATCGGTGCAGCAGCAGCCGTTGCAAGTGCAGGAAGAAAAATAGCATGCTCGGGAGCTAGACCTTTGGCAATTAGTGATTGTTTAAACTATGGCAACCCACAAAACCCTGAAGTAATGTGGCAATTTGCTCAAGGCTGCGAAGGTATTAAACTAGCTTGTAAAGAACTCAATACCCCTGTGGTAAGCGGAAATGTTTCTTTATATAATGAAACCGATGGAGTAAGTATTTTTCCAAGTCCAACCATAGCTTGCGTTGGTATTCACGAAAAAGCAGAAAATGTTTTAAAATCATACTTTAGTAAAGAAACGCAAGCTATTTATTTAATAGGAGAAAATAAAGGTAGTTTTGGTGGATCTTTGGTTGCTAAAGTACTAGATCAAAAAGTCGCAGGAGAGCTTGAAGATATAGATTTTAAAGCAGAATTAAAACTATGGGATTTCTTACTAAAAGCAAACGAAGCAAAATTACTTGATTGTGCTAATAGCATAGGCATAGGTGGTCTTGCTATGACTTTAGCCAAAATGAGCGTAAAGGCGAATTTAGGTGTAAATGTAAAAACAAATTTTGAAAACAGAAGTTTTATTTTTGAAGAAAGTCCAACTAGAGTTGTAATTGGTGTTAAAAATGAAGAAAATTTTATTGAATTTGCAAACAAAATGAAAATTAATTTTGCAAAACTTGGAATTTTAAATGAAAAAGATTTCGTTTTAGATGATATTAAGATATCTTTAGTAAAACTACAA
The DNA here is from genome assembly GCF_025771865.1 of Campylobacter sp. IFREMER_LSEM_CL2090. NCBI lineage: Bacteria > Pseudomonadati > Campylobacterota > Epsilonproteobacteria > Campylobacterales > Campylobacteraceae > Campylobacter > Campylobacter sp. IFREMER_LSEM_CL2090. Next base: position 72,558 of record NZ_JAKMRA010000008.1, read on the forward strand.
AAAATTTATTTTGATAAATTTAAAGAATATTTAGGATAGAAATGCTTTTTGTTTTATTGGTATTAGCAATTCTTGCATTTTATTGGTATTACAAAACTTGGGGCAAAGATGATCTTTTAGGCTCTTTCAAAAAAGGAGCTAAAAGCTTCTCCCAAGGTTTTAAACAAGGCTATCATGAAGAAAGGATTGATGGCTTTAAAAGGAGATTAAACTATTATGTTATAGCGCTTTTAGCAAAAATAGCAAAAAGTGATGGTAGAGTTAGTGAGAACGAAGCAAATATGATCTCACAAATTCTTGATTATAATGCTAAAGATAAAAAAGAAAGAGATTTTTTAAAACAATGTTTTAATGAACATAAAAATACTTTAAATGATACTTTTGATATAGCCAAAGAGTTTATCAAAGAAGTGCCTTTACCGCAACAAGAAAGAATTAATATTTTGAATGTCTTAGTAGCAATGGCTTTGATTGATGGAGAACTTAACAATACCAAAAAAGATGTCTTAAGAGCTATCATTAGAGCTTTTGAACTTGATGTAAATATACTTGAAAAACTTTTAAACTCTATGCAAACACAAAATACAGGTATGAATTTACAAAAGGCTTGTGAAATTTTAGGCTTAAATGAAAATGCAAACTTGCAAGAGCTTAAAAAACGCTATAGAGAGCTTGCCAAAAAATACCATCCTGATATTTTAAACGCAAACAATAGTGATGAAGAAAAAATCAAAGAAGGTGTTAAAAAATTTCAAGAAATTAATGAATCATATGAATTTTTAAAACAATATATAGAAAGGAAAAATTAATGAAAGCACTAATTAGTGTGAGTGATAAAGAAGGTGTTGTAGAATTTGCTAGCGAACTTACTAAATTAGGCTATGAGCTTTTATCCACCGGAGGTACTTATAAGCTTTTAAAAGAAAATAATTTACAAGTACAAGAAGTTAGTGAATTTACTCAAAGCCCTGAAATGTTTGAAGGGCGTGTTAAAACATTGCACCCAAAAATTCATGGTGGAATTTTATACAAAAGAGAAAATGAAGATCATCAAAAACAAGCCAAAGATTACAACATCGAAAGTATAGACTTGCTTTGTGTGAATTTATATCCTTTCAAAAAAACTACAATTTTAACCCAAGATTTTGATGAGATTGTAGAAAATATCGACATTGGTGGTCCTGCTATGATACGCAGTGGTGCAAAAAACTTTAAAAATGTCATTGTCGTTTGTGATATTTTAGACTATGATAAAATCATACAAGCCTTAAAAGATAATACCTTAGATCTTGATTTTAGAAGAGCATTGATGATCAAAGCTTATGAGCATACAGCAAATTATGATGCTTACATAGCAAATTATATGAATGAGCGTTTTAATGGTGGCTTTGGTGCAAGTAAATTTATCGTAGGTCAAAAAGTATTTGACACAAGATATGGAGAAAACCCTCATCAAAAAGGTGCTTTATATGAATTTGATGACTTTTTCACACACAATTTTACAACCTTAAAAGGTGAAGCAAGTTTTAACAATCTAACCGATATTAACGCGGCTTTAAATTTAGCAAGTGCTTTTGATAAAGCTCCAGCAGTAGCCATAGTCAAACATGCAAATGCTTGCGGATTTGCCATAAAAGAAAACTTACTCCAAAGCTATATCCATGCTCTTAAATGCGATACCTTAAGTGCTTATGGTGGGGTTGTTGCTATCAATGGAACTTTAGATAAAGAATTAGCGCAAAAAATCAATGAAATTTATATAGAAGTTATTATTGCAGCAAATGTAGACGATGATGCTTTGGAAGTTTTTAAAGATAAAAAGCGTATTAAAATCTTTACACAAAAAGCGCCATTTTTAACTAGAGCTTATGATAAATATGATTTTAAGCACATAGATGGTGGTTTTGTATATCAAGATAGTGATGAAGTTAAAGAAGATGAATTAAAAAATGCGATTTTAAAAAGCGAAAGAAAAGCTAATGAACAAGAATTAAAAGATCTTGAAATAGCTATGAAAATTGCTGCATTTACTAAATCAAACAATGTAGTTTATGTAAAAAATGGAGCTATGGTAGCCATTGGTATGGGTATGACAAGTCGTATCGATGCAGCTAAAGCAGCTATTAATAAAGCCAAGGAAATGGGGCTTGATCTAAATGGTTGTGTTTTAGCAAGCGAAGCTTTCTTTCCATTTAGAGATAGTATAGATGAGGCTAGCAAAATAGGAGTAAAAGCCATCATTGAACCGGGTGGAAGCATAAGAGATGAGGATATCATCCAAGCTGCTAATGAGTATGGTATCGCATTATACTTTAGCGGCATAAGACACTTTTTACACTAATAAAAGGAGTTTTAAATGTTTAAAAGCATAGGTGCAAAAATATCTTTAGCAATGATTTCTACGTTGCTAATTAGTTTTATTATCATGCAGATTATCTTACAAAAAGATTCTCAACAAACTACAGATAGAATCAGCCGTGCACATTTAGATACTTTAAGCACTTCTGTTTTTCAAACATTAAGAATGGCAATGAATTTAGGCGATCCTGCTATTATAGAACAAGCTATAAAAGATGCTGGTGAAATAGAAGGTATAAAAGATATTGAAATTTATCCTTCAAAAAGCACAATTGAGCTCTTTGAAATACAACATTTTACAAAAAGTGATGAGAGTATTATCAACGAGCAATTTAACAAGCCAGAAATTAAAGCTGTTGAAATCAATAACGAACAAGGACATTATCTAAGACTTATACGCCCACTTATCGCTAATAAAGGTTGTCTTGCTTGTCATGCTAATGCTAAAGAAGGCGATGTTTTGGGTGTTATGGATATGTACAATGATTTAAAACATGTAGATGATGATTTGGCAAGTTCAGCTAGAACTTATATTATAATCTTTAGCGTTGCTTTACTTTTTACCGTTTTTGCTGTACTTTATATTTTAAAATTAGTTGTAGGTAATCCTGTTTTAGATCTTTTAAAACATGCTAAAGAACTAGCTAGCGGCGATGGAGATTTACGCGCAAGAATTAATATAAAAAGCACCGATGAAATAGGTAAAGCTTGCACCTACATCAACCAATTTATTGAAAAAATTCAAAATGCAGTAGTTTCTACTAATAAAAACTCTCAAATGGTAGATAAACAATCTAAACTTTTAAATGCTAATGCACTTGATCTAGCAAATAGAACTAAAGAAGGTCATACAAAAACTGATGAATCTTATCATTTAAGTGAGCAAATTCATACAGAATTACAAGATCTTGCTGAACTTTCAAATAACGCAAATAAAGCCAATACAAAATCTTTTGAAGTTTTAAACACCATGCTTGACTCATTAAATCAAGTAGTAGATAAGGTAAAAGTTGTAGCTGAAAATGAAGATATATTATCTCAAAAAGTAGAAGTTATGGAAAAACAAGCAGAAGAGATTAAAAAAGCTTCTGACATGATGGGAGAAATTGCTGATAAAACCAATCTATTATCTTTAAATGCAGGTATTGAAGCTGCACGTGCTGGAGAATTTGGTCGCGGCTTTTCAGTTATTGCTGAAGATGTAAGAAATCTTGCTCAAAATTCAGAAGAATTTTTAAAAAATATTGCCATCGTAACCAAACAATTAGTAGATAGTATCAATGAAGTTTCTAAAGAGTTAAAACACAATGCTAACGAAATTAACTCTTTAAATCAAGATGCAAAAGAACTTGTAGAAGGAACCAATGAAGTAAAAGTTTGCAATGAAAATGCAAGAGATTTAGCAAATGCTTGCATGCAAAAAATTTCAAGCACACAAGAAACTTTACAATCTTTGCTTGATAAAATGCAAGAAACGGTAAAATTAAGTGATAAAAATGAAGAAATTTCAAAAATTTTATTAGATGTTGCTCATGAGTTAAATATAGTTTGTCAAAATTTAGAGGATGAATTAAAACATTTTCATGTATAAATCAAAGGAGTATAAAAATGAAAAAAATAATCACATTAAGTATAGCGAGCTTAGCTATTTTTAGTGGGTGTTCTGTGGCAAATTTAAGTGTTGATGATTTACAAAATAAAGAATTTACTATAAGTTCTTATGAAGCTAATGGAAAAAATCATGAACTTCCTCAAAATGCTAAAGCAAGCATTAGTTTTGATAATAAAGATAAAAGAGTTTTTGGTGTATCAGGATGTAATAGATTTTTTGGAAACTATAAAGATCAAGGAAGTAGTATCAAAATAGAAGATAATCTTGCTTCGACAAAAATGCTTTGCGATCAAGAATCTATGAAATTTGAAAACGACTTCTTAAGATATTTTAATGGAGAATTTCAAATTATTAGTGATGATGATGGAATTATTTTAGAAAATAAGAAAATGAAAATTTATTTAAAATAAGCCTAGAGGCTTATTTTAAATGCTCTAATATATTCTCACAAACCATTCTAGGTTCTTTTGCCTTATAAATAGGTCTTCCAACCACGATAAAATCTGACAGATTATCCTTAGCACACTGTATATCAGCTACTCTTTTTTGATCATCTAAATTTTCTTTAAAAGGACGAATTCCAGGAGTTAGTGTAATAAAATTTGTATTTGTATTTTCTTTAATCAATAAGCTCTCATATACCGAACAAACCATACCATCAAGACCGCTTTCATAGCTAATTTTAGAAAATTCCTTAACAGCTTGTTTGATATCTTGTTTGTATATACTAAAAAATTCTTGCTCATCAAAACTAGTTAAAGCAGATACAGCAAGCACCAAAGGTCTTTTACTCAAAACACTTAAACGCTCCATAATCATACACATAGCACTTTTACCTGCACTTGCGTGGATATTAAACATATCCACATCAAGCTTAGCAAGCTCTTCACAAGCATCTGCCATGGTATTTGGTATATCATAAAGCTTTAAATCTAAAAAGATTTTAAAATCATCCACTTTTTTAATCGCCTCTAAAAGCTTTGCTCCATCTCTTAAATATGATCTAAGTCCTATTTTAACCCAAAGATCTAAACCTTTTAATTCTTTAGCCAAACTAATACACTCATCATAACTTGACACATCAAAAGCCACACAAAGTTTCATTGCTTTTCCTTGTTGATTTTATCCAACACCCCGTTGATAAATTTAGGAGCATTATCCCCTGCCATTTCTTTTGCAAGCTCTATAGCCTCGTTAATGATAATCGCTTTTTGTGTAGAAGTAAATAAAATCTCATAAGCACCTAAACGCAAAATGGCCTTTTCTATACTAGCTACTCCATCTAATTTGTGCTCTTTCAAGCACTCATTGATTTTCTCATCAAGCAAAGTAAGTTGCTCATTAATACCATTATATAAATCTAGAGTGAATTTTCTTTGGTCATTGCGAATTTTTTTCTCATCCAAAAATTCATTGATAAAATCTTTATTTTCTTGATTTAACTGTGCTGCATAAAGCAAAGAAACTATACTTTGTCTTACTTGGTGTCTAGTAGCCATTTTAAGCCTTAATTTTTTGGATTAAATTAAGCATTTCAACTACAGTAAGCATAGCTTCAAAACCCTTATTACCTGCTTTACTACCTGCTCTTTCTATGGCTTGCTCTAAGGTATCAGTTGTTAAAACTCCAAAACTCACAGGCACATTAGCTCCAAGCCCCACACTTGCTATACCTTTGGTAGTTTCAGCTGCTACATAATCAAAATGTGGTGTACTTCCACGAATTACTGCTCCAACACAACAAATTCCATCAAATTTTTTACTCTCACAAGCTTGTTTTAATGCAAAAGGAATTTCAAAAGCACCTGGCACTAAGATAAGACTTAAGTTTTCTTCCTTGCCTCCATGTCTTAAAAAAGCATCTTTAGCACCTTCAACTAAACGATCTGTGATGATATGATTAAATCTTGCATTGATAATCGCAATTTTCTCATCACCTTTTAAACTTAAATTTCCCTCTATTATCTTCATAATTTTCCTTTTTTAAATGATTTCTTGAATTTTTAAAAGCGTATTTACACAGTTTTTAAGTCTTGAAAGATCAAGCATATTTGGTCCATCGCATAAAGCTTTACAAGGATCAATGTGCGTTTCAAAGAAAAATCCATCTACGCCTACACTAGCAGCAGCTCTTGCTAATGGCTCTACAAATTCACTTTTGCCTCCACTACTTCCACCATTTGCTCCTGGCATTTGCACACTATGAGTAGCATCAAAAATAACTGGAGCATATTTTCTCATGATAACCAAACTTCTCATATCTACAACCAAATTTCCATAGCCAAAACTCGAACCTCTCTCAGCTACAAAAACTCCATTTTCTTTGGCTATTTCAAAACCTTCTTCATTAATGCCTCTAGTTTGTAAAATTTTAGCTACGCTGTATTTAATATCTTCAGGATTTAAAAATTGCCCTTTTTTTACATTTACCTTGGCTTTTGTTTTAGCAGCAGCTACTAATAAATCAGTTTGCCTGCATAAAAAGGCTGGAATTTGTAAAACATCTACAACCTCAGCCGCAACACTTGCTTGAGAACTCTCATGAATATCAGTAAGAATTTGCATGCCAAATTTGTCTTTAACTTTTTGCAAAATTTCCAAGCCTTTTTCAATGCCTGGTCCTCTAAAACTATTAATACTAGTTCTATTTGCTTTATCAAAACTTGATTTAAAATAAAAATCAATTCTATCATCTTTTAAAAAGCATTCAAGCTCTTGTGCAACTTTAAAAACAAGTTCTTCATTTTCTATTACACAAGGACCTGCTATTAGTATCATTTTTTTCATTATTTTTCCTTATTTTTATTATTTTACTTTATTTTTTTCATTTTCTTCAAGCGGAAAAACGCAATTTAAAATAATAGCCGTAATCCCACCTGCTGCAATCCCTGAAGAAAATAAAGTTTTAAACCACATTGGCATAAATTCTAAAATATCAGGATTATTAGAAACTCCAAGTCCTATACCCAAACTCATAGCTATGATGATAATAGAACGACGATTTAGATTTTCCTTAGAAATAATCCTAACTCCCGTTGCAGCTATAGTACCAAACATTACTAAAGTTGCTCCACCTAAAATAGGCTCTGGAATTTGTAAAGTAATATCAGCCACAATAGGAAATAAACCCAAAATCATCAACATAAAAGCTACAATAAATCCAACATATCGACTTGCAACACCTGTTAAAGCTATAACGCCATTATTTTGCCCAAAACATGAATTTGGAAAAGTATTAAAAAAGGCTGAAACAAAGGAATTAAAACCATTAGCCAAAACCCCGCCTTTTAATCTTTTTGTATAAAGTTCGCCTTTAACTGGCTGATTTGAAACTTCACTAGTAGCACTAATATCGCCGATAGTTTCTAAAGAAGTTACCATAAAAACTAAAATCAAAGGTAAAATAAGATTATAATCAATACTCAAACCATAATGTAAAGGATCGGGTAAAAACACTAAAGGTAAATTTTCATTAAAATTAAAACTAAAATTTTCAAAAGTCATAGCTACTAAAAGTCCTATTATCATAGCTATAAATAAAGAAGAAATTCTTATATAGGCATTATTAAAACGATTTAAAACAATAATACTTAAAATCACAACTCCGGCTAATAATAAATTTTGTAATGAGCCAAACTCACCACTTGCCTTAGCCGCAAATCCACCTCCTGCACTCACAAGGCCAACATTAATCAAACTAAGACCTATAATCATCACAACTATACCTGAAACCAAAGGCGAAATCACTCTTCTAATAAAAGGTAAAATTTGAGAAATAATCATTTCAGTAGTAGAACAAAGCATTAAAGTGCCAAAAATGGCTCCAAGCATTGCTTCTTGCGATAAACCATTATTTTTTAAAACAAGCCCACCTAAAATAATAGGTGCAACAAAATTAAAACTAGTCCCTTGAATAGATAAAAGTCCACTCCCTATAGGACCCCAAGTTTTAATCTGCAAAAGCGAAGCAACGCCTGAAGCAAAAAGCGACATACAAATAATTCTAGCCGTATTAGTATCATCTATCCCAAGTCCTTTGCAAATTAATAAAGCAGGTGTAATCACAGCAACAAACATAGCCATTAAATGCACTAATGCAGCAAAAAATGCCTTAGCAAAAGGTGGTCTATCTTCTAAACCATAAATTAAATCTGTTTTATTTTCCATTTTTCTTTCCTTTTGTTTGCTTACTAACCAAAATAATTCCTCCTAAAATAATGCTAAAAATTCCTATAAAAACCATTAAGCTAGGAAATTCATCTCCTAATAATATGCCCAAAAATAAAGTAAAAACTACATCTATATAGCTAACTCCTGCGACAACTCCTGCCTTTTTTGCTACTCCATAAGCTTTAGTAACATGAATTTGATACATTGCTCCAAAAATTCCCATCAAAACAATAAAAATCCAAGCTTTAAGACTAGGCATAACAAAAGGAGCAATTAAAAAATCAAGCTCTTTTATTTCATAAAAAGAACCTACAATCATAGACATTAAAGGCATCAAAGTACCAATTAAAACAAAAGATAAAGCTATAAATGGCGCTGGGTATGATTTTCTAAGCTCTCTTACGCTAGTTAGCGCCAAGGCTGCACAAAAACCGCTTAAAATTCCTAAAATACTATTTTTTAAATCAAAACCTGAATGCGTAGTGCTATCTGCAAAAGGCTGACAGATTAATAATACTCCTATAAAAGCAATCAAAATCCCAAAACAAGCTTTTAATCCCAAACTTTCTTTAAAAAACAAAAAAGCAATCAAAGCTATAAAAATAGGCGCTGTTTTTTGAAAAGCAAAAGCCCCACCTAATGAAATATTAGAAACATTATAAAAGAAAAGATATAAAGCGATCGTTCCTATAATACCTCTAAAAATAAGCAGTCCAAGATGTCCGCCACTTTTATGAAAATTTAATTTTGAAAGCGCATAAAGCATAAAAGCTGTGCCTATAATATTTCTAAAAAACATAATTTCAATCGATGATAATTCTTCACTAAGAATTTTTGCACAAGCACCTACAAATGCAAATTCTATAGAAGCAATAATCATAAAATATATACCTAAATTCTTTTTAACTATTCTTAACATATAAATTCCATATAAAATTCCTGTTATTTTAGTCTTTTTTGCTTAATTTTAAGGCAATTTTTATATAATCACAAATAAAAATTTAAAAAATGAGTATTAATGCAAAGTATTATTTTAATAGGAAAACCAAATGTTGGCAAATCAAGTCTTTTTAATAGACTTGCAAGAAAGCGCATTGCAATAACTAGTGACATAAGTGGAACTACAAGAGATACTAATAAAATAGAAGTAGAAATTGATGGCAAAAAAGCTTTGTTGATAGATAGCGGCGGGCTTGATGAGAGTAATGAGCTTTTTAAAAATATCAAAGCAAATTCGCTTAAAGCTGCTAAAAATAGTGATATTATCTTTTATATGGTGGATGGAAAATTTTTACCTGATGATGAAGATAAAGCTTTTTTTTATGAAATGAAAAAACTCAACAAACCCATAGCTTTAGTAATCAATAAAGTCGATAACAAAAAAGACGAAGAAAGATCTTGGGAATTTTCTAATTTTGGAGTAAAAGAAGTTTTTAATATCTCTGTAACACATAATATAGGCATTGATGAGCTTTGTATGTGGGCTAGTAAGTTTTTAGATGAAAGTTATTTAAATGCAGATGAAGAAGAAGACTTTGAAAGTTATTTAGAAAATTTTGATGAAAATAGCGGAGATTTTAAGCTAAAAACTATTAATGAAAATCATATTAAAGTGGGAATTATCGGCAGGGTTAATGTAGGAAAATCAAGTCTTTTAAATGCTTTAGTAAAAGAAGAACGTAGCGTGGTAAGCGATATAGCAGGCACTACAATTGATCCTGTTAATGAAAGCATTATGCATAAAGATAAAATCATCGAATTTGTAGATACCGCAGGTATTAGAAAACGCGGGAAAATACAGGGTTTAGAGCGTTATGCACTTAATAGAACTGAATATGCCCTAGCCAATGCTCAAATTGCACTTTTAGTACTTGACGCAGCTGAAGGTTTTAACGAACTTGATGAGCGTATTGCAGGACTTGCTGCTAAACATTGTTTAGGTGTGATTATTGTACTTAATAAATGGGATAAAAGCGAGCTTGATTTTGATAAAACTTTAAAAGAATTAAAACTAGATCGTTTTAAATTCCTAGCTTATGCGCCCGTTGTAAGCGTATCAGCTTTAAGTGGAAAAAGAATACATGTACTTTTGGATAAAATTTTAGAAGTTTTTGCAAATTTCACCCAAAAAATTCCAACAGCAAAATTAAATGCTTTGGTAGAAGAAGCCACAAGAGCCCACCCGCTACCACATGATTATGGTAAATTAGTGAAAATTTATTATGCGGTTCAATACGACTTAGCACCTCCAAAAATAGCTCTAATTATGAATAGACCAAAAGCTTTACATTTTAGTTATAAACGATATTTACAAAATCAAATTAGAAAACAATTTAACTTTGAAGGTGTACCTTTAATTTTAGCTTCAAGAAAAAAAGGTAGCAAAGATGAGCAAGAAAACTAACCTCCTTTTTGTAGGATTTATGGGCTGTGGTAAAACAACTATAGCAAGGGCTTATGCAAAAAAATATGATAAATTCTTTTTAGATACAGATGTTTTAATCAAAGAAAAATTTAATCTTGAAATTAGTGAATTTTTTAAAACATATGGAGAAAAAAAATTTCGCAAAGAAGAAAAAAAACTTGTTTCGTTTTTAACTTATGTGCAAAATTGTTCTACTGCAAGCGGTGGTGGCTTCATAGAACAAAAAAAAATAAAAAATATTGGTACTATCGTTTACTTAAAAGCAAGTTTTGATTATCTCTTGCAAAGACTAAATAAAGAAGAATTGGCCACAAGACCCTTATTTTCAAACACAAACAATGCTAAAATACTATTTGATCAAAGAATTAAAAAATATGAAAAAAAAGCAAATATCATTATAAACATTGAAAACAAAAATATCCAAGAAATAATTAAAGAAATCAAAAAAGAGGTAAAATGAGAATTATTACAGGATTACAGCCAAGTGGGGATTTACATATAGGAAATTATTTTGGCTCTATAAAACAAATGCTAAATATGCAAGAAGAAAATCAAATGTATATGTTTATAGCAAACTATCATGCTATGACTTCAAATTTTAATGGAGAAAAACTTAAACAAAATTCACTCAAAGCTGCGGCAGCTTTTTTAAGTTTAGGAATTGATCCACAAAAAAGCGTATTTTGGTTACAAAGTGATGTAAAAGAAGTGATGGAGCTTTATTGGATTCTTTCTCAATTTACCCCAATGGGACTTTTAGAAAGAGCACATAGCTATAAAGATAAAATTGCCAAAGGTTTAAATGCCAACCATGGGCTTTTTTCTTACCCTGTTTTAATGGCTGCAGATATTTTACTTTTTAATGCTCAAGTAGTTCCTGTAGGTAAAGATCAAATTCAACATGTTGAAATAGCAAGAGATATAGCTTTAAAAGTAAATAATGAATGGGGTGAAATTTTTACCCTACCTCAAGCTAAAGTTAATGATGAAGTTGCAGTAGTACCTGGTACTGATGGAGCTAAAATGAGCAAGTCTTATCAAAACACAATCGATATTTTCAATACACCAAAAGCTATTAAAAAACAAATTTCTTCTATTGTTACAGATAGTACAGCTTTAGAAGATCCAAAAGATTGGCAAAATTGTAATGTATTTAAAATCGCAAAATTGTTTTTAGACAAAACAAAACAAGAAACTTTAAAAAGCCGTTATGAAAAAGGTGGTGAAGGCTATGGGCATTTTAAAATGTATTTAAATGAAATCATTAGTGAGTATTTTGCCTCGGCTAAGGAAGAATATGAAAAATTACTAGCTAATCCTTCTAAAATCGATGAGATTTTAGAATTTGGAGCAAGCAAAGCAAAAAAACAAGCCCGAGAAACAATGGAAAAAATTTATGCTAAAATAGGACTATAAAAGGAGTTAGAATGTTAGATTTAAAACTTTTGCAAAATAATTTTGATGAAATTGCACAAAAACTAAAAGCTAAAAAAGTAGATGAAAATTTACTCAAAGAACTTAGCGACTTATTTATAAATTTAAAAAAAGAAAAAGCACTTTTGGAAGAATTTCAAGCTTTTCAAAATAAGTTTAGTAAAGAGCTTGCAACAGCACAAGATAAAGAAAGCTTAAAGGTACAACTAAGCCAAAATAAAGAAAAAATCAATACTCAGTCAAAAATCGTTAGCACGCTAGAAGAAAAACTAGAACAAATTGCCCTAGCAATACCAAATATCCCTGATGATTGCGTGCCTTTTGGAGAAGATGAAGATGAAAATATAGAATTAAAAAAAGTTCTGACACCTCCTAGTTTTGATTTTGAAATCAAAGAACATCATGATTTGGGAGAAAAATTAAACTGGCTTGATTTTACAAGAGGGGTTAAAATCTCACAAAGTCGTTTTTGTGTACTTAAAAATGAAGGAGCTTTACTAAGTAGAGCCTTGGTAAATTATATGATTGATTTTAATAGAAGTAGAGGTTTTGAGCTAGTTAATGTACCATTTTTAGTAAATAGCGCAACCATGTATGGCACAGGACAGCTTCCTAAATTTAAAGATGATATGTATAAGGTAGAAAATGATGATTTATATCTCATCTCAACTTCTGAAATTCCTGTAACTAATCTTTATTCTAATGAAATTTTAACTCAAGAAGAACTACCCTTAAAAATGACCTGCTATAGTGCTTGTTTTAGACAAGAAGCAGGAAGCGCGGGTAGAGATACAAGAGGTATTATAAGGCAACATCAATTTGAAAAAGTAGAGCTTGTTAGTATATGTAAGCCTGATCAAAGTGAATTGATGTTTGAAGAAATGTTAAATTGCGCTAGTGATTTACTAAGCTCTTTGGGTCTAGCACATAGGCATTTAATGCTTTGCACGGGAGATTTGGGCTTTTCTGCTGCGAAAACAGTAGACTTAGAAGTATGGCTTCCATCGCAAAACAAATACCGTGAAATTAGCTCTGTGTCAAATTGTAAAGATTTTCAAGCAAGACGTGCAAAGATCCGTTTTAAAAACGATAAGGGCAAAAATGAATTAGTTCACACACTTAATGGTTCTTCGCTAGCTGTTGGTAGAACCTTAGTAGCTATTATGGAAAATTATCAAGAAAAAGATGGAAATATAAGAATTCCTGATGCATTAAGAAAATACTTTTAAGAGAAAACATGGCCGAAGAAGTAACACCTAAAGAACAAGATAATCAAGAAAAAGCTTTTTCAGAGATTGATGAAAATCCAGGAGTGGAAGAACAAACTATCCCTCCTGGCACAATACCTCCTGAATTAGAGGAAGAAGAAAGTACTTTTCAAAGAGTAGAGGAAGAACTTCAAGCATCACAACCTGAAGAAAAGAAAAAGCTTTTTGATAAAAAATTTCTTATTTTGATTTCAACACTTGGTGCTCTTGCTCTAATTTTATTTATTATTTTAGTTTTACTTCTTGTTTTTAAAGAAGATAAAAAAGTAATCACAAATAATCCAATTTTAGAAGATAATGTTAGTACAAGTATCACAAAGGTGAAACAATCTGCTTTAGATCTTGTAGTACAAAAGGCAAATTTATTATATGAAAAAGGTGATATAGAAAGCGCTTTAGAGCTTTATAATAATATTAATATTTTCAATCAATCTTTATCTAGTTATAATCTTGGTGTAGCCCAAATGAAACAAAAAGATTATATTAGTGCTGTTGAAAATTTCAAACAATCTTTAGAATTAGAAGAACACAAAGTTGCAGCAGCTATTAATATAGCTGTGTGTTATTTTAATCTAGGCGATAAAGAGAAATTTAAATATTATCTTGATTTAGCAAGGGTACATTTACCACAAGATTCTAAATCTTCTTTGTATGATTATTATCTAGGATTAATTAATTACTATCAAGGATTTTATCCAGAGGCTTTACAAATGTTCATGCGTTCAAGTAATATCAACAGCTATCAAGGGGAGTCTTATTACCTTGGGGCAAAAATTTACGCATTATTAAAATCTGACCAAAACGCCATTAATCTTCTGCAAAAGCAACAAGATTATGAAGCAAGCTTACCCTTAGGTTTATTATATGCAAAACTAGGAGAGTATAAAAAAGCTAAAGAATATCTTGAAAAAGCATCAAAAATAGAAAATCAAGCCATAAGAAGCAAAATGGCTCTAGCTTTAGTAGAATTAAAAACAGGCCAATTTGACAATGGTGCACAAATTTTAAAAACTTTATATGTAAAAGATAGAGCTATTGGCTCAAAATACTATAACATAAAAACAAGACTAAAAAGAAATTTTTCAAATATTGATATAGCGCAGCAACATTTTGCCAAAAGTTTAATCACAGGAAAACAACAAATTTATGATTTACTTTTTTATTTTTCACCTTATCGCGTTTTTGATATAAAACAAAGCATGGAACTCATCACAAAAGCTGATTTGGGAAATTTCATACAAGGGTATGAGTATGAAAATGAATTGCTTGTTAAAAGCAAAGCTTTATCAGGCGTTAATGTGGAATTATCTCATGCTATCAATCTAGCTTTTAATTTTCATCTAAGAGAAGCAAATCAAGAATTTAAAAATTTAAGTGAAATTTATCATGCTCACGATGTAATTCATTATAATCTTGCTTTAACTTATGCACAACTGCAAGATTATAATAATGCATATAAACATTTTTCAACTGCTTATCATTTAAATCCAAAAAATTATATTGCAGGTATTTTTGCCATATATTGCATGGATTTAGTAAAAAAAGATTATACCAAACTTGCTAATGAACTTTTGGAAAATTTACAAGCAGATAATAATATCGATCAAAATCATAATATCTATAAATATTTACTACATCTAGTTAAAAGTGACTTTACTGCTATGATTCCTTATTTAGATAACCTTTCAAATAGCAAAAATACTCCTTTAGAATTAATGTTTGCTATAGTAGCTGCTAATGGCAATAATCTTGAAATTTTAAGAAATCAAAAAATAAAAGAATTAAAAGATTTACTCGGTGAGGATATTATTAGCAATATTTTATATTTTAATTCTAAAAACACAAATCTTGATATTAAAGAGTATGCCAAACAAGCACAAATGTATTTTTTAACAACCAAGCTTGATTATAATTCTTTATTTGGTGGAGCTGGTATAGTTAAAGACAGCTATGTGACACTTATGCAAATTACAGGCTTGTTAAATCATGTTAGAAATGACATAAAAAAAAGACTTGCTATGAGTAATAAAAATTCCATCGGACTGATTTTTGCTCTAGCTTATGTTGATATTTTTGCTAAAGAATACCAAGAAGCATATACACTTTACAATATCTTAATAGATGATTATAAAATCAAAGATGCACAAACTTTATTTTTAGCCGCAGTAGCAGCGATAGGTTCTAATAATCCAAATTCAGCCATAGCTTTACTAGAGCTTGCAAAATTAGAAAATGAAGAAACCTTAGAAGCAAGACTTGCACTAGGACTATTATATCATGAAGTCCAAAATTTAGAACCCGCTATGTTTCAATATGAAAAAGTAGGGAATAATTTTGAAAGTAAATTTTTTACTTTTGATATTAAAAATTAGTATTTTCATAAAATAAGAAAATACTAATTAACTATCAAAAAATATAATTATAAATTACAAATTAGATTATTATAAAATATACATGAGATTAACTTTATGAAGTGGCTCCGGATGTAGGATTCGAACCTACGACCAATCGGTTAACAGCCGACTACTCTACCGCTGAGCTAATCCGGAACATCAATAAATAAGAAATGATATTATATAAGAAAAAAACTTTTTTGTCAAGATTTTTTATAAAAAATTACGCTTTTTTGTAAAATTTTACTCCTGCTAAATTTTCTACAACAATTTTTCGTTCTTTAATTAATTTTTCTAATATATCTTTACTATGCTGACTAAATTTGTTTTCTATGTCAAATTCACTTTGTGCTCTAAGCTGCAGCATCTTCAAGAGCTCTTGGATATTAAAATCAATTTTTTCACCTTTGTAATAATGTTTAGCAAGCACAACAGGCACACTAGTAATATACATACTTAATTCTTCCAACTTTTCCAAAGATATACCTTTAACAGGATACGCAGGCGGTCTATCTATAGTGCTAAAATCCACTCTTGATGGTCTTATCTTGTCAAATGCCTCATTTAAAGCCAACATCTCATCTTTGTTATCATTCAATCCCTTGACAATTAAAACTTCCATAACAAGCTCACCCAAAAATTTCTCTCTAAAGGCGATCATTTGTTCTATCATTGTTTCAAGTTTTATTTGCTTTAAAGCCCTATCAACTCTATAAAAAGTTTTTTCCATTGCACTATCAAGACTAAATTTAACTACATCAATATACATTAAAGCATCAAAAATATCCGAATTTAAAACTCCACTACCATTGCTTAGGATTAAGAGTTTTTTATCTTGTTTTATTTTATTTAACTCATAAACTAATTCTTTTAAATGAGGATATAAAGTAGGCTCACCATTTGCAGTTAATGTTAAAAAGTCAAATTGCACATTACCTTTCAATACACTTTGTACTTCATCGATAATATTTTTTATTTTAGGATAAATTAAAGATTTTTCCAAAGGCTTTGCAGCTTGTAATTCACAATAAACGCAGTCAAAATTACATTGTTTTTGATTTGGACTTAAATCAATTCCCAATGAAAGTCCAAATCTTCTTGAACTTATAGGCCCAAAAGTTATTTTACTCACTTTTTAGATTTCTCTTGAACTAGCTTGATAAAATATTTAGCATTATCAACAGGAATATCAGGTAAAATTCCATGTCCGAGATTAAAAATATGTGCACTATCTTGCATAATATTTAAAATTTTATCCACACCTTGTTCAATAGCTTTTTTATCATAGAGTCTGCAAGGCTCCATATTACCCTGCAAAGTATATTTAGTGCCTAGTTTTTCCTTAGCCAACTCTAAAGGGGTACTCCAATCTACTCCAAAGACATCAAAATTTCCATTTATATCATCTAAGAACCCACTTACCCCTTTAGGAAATAAAATCACAGGAATATGCGGATATTTTTCCTTTATAAAATCAGCAATTTCAAGCATATATTTAAAAGAAAACTCAAAAAACATTTCTTTTTCTAAAGCACTTGCCCAACTATCAAATATCTGTATAGCATTAGCACCTGCTCTAATTTGCTCTTGAATATAATACTTTAAAACAAAAGTAAGTTTAGATAAAATTTGATGTAAAAATTCAGGATTTTGATAGACTAATTTTTTACACTTTGCATAATTTTTACTACTACCACCCTCTATCATATAAGTAGCAATAGTCCAAGGACTTCCACAAAAACCAATCAAAGCTTTATCTTGTGTAAGTTTTTCTCTAGTAAATGCTAGTGCATCATAAACATAAGAAAGATTTTTAATGCTTTTTTCAACATCTAATCTTTCCAATTCTTCTTTTGTTTTAATAGGATTTGAAAATATAGGGCCCTCGCCTTTTTCAAATTTTAAATCCATACCCATTTCTAAAGGTACTACCAAAATATCTGAAAAAATAATAGCTGCATCAACACCCAAAATATCTACTGGTTGTAAGGTAACTTCACTCGCTTTTTTATAATCTTTACAAAGTGATAAAAAATCTCCAGCACTTGCTCTAACCTGCATATATTCAGGTAAATATCTTCCTGCTTGGCGCATCATCCAAACTGGAGTATAAGAGGTTGACTTTTTAAAACATGCATCAATAAAAATCATTTTTATTCCTTATTTTAATGATCACTTTTGTGTAAAAAATAAAGTCCTATACAAAGAGCTAAAATAGAACCTGCAAGATAAGTCATATCCAAAACCGTATTTAGTTGCATTTGCAAAATTCTTTGGAAAAAATTTACAACTAAAACCATAATAATAACTTTTGCAAGTTTATCTTTTAGTTGATCTAAACTGTGCACTTCTAAAACTTTTGACTGTTTAGTTTGTTTAAATTCTTCTATTTCACTAATAAAAAGTTCATAAATTCCAAAAGAAAATATAAATAAAACTAAAGCCATTAAATATAAATCTACAGCCCCTATAATCAAACCAACAATATCCTCATGCAAATCTACCGTAGAATTAGGCAACATAAAATACTCAAATACATATTTTAAAACTTTAATCACATCATAACTTGCAATAAAAAATAAAACAAAAGCTCCTATAAGGCCAAAAATTACAGGCAAAATAGTGACTAAACGGCTTTTAACTAATAAATTTTCAAAAAATCTTTCTAACATTTTTCTCCTTTTTAAACCAATTCTAACCATTTTTGCGCAATACGCACTGCATTTGTAGCAGCTCCTACACGAATTTGATCAGCCACGCACCATAAATGCAAAATATTTTTATGATTAATATCGCGTCTAATTCTTCCTACATAAGTTTCATTAGTATCGCTTGTAAAAAGCGGCATAGGATATTTTTTATTTTCTACATCATCAATCACAACAACACTTGGTGCTTTAGAAAGTATCTCTCTAACCTTAGCAACATCAACATCTTTTTCAAAATGCATAGTAATGGCTTCACTATGACTTCTAAGCACAGGAACTCTTACACAAGTTGCTGAAATTTCAAGTTTTTTATGCAATATTTTTTGCGTTTCATTTACCATTTTTAATTCTTCTTTAGTGTAGCCATTTTCACTAAAAACATCAATTTGAGGAATTAAATTTAAAGCTAAGGTATATGGAAAAGTTTTTGCCTCAAATTCATCTAATTTAAAAGCAAAAAAACTTTGCATTCCTTGAACTAATTCTTCCATACCTTCTTTACCTGCACCACTTGCTGCTTGATAAGTACTTACATCTACTCTTTTTAGATTAAATACATCATCAAGTGGTTTTAAAACATGCACCATTTGTATAGTAGAGCAATTTGGATTAGCAATAATTCCTGTTTTTTCCCAATCTTTAATATCTTCGCTATTGCATTCAGGAACTACCAAAGGAATATTTTCATCCATTCTAAAATGACTAGTATTATCAATCACTACAGCACCACACTCTACTGCGTATTTTGCATACTCAGCACTTATGTTTCCTCCGGCACTAAAAAAAGCAATATCTACAGGATTTTCTTTAAAAACATTTGGAGTTAATTCTTTTACTTTATAACTTTTTCCCCTAAATTCTACTTCACTACCTGCGCTTTTTGCACTTGCTAATGGTAAAATACTTTCAACCGGGAAATCAAGCTCATCTAAAACATTTAAAAGCTCTTCTCCGACTGCTCCAGTTGCACCTACAATGGCTATTTTTTTCATCATCCATCCTTTTTAAGTAATATTGTATTTTTTCATTTTTTCACTAAAAATTTTCTCACTCATCCCTATAAGCTTAGCTGCTTCTGCAATATCTTGCGAATTTTTTAAAGCTTCTAAAATCAATTCTTTTTCAAGATTTTTAATATCTTTACTTTTTCTACTTTCTAAGAATAAATCTTGAGCGCTAATCTCATCATTTTCACTTAAAATACAAGCTCTTTGTATAATAGAAATCAACTCTCTAATATTACCTGGAAAATCATAAGCTAGCAAAGCATCTTGTGCTTCTTGACTTAAAGTTTTTTCATTAAAATCATATTCTTTACATGTATCAAGTAATACCTTTTGTGCAATTTGCAAAATTTCTTCTTGACGCTCTCTTAGTGGTGGTATATTAATAGGAATAGTATTAAGCCTATAATATAAATCTTGTCTGAATTCATTATCTGCAATCTTTTTTTCTATATGAGCATTAGTTGCACTAATAATTCTTACATCAATCTTTATACTTTTAGTACTTCCCAATCTTGTAATTTCTTTTTCTTGTAAAGCTCTTAATAATTTTGCTTGAATTTCATAAGGCATTTCACCTATTTCATCTAAAAACAAAGTGCCTTCATTAGCAAGCTCAAACAACCCTATTTTAGTAGTATTAGCATCGGTAAATGCACCTTTTTCAAAACCGAAAAGCTCACTTTCTATCAAATTTGATGGAATTGCTGCCATATTAATAGCCACAAAAGGTTTTTGTGCTCTTTTTGAATTTTTATGCACAAAATTTGCAAAAACTTCTTTACCTACCCCACTTTCTCCAAAAAAAAGCACACTCGCATCTGTCTTAGCAGCCTTAGTAGCCAATTTTAAACAATCTTCTAAAGCTTTAGAAGTGCCATAAAAATCTTGATTTTCTTCTTTTTTGATAATCTTTTTGTTTGTTTTTTTAGAAGTCTTTTCTTGAATTATTTTTGCGCGTTTTATCGCAGTTACTAAAGTATTAATATCAAATGGTTTTACTAGAAAATCTTTTACTCCAAGTCTTACTGCTTCTATGGCACGATTTAGCGTTGCATTACCTGTAATAATAATAAAATCATATTTATTCTCACAAGCTTGCACAAATTCAATACCATCCATACCCGGCATATTAATATCTGTAATAATCAAATCAACATCATCATTTAGTTTTTTTAAAGCTTCAGTTGCTGATTTATAAGATTTTATAGTAAATTCCTCATACTCACTCAAAGCAATTTCGAGTGATTTTCTCATATTTATATCATCTTCGACTATAACCAAATTCATTTCAAACCTTAAGCTAAAATACCTTTTTTGGGACCACTTTTACCATGGCATTCTTTATATTTTTTACCACTACCGCAAGGACAAGGTGAATTTCTAGGTACTTTGGTAACTTGTGCTTCACCATTTTCATCAACACCACTTTCTGTGGTATTAGCTAAAAACTGCTCATTTTGTTCATGACTTTTTTCTTCAAAATTTTGTGCTTCTTTTTGAGTAAAAACTACATTAAATAGTAATTTCAAACTATCAAATTTAACACGCTCAACAAGCTCCATAAAAAGATTATAGCTTTCTTTTTTATATTCTACCAAAGGATCTTTTTGATTATAACTTCTTAAACCTATACCAGTTTTTAAAATATCCATTTGGTATAAATGTTCTCTCCATAGATTATCTAAAATTTGAAGATATAAAATTCTTTCAATTCTTCTAGCTTCTTTATCTTCAATAATACTCATTTTATCTTTGTAAGCTTTTTCTAAAATTTCACTTAATTTATTTTCTACTTCAATTACACCTAAATCTTTAAAATCAGCTTCGCTAAGCTCAAGATTACACTCATAACTTACTTTTTGTTTTAAACTTTCAAAATGCTTAACATCATCTTCAAGTTCTGCATTTAGATAAATTTGACTTACTAAGTGATTACTATACTCAGCAATATTTTTTAAAATTTTATCTTGCAAGTCAAATTCTTCATCTAACAATTCATTTCTATAATTATAAATAGTCTTTCTTTGTTCATTTGCCACATCATCATATTCAAGCAAATGTTTTCTGCTCTCAAAATGCAAGCTTTCAACTTTTTTTTGCGCATTCTCAACAGCTCTTGTAACAATACGACTTTCTATATGCTCGCCCTCTTCTATACCTAATCTTTCCATGATATTTTTTATGCGATCACCACCAAAAATTCTCAAAAGATTATCCTCTAAACTTAAGTAAAATCTACTTACACCAGGATCACCTTGACGCCCTGCACGACCACGAAGTTGATTGTCTATTCTTCTGCTTTCATGACGCTCAGTTCCTATAATATAAAGCCCACCTAAAGCTCTTATCTCATCATCTATTTTTATATCAACCCCACGACCTGCCATATTAGTAGCTATAGTCACTGCACCTTTTTTACCTGCATCTTGGATAATCAAAGCTTCTTGCTCGTGATTTTTAGCATTAAGCACATGATGAGGAATGCGTTCTTTTACAAGCATATTATGAAATACTTCACTTCTTTCAATACTTGCAGTTCCCACTAAAACTGGCTGACCCTTTGCATTTGCTTTTTTTATCTCTTCAATAACTGCTTTAAATTTTTCTTCTTGAGTTTTATAAATCAAATCATCTTTATCTATTCTTGCAATTGGTATATTTGTAGGTATAGAAACTACATCTAAATTATAAATTTGAGAAAATTCCGTTGCCTCAGTTTGTGCAGTACCTGTCATGCCTGCTAACTTTTTATACATTCTAAAATAATTTTGGAAAGTAATATCTGCTAAAGTTTGACTTTCTTCCTGAATTTTTACCCCTTCTTTAGCTTCTAATGCTTGGTGTAAACCATCACTAAAGCGTCTTCCCTCGCTTAATCTTCCCGTGAATTCATCAACAATTACAACTTCTTTATCTCTTAATACATAATGCACATCTTTTTCAAATAAATTATGCGCTTTTAAAGCCTGGTCAAGCTGATGGGCCAATATTGCATTATCTAAGCTATATAAATTTTCTACTCCAAATAATTTTTCAGCCTTAGAAATTCCAGCCTCTGTAATCATAATAGTTCTATTTTTCTCATCGACAACAAAATCACCACTTGGCAATTCTTGAGGAGTAGTAGCTGCTTGGCCTTTTTGCATTTGTTTTGCTACTTCATTTGCTTTAACATAGCCGTCTAAAGTTCTATTTGTAGGCCCACTTATAATAAGCGGAGTTCTTGCTTCATCTATTAAAATACTATCTACTTCATCAACTATAACAAAATTATGCTCTCTTTGTACTTTTTCAAGCTTTGAAAATTTCATGTTATCGCGTAAATAATCAAAGCCAAATTCATTATTTGTACCATAAGTTATATCACACTCATAAGCTTTTTTATGTGCCTCATCACTATTTTGTTCTGAAAGTATCACACCTACACTAAAACCTAAAAAATTATAAATAGCACTCATTTGCTCTGCATCTCTTTTAGCCAAATAATCATTTACGGTAACCACATGCACACCCTTACCACTCATAGCATTTAGTACAACAGGTAAAGTTGCAACCAAGGTTTTACCTTCTCCAGTTTTCATTTCAGCAATTTTTCCATCATGTAAAACCATACCACCAATTAATTGCACATCAAAATGACGCATATTAAGAGTTCTTTTTCCTACTTCTCTAACTATCGCAAAAACATCATTCAGTATTTGGTCTAAAGTTTGTTCTTCTTTTTGAATTTGTGTTTTAAATTCTATAAATACTTGTTTTAATTCATCATCGCTTAAATTTTGGTATTTTGATTCTAAAGCATTAATTTGCACAACCCTCTTTAAATATTTTTTTACTTCTCGATCATTTTTTGTGCCAAATATTGCTTTAAATACACTAGAAAACATTTTTTTACCTTTAATTACAAAAATATATGCTAGATTATACCTTGAATTTAATTAGAACTATATAAAAAGTTTTGTTTGGATAAATTTTATATAATTTACAAAATTTTTAAAGGGTAATTATGAGATATTTTATATTTTTAATATTATTTGTTTGTAGTATTTTTGCTTTTGATATAAATTTTAAAAATTTTAGTAGTGATTTTGAACAAAAGGTGCAAAGCAATAATTCTTCACTAAATTATAAAGGAAATTTTATCATTACTCAAAATAAAGCCTTTTGGAATTATACTAAACCAAATAAAAAACAAATTTATATCAATCACAAAGAAGTTATTATCATAGAGCCTGAGTTAGAACAAGCCATTTATACTCAATTGCAAAATTTACCAAATCTTCAAGAAATTTTTAAAAATGCAAAATTAATATCTCATGAAAATTATGAAGCAAAATACGAAAATATCACATATAATATCAAACTAAAAAATGATAATCTTAGTAATATTTCTTATAAAGATGAGTTAGGAAATTTAGTTAGTATTTATTTTTATAATCAGAAATTTGATCAAAATATCAACGAAAATATTTTTATACCAAAAATCCCAAGCCATTTTGATATTATTCAATAATCAAAATGGTATTTCATTAAACAAATCTTGCTGTTCTTTACTTGGAGCTAACATTTGCATTTGAGTTTTTTCCATGGTTTTTAAAATCATATCCATATTCTCTTTACTTGTGTTAGTATCTTGATTAAAACTTTTATTATCATCTTTATCATTGTTGTTTATTTGATCGGTATTTATATCTTTTGATTGAGTATTATTTTGATCCGTATTTTTTGCAACTTTGGAATTATCTTGAATTTCCTTTTGTTTGATAGTTTTTATTGTATTGTCATCTTTTTTTTCCAAATCATTTATAAAACGCTTAAATTCTTCCAAGTCAAACTTAGCTACCGAATTAATTTTTAAAATATAAATATTTTTAATTTGAGTTTTATATTTTTTATTACTAAATTTAAGCAAGGTTTCTTTAAAATTATTTTTACCAACTTCTGTAAATAAATCTTCATAAAAATAACTAGATACAATGGTATTTAAAGCATCTATAATTTTCTTTTGATCTAAATTTTCTCCTTCAAAATCTAAATTCATTTCAATTTTTTTTAAAGTATTATTTCCAACCTTTGAATATAAATCAGTTCTAAAATTTTCTATACTCAAGGAACTAGCATGGATATTAAAAAACATTAAAAGCAAAACTATAATCCATTTCATATTATCTCCTCATCTTCTTCTAAATCTATAAATTTTTCTTGTAAATAAAATTTTTTCACTTCTTTATCGGTTTTTAAAATTCTTAAAAAATAATCCTCAAAAGGCATTTTATAATTATATATGATTTTTAAACTACAAGGATTAATGGCCCTTGATAAACATACATATAATTGTCCTTTTTCAAAAATTCCATCAATATCACATATAAGCTTATCTATACTCATACCTTGAGATTTATGGATTGTTATAGCATAAGCTAACTTTATCGGAAACTGAATAAATTTTGCTTTTACTTTTACTTCTAATTTTTCTTCATCATCTAAATCATATTCTTCCAAAATATACTCATAAACCTTTAATCGCAAATTCTCACCATTGCTTTTTTCTATTAAAATATATTCTTGCTCTTTATCTTTTATAAAATCTAAAATAATTCCTTGCTCTCCATTGTAATAATTTTCCTCTTTATTATTTACACAAAAAATAATCTTAGCGCCTATTTTTAATTTTAACTCCTCTAAAGAATTTAATCCTTTAATCCACTGTTCGTAAGTTTTATCATCTAAAATATGATCTAATTTTTCCATTCTTGATTTAAATATTTTTTCTTTACCTTGCAAAAGATTTAATTTTTTAGCATTTATACAATTAGCTTTTTTATTTGTAGCACACAATAGGGTATATTCATCCATATACTCAAGCAAATCTTTTGGATAAATTAACATTTTTTTAAAAAAACTTAGTATTTCTTGATTTACTTTACCAATTCTAAGAAAAAATAAATATTCATAAAATTGTTTATCCAAAGTTCTTTTAGTAATACTAAGCTTTAAATTGACAAATTTTAAATCATTCCAAGTTTGAGAAGAAAAAGCATATAGAGTATTTTGAAATAAAGTGTTTTGATTCTCTTTGTAGTTTATTACAGGTGGAAGTTGAAAAAAATCACCGACTAATAAAATTTTGCCACTAAAGTCACTTCTTGTTAATCTATAATAAATCATTTCCATCAATGAAGCACTTACCATAGAGATTTCATCAATAACCAACAAATCACATTGCTTTAAAATTCTCTTTAATTTTTCTAGTTTATCCCTTTGCTTTCTATCTTCATAATATAACTCATCATAATTTTGACATCTTTTAAAAGCAAAAAAACTATGTAAAGTAACTCCTCCTATATTAAATGCACTTAATCCAGTAGAACCTAATACAACAACAATTCTACCTTGTTTTCTATATAATTTAACAAGTTCTGTAGTTAAGAATGATTTACCAACTCCAGCAGAACCACTTAGAAATATATTATTATCTTTTAAGAAAAAATCTAATTTATTTAACATCATCCTAATATTATATTATAATCTACTAAAACTC
>NZ_JAKMRA010000009.1:0-83096 GCF_025771865.1 Campylobacter sp. IFREMER_LSEM_CL2090
AAAGCCTTATGAATAAAATAAATAAATTATAATGTATTTAGTTTATACTGTCTTCTTTTAATAAAAAAAGAAATAGAGAATGAATTAGCAATTGAATATAAAAAAGTAAAATGTATTTTTTATTTTATTCTTTTTTTAAATATTTTTATAAAAGTCAATTTCTTTTTTAGATTATAATGATAAATTATATTATTTTAACATGGAGTATTAAAAATTAATTTTTAAGAAAAAAACCGCTACCAAAACCGCTCCCTGAGTTTTTTAAAAATTTTAGAAAGTAGCTTCAAAGCATGGTGGTGCGGATGAAAGGACTTGAACCTTCACGCATTGCTGCACCAGATCCTAAGTCTGGCGTGTCTGCCAATTTCACCACATCCGCAAAAGTGGTACGCTCAAGAGGATTCGAACCTCTGACCTACGGCTTAGAAGGCCGTTGCTCTATCCAGCTGAGCTATGAGCGCAAAAAATAAAAGTAACAATAGGCTTATGGTGCGCCCGATAGGAATCGAACCCATAACCTACAGATCCGAAGTCTGTCGCTCTATCCAGTTGAGCTACGAGCGCTGATGGGGTGAGTGATGGGAATCGAACCCACGACCCTCAGGACCACAATCTGATGCTCTAACCGACTGAGCTACACTCACCATTTATAAAAATGGTCGGGGTGAAAGGATTCGAACCTTCGGCCCCTTGGTCCCAAACCAAGTGCGCTAACCAGACTGCGCTACACCCCGATGTATAAAAATAAAGCGTTATTCTACATAAAAAAATATTAAAAGTCAAGATAAATAAGAATATTTAGCATAAAAAATGCTAAATATTTTAAGAATTATTTGTTTGTTTTTTTTGTGAAATGATGTTTAAAATTTCAACTACCAAAGAAAAGGCCATAGCTACATAAATATAGGCCTTATCTATATGAATATCAAAACTTTCACATACTAAAACAAAACCTATCATTACTAAAAATGCCAAAGCTAAAATTTTAATGCTTGGATATTTTTCTACAAAATCTGCAATTGGTTTAGAAGCAAAAAGCATTACTAATACTGCAATAATAACAGCAATAATCATAATCTCTATATCTTGAGCAATACCCACAGCAGTAATAACACTATCTAGAGAAAATACTATATCTATCACAGCTATTTCAGCAACTACAATCCAAAGTTTATTGCTGATTTTTATATTACTTTGACTTTCCTCTTGATGTGTTATACTTTCTTTGATTTCTTTGATAGATTTAACTATCAAAAACAAACCTCCAAGCAAAAGCACCAAATCCCTACCTGAAATTTCATTGCCTAATATACTAAATAAAGGTGTAACAAGTTTCATAACCCAAAACAAAGACAATAACAATAAAATTCTAGTAATCATCGCAAAAGCAAGGCCTAAAACTCTACCCTTATCTCTATGTTCTGGTGGTAATTTAGAAACCAAAATAGCCAAGAAAATGATATTATCAATCCCTAGCACAATCTCTAAAGCTGTAAGCGTAAGCAACACTACCCACGCATCCACACTAAAAATCCACTCAAACATTTAACTTCCTTAAAATAAAAAGCGTAATTATAATGATAAAAAATTAATCATTTTCAAAAATTTCAACAATAGTTGCAGGTAAAATTTCATACTCTAATTTATGAATTTTATCTTCAAATTCTTCAAAGCTTAGTTTAGCTTTTTCAAACGCCTTTTGAGCAATGATTTTACCACCATCAAGCTCTTCGTTAACCCAATGCACGCTAACACCCGCAACTTTCATATCGCTCTCATAACTTTCTTTGATAGCATGAGCACCTTTAAATAAAGGAAGCAAAGAAGGATGAAGATTAATAGCTTTTATATTTTGAGTGAAAATAGGACTTAAAATTCGCATAAATCCTGCTAAGATGGTCAGATCTGCTTGACTTTCTTTTATAATTTTTACCAACTCTGCGTCAAATTCTTCTCTTGAAGTAAATTTTTCATGCTCTATAATTTGAGTATTAAGGTTATATTTTAAAGCTCTTTGTATACCATAAGCTTCTTTTTTATTGCACACGCATAAAACCACTTCAAAGGTATTTTTACCAAAAGTTTTTTTATGTAATTTTGCTAAAATATTTTCCAAATTACTTCCATTACCACTAAATAAAA
The DNA here is from genome assembly GCF_025771865.1 of Campylobacter sp. IFREMER_LSEM_CL2090. Lineage (NCBI taxonomy): Bacteria > Pseudomonadati > Campylobacterota > Epsilonproteobacteria > Campylobacterales > Campylobacteraceae > Campylobacter > Campylobacter sp. IFREMER_LSEM_CL2090. Next base: position 2,143 of record NZ_JAKMRA010000009.1, read on the forward strand.
TTGCTAATTTTATAAGCATTTTAACCCCTTTATCAATTTTAAAGCATCAAAACTAATTTTGTTTTTCTTATAATTTTTAGCTACTAAAGCATGAGCTAATACTGCATTTTTAGCAGCTTCTAAAGCATTAAATTTAGCTCCAAGCAAAGCTGCTATCATACCACTTAACACATCCCCACTTCCACCTTTTGCTAAAGCTTCATTGCCACAATTTACTATAAAAAATTTTTCTTTTTGAGCAATAATAGGATTAGCTCCTTTTAATACCAAAACACATTGAAATTTAGAACTAAACTTTCTTGCATAAAAAAAGCGTTTGTTTTGAATTTCTTCTACGCTTATATCCTCATTAAAACAAAGTTTTAAAAGCATACAAAATTCTTTAGGATGAGGGGTTAAAACAACATCTTCTCTAGCAAGATATGAAAGTAAATTTTCACTTTGAAAGCAATTTGCGTCTAAAACTAAAGGAATGTTTTTTAATCTTTCATCTTTTAAAATACTTAAATCATCAAGTCCCATACCTATAGCAGCTGCATTTATTTTGCTTTCAATATCATCTTTTAGCATAATCAAAGGTGAAAAACTTTCTTTAGCCACTAAAGATACAAGTCCTGCTCCAAATTCTAAAGCACCAAGTCCTGCTAGAGTACCTGCACTTTTATTTGCAAAAATATAAATATGGCCAAAATCGCCTTTATTTGAGTTAATCTTTTTTGTAATAAGTTTTAAATCTTTTTTTTCTAGTAAAAAACTTGAAGTATTTTGCATATAAGGTTTTAAACCCAAATTTGCAATTTTAATTTTACCTACAAATTCTTTTGCAAAATCTTCTAATAAAATTTCTTTAATCGCTCCCATGCAAAGAGTGTAATCAGCCTTAAAACATAGCTCTTGTCCAAGACCACTAGGAACATCACAAGCTATTTTTAAAGCCTTACTTTTAGCAATTTTTTTAAAAATTCTTTGCAAATTTTCATCTAAAGCTTTATTTAAACCACTCCCAAAAACACAATCAACAATGATGTCAAAATCTTTAAATTTAGGTTCTTTTTTTAAAAATTTAAAACCTATATTTTTTAAAATTTGCTCTTGCTTGATAAACATTGTATTTTTTTTATATGGCATAACAAAAGCAAAAGCTTTTTTTAAATGCCTTATAGCCACAAGTCCATCAGCTCCATTTCCACCAGCACCAAGCAAAAATAAAATTTTAGCATTTTTTATGTTTTTATTTTTTTTCTTAATCAAATTTGCAAGCTCTATGCCTGCATTTTCCATCATTAAAAACTCATCCAAACCTTTTTCAATAAGTTTTTTTTCATAAGAAATATTATCTTTAAATACTGCTTTCATCGCTCATCTCACATTTTATAAATTTTTGAGTTTTAGCGCCTAGCTCTTTAAGCTTTATCACTCTTGATGCAATATTTCCACTTCCATGAGTAAGCTTTGTTTGCATATTATCTACATTTGTGTTTAATCTTTTAACATTTTCTTTGATTTTTTCAAAATCATCCAAAACACCTGCAAATTTATCATGAAATTTACCCAGTTCATCAAAAGCTTTTAGGATATTTTCATTACTTTGTATATTTTTCCATGAAATATTTATAGTATTTAATGCCATAAAAAGAGTGTTTGGTGTAGTTAAATAAACCTTTTTTTTATAAGCGTATTGATAAATTTCAAGATCTACATTTAAAATCAAATCTAAGATATTTTGATAAGGTATAAAAAGCAAAACAAACTCATAAGTGTGTTTATCATACTGCATATAAGGCTTTTTAGCTAACTCATCAATTCTTGATTTTAGATTATAAGCTAAATCAAGACAGGTATTTTTACTAATATCTTCAAAACTAAAATCACTTGGTAGAGAAAATTTTGCATCTATAACTATACTTTTTTGTTTATCTAAAAACACAACCGCATCAGGAATGTAAGTTTTACCCTCATCTTGAAATCTCTCTTGCAATTTATACTGCACACCCTCTACTAAACCACTATTTTCTAAAACTGATTTTAGTTGTAATTCTGCAAAATTACCACGAAATTTTTTATCTCCTTTTAAAATTTTAGCTAGCTTATCTGCATTTTCTCCCATATTTTGACTAAATTTAAACATATGATCAATTTGTGTTTTAATGCTAACTTCATTTTGACTGAGTTTTTCACTATACTCTTTAACACTTTTTTTCACAGGCAAGAAAATTTCTTCTAAGATTTTTTTTGTATCTTCATTGAGCATAAGTTTGTTTTGATTTAAAATACTAGCATTTTGTTTTTGGAAATTTTGCTCTAGCTCTTGTTTTAATCCCGCCAAACTTTGTTTATATTTTTCTTCTAATTTTATTAAGGTTTGAGTGTATTCTTCTTTTAAATTTGCACGCTCTTTTAAATGCATATTTAAAAGTTCTTGTTGAGTTTGTTCTTTTTGTGCTAATTTTGCCTCTAAAGCTTCATTTTTAGATAAATACGATATTTTTTCATCTAAAAGTTTGGAATTTTTTTCCATAAGTGCAGTTTTTTCAAACTCTAAATTAGAAAGTTGATTTTGCAAAGTCATATTGTTTTGATTTAAAAATTCTAACTTTACTTTTTCTTTCTGACTTTTAAATACCACCCATACAAAAGCTAAAATTACAACAGCCAAAAAAGCTATTAAGATATTTTCCATTTTTAAGCCTTTGCTTTTTCAAGGAAATAAATATTTTTCTCATTTGCTTCTTTAAATTGTTTCATCTTTGGTAAAAGTTCTTTCATCAAAGCTTTAAAATTTTTAAAGCCGAAATTTTGTGGAATAAAATTTGCATGTTTTCTGTTCATATTGGTACGAATTTGAGCATATTCTGCGCGACCTTTTTCTTCTATCAAAGCCTCTGCGATATTGATTAAATCTTTGATATATTCTTTTTCAATTATGACTTTTGTTTTTGATTTATCTTGATCTAAATAAAAGAATTCACTAAAGGAATTCACATAAGATTTTACAGCTTGCTTTAAACCCATGCCTATAACTTGTTTTTTATTTTCTTTTAGCTTCTGTATCAAACTAGTATAATCACTATCGCTTGATACAATAACAAAAATATCAATATCTTTTTCATAAAAAACACTCATAATATCAGTAATTAAATACATATCACTTGAATTTTTATTAGCTAAAAAATTAAATTGTTGCATAGCAATGATAGAATATTGTGCGATTTGTTCTTTCCAATTTTGTATATTTTTTTGAGTCCAATCTCCATAAATTCGCTTTATAACAATTTCTCCATAATCAGAAGCAATACCAAAAATCGATTTTGCGTATTTTGAAGGAATATTTTCCGCATCTATAAAAATTGCTATGCTTTTATTTTCCATTTTTGCTCCTAAATATTTCTCATTCTAAAACTTAATGCTTTTAAAATATGAGTTTTTAAAATCAACTCACTTTGCTCTAAATCTGCAATGGTTCTTGCTACTTTTATAGTTTTATTTACCCCTCTTTGAGAAAGATTATATGAATTTATAGCCTTTTGCAAAATTTCATTAGCAGAAGACTCTAAAATACAAAATTGTTTCATCTGCTCATCATTTAATTTAGCATTAAACTCTTCTTGCTGTCTTTGTTTTTGAAATAAAAATCCTTTAAATACCATCTCGCTCATTTGCTCTGATGTTAAACTCATTTTATCCTTATATGAAATTTCATCCATAGCTACATAAAGATCAATTCTGTCTAAAATTGGAGATGAAATTTTGTTTTTATATTTTTTTATTTCTATTTCTTGACAACGACAATTTTGATTTTTAGAAAATAAATTTCCACAAGGACAAGGATTTTGCGCACAAGCAAATAAAAATTTAGTTTCATAAATCACTTTGGTATTAACTCTTGAAATAAGAATTTTAAAATCCTCTAATGGCTCTCTTAAACTTTCTATGATTTGTTTTGAAAAATGAGGAAACTCATCAAAAAACAAAACTCCTCCATTTGCAAGTGCTATTTCTCCTATCTTGGCATTTTTAGTTCCTCCACCAAAAATACTAGCCCTAGTACTTGTATGATGAGGACTTCTAAAAACCCTACTAGCGCTAAAATCATCATCTAAAGAATTTAATGACTTATAAGCGTTTTGAGCTAAAATTTCTTTCAAGCTTTGCGGTGGCATGATAAAAGGAAGTCTTTTAGCACACATACTTTTACCGCTACCTGGACTACCTTCAAATAAAATATTATGCATTCCTAAAGCTGCTATTATACAAGCAAATTTAGCATTTTCTTGGCCTTTAACTTCCTTAAAATCATAAGGAAAGCTAGTGTTTTTTATATATTTTTCCCCATTAAATTTTATAGCATTTTCAAATAAAGGATGCGCATTACATATATGATAATTCTCATATTTTTTTTCTTTAAAAAAATCTACAGCCTGGGCTAAATTTTCTAAAGCATAAATTGTTAAATTAGGTATCATTGAAGCTTTTTGTGCTATGGCTTTTGGTACTACTACTTTAGCATTTTGTATTTTTGTACTTAAAAAAAGCAAGATAGAAAATAAACTAGCAGTGCTTTTTATACTCCCATCTAATCCAAGTTCTCCAAAAACAAAAAAATCATCTAAAATTTCTTTTTGAAATAAAATCAAAATTGCAATAGCTAAGTCAAAATGAGAACCATTTTTAGGAATATCCGAAGGACTTAAGTTGATAGTAATTTTTTGTGCTGGAAAGCTAAAATTCTGACTTAACAAAGTTGCTTTAATTCTTTCAGTGCTTTCTTTGATGGTAGAGTTTGCAAGACCCACTATGCTAAAGCCTGGCAAACCTCTTGTGAAAGTTGATTCTACATCGATGATATCAAGTTCTGTAGAAAAACTTGCACATTTTAGCTTTTTCATTTATTCTTTTTGGATTTTTTCTTAAAGTCTTTATCAAATTTTTGACGCTTTAAAAAAGAAAGTTTTTCTATAAATAAATGTCCATCAAGATGATCAACTTCATGTTGGATAGCCACTGCTAAAAACTCATGTGCTTGCAAACTTTGTGGCTTTCCAAACCTATCTTGATAGTCAAGTTGTATATTTTTATAACGCATTACATCTTCATAAAAACCTGGTATACTTAAACAACCCTCATTACAAGAAATTCTTTCATCATCTAAAGGTGTTATAATGGGATTGATGATTTCTAAAAGAGTTTGTTTGTCTTCTTTTTGCTCACCTTCTTCATCACCAATATCTACAAGTAAAGCTCTAATTGGCACATCAACTTGGATAGCTGCCAAACCTACACCTTTATTAGCTATCATTGTTTCATACATATCATCTAAAAGTACATGTAAATCTTTATCAAAATTTTCTACTTTTTTTGATTCTAAAAATAATCTTGGATTAGGATAGGTAATTATCTTTCTTATCATTTTTCTTTTTCCACTATTACAAAAGGTTCTAAATTTTTTCCCGAGTCTTTTAAAGCTTCAATGCATTTTTCTATTAATTCTTCACCTTTGCTGTCACTATTAACTGCACTAATAGCAACCTCCACATCTGCCTCTATTTCTTTATCTGCTAAGAAAAAATTTGAATTTTCTAAGGATTCTAAAATTTTATTACATATTTCTTGTGCTTTTTCTAAATTAGTATGAGAGATCATTATAGCAAAAATATTATTTCCACAATGTGCTACTATATCACTTGAAGAAACATTTTTACTAAAAATTTTACAAACACTTTTTAAAAAGGCATTTTTCTCTTTTTGAGTATAAGTTTGCTCTAAAATTTCTTCTTTTACTCTAAAGAATATCAAAGAGGTATAATAATTATATTTAGCATTACTCTCTATGCTTTTTTCCAAATTTTCTAAAAAATATTTTTTATTAAAAACTCCAAATTTAGAGTCAAAATCACTCTGCTCTTCTATATGTTTATAAGTCTGTCTAACCTCATCAAAATTTTCTTTAATCTCATCTGAATACTTATCTAAAATGCTAGAAAATCTTGAAAGGTCTGTTTCAAGGGCATGGATTACATTAGAAACAGCTAAATTTCCTGTACTAATAGCAAGTTCTGAATTACGCCTTTTTAGCATATCTTTAACTGTTTCAAGATGCCTATAAATCATGGCAATATATTGCAATAATGCCGAAGTAGAATTAAAACTTTTCTTTATTTCTTGTTCTATATTTGCACGCTTAAGACCATCATCATTTTGCTCAAATTCCATAATCTCACCAACTTTTTTCTTAAAAGCTCCTGGACGCTCTTCAAGCATTTTTTGAAAATAAACCCCATAATTAGTAGGAGTTGGAGGCACATTATCTTTTACAAGTTCAGTTAAAATAGATTTCGCAAATTTCTCAAATTCGCCTCCACTAATTTTTTGAATTTTTGGAGCTTCTTTGGCTGGAGTTGGATCGCTATTTAAATTTAAATCAGCAAATAAATCATCATCTAGCATTGCTTTGTTTCCTTATTTAAAACTTTTTTCCAAAACCTTATCGATTAAGCCATATTCCTTAGCCTCTATAGCACTCATAAAAAAATCTCTATCGGTATCTTTTTCTATTTTAGAAAGTTTTTGCTTAGTATTTTTTGCCAAAATATCATTTAAAATCGCTTTTAATCTTAGAATTTCTTTTGCCTGAATTTCTATATCTGTTGCTTGTCCTCTTGCACCACCTAGTGGTTGGTGGATCATAATTCTTGAATTTGGCAGAGCAAATCTTTTCCCTGGAGCACCACAACTAAGCAAAAATGCACCCATAGAAGCAGCTTGACCAATACAAATAGTACTTACATCAGCTTTAATATAATTCATCGTATCATAAATACTAAATCCACTTGTCACAACCCCGCCTGGTGAGTTAATATAAAGATAAATATCTTTTTGAGGATCTTCAGCTTCTAAAAACAAAAGCTGTGCCACGATAGAAGCAGCAAGATCATCATTGATCTCACCACTTAGCATGATAATCCTATCTTTTAAAAGTCTTGAGTATATATCATAACTTCTTTCGCCTCTGCTTGTTTTTTCAACTACATAGGGTATATATGAACTCATTATTTTTCACTTTCTTTTTCGGTTTTCTTTTTATCATTTTTTTTAAAAATATCAGCAAAAAGTTTTTCTTCAATTAAAGACATTTTAATAGCAGGTAATGCACCTTGCTTTTTATAATTATCTAAATGTTCTTGTGGGTTAAAACCATATCTATAAGCTTCAAAATAAATTGCTTGGATTAATTCTTGATCGCTTACTGTAACATTTCTAAGTTTTGCTAGCTCATCTATAATGAAAGTTAATTTTACGCTTTTTTGCGCATCTTCTTTGAAACTTTCTCTTTTTTCTTTATATTTAGCCTCATCTTTAAATTCTTTTAATTCCTCTTCGCTTAAAGTTCTTAAAGAGCTTCTAAATTGCATATCTGTTTCTTGCTCTACTATATTTCTTGGCAAAACAAAGTCAAACTTAGCTACTAAAGCTTCTGCAAATTGATTTTTAAGCTCATCATTAATAAGTTTAAAGATTTTTTCATTTTTTAGTTGTTCTTTTAATTTTGCGTCTAATTTTTCAACACTTGGCTCTTTTTCTTCAGGAAGTAAGTTTTTTAAAAGCTCTTCATTTAATTCAGGTAATTTAAGTTCTTGAATTTCATGAATTTTTACTTTAAATACCGCATCTTTTCCTGCTAAATGTGCTGCACCATATTCTTTTGGAAAAGTTACATTAATATCTTTTTCCTCGCCTGCTTTTAAACCAATCATACCTTCTTCAAATCCTGGTATAAATTGTTTTGAGCCAATCTCTAAAACATAATTTTGAGTTTTTCCACCATCAAAAGCTTTACCATCAACAAAACCTTCAAAATCAAATTTAGCAAAATCGCCTTCTTTTAAAGCTCTTGCCTCTTTAATCGCTTCAGGAGTAGCAAATCTTTTTAATAATTCTTCTTTTTTTGCATCAATTTCTTTTTGAGTTACTTTTGGTGTATTATAAGTTGGAATTAGTTCTTCATATCCATCTAATTTTACTTCTGGCTTAAAAGATAATACCATTTGAGCTTCAATATCGCCATCTTTTCTATCAAATTTTTCAAAATATGGCTCACCTACTAAATCTTTAGCCTCTTTTTTAACTTCTTTTAAAGCACCATCTACAGCATTTCTTAAAAGATCTTGCTCCGCATCTCTTGTAAGCTCTTTTTCATATCTTTTAAGTATAGCAGCAACAGGAACTTTTCCTGCTCTAAAACCATCCATTTTCATAGTTTTAGATGCTTTTTTAGCTAATTTTTCAACTTCTGCTTTAATAGCTCCTTGAGCAATTTTCACAGTAGCATTTGCATTTGCAAAATCAATTAGTTTTGCTGTAACTTCCATAATATTTTCCCTTTTTAAATAAAATTTCTTGATAATATACCAAAATTTTCCTTATCACTTTATATAAAAATAAAAATATGTTAAAATTTTAATTTTTGATGGAGAAAAAATGCAAGAAAAATTTGAACAATCAGTAAAAAATATGTTAGAAATTATCGGGGAAAATCCGCAAAGAGAAGGACTTTTAAAAACTCCTACAAGAGTTTTTAAAGCTTTTGAATTTTTAAATAGTGGTTATAAACAAGATCCAAAACAAATACTAAATGATGCCTTATTTGAAAGCTCAAACAATGAAATGGTTTTAGTAAGAGATATAGAATTTTATAGTCTTTGCGAGCATCATCTTTTACCTTTTTTTGGGCGCGTACATGTTGCGTATATACCGGATAAAAAAGTCGTAGGTCTTAGTAAAATTCCACGCCTTGTGGAAGTTTTTGCAAGACGCTTGCAAATTCAAGAACAACTCACAGAACAAATCGCAGAATCTTTAATGGAACATGTAGGTGCAAAAGGTGTTGGAGTAGTTATTGAAGCAAGACACATGTGTGTTGAAATGCGTGGGGTGCAAAAAGCAAATTCTACTACTAGCACTTCAGCACTAAGAGGTAGCTTTTTAAAAAGTGAAAAAACAAGAAAAGAATTTTTCACTTTAATTAACTCGGCAAAACAGGTTAGATTTTAATGGGTTTAGAAAAACTTCGTAGTAAAATTGCTTCACAAAATCTTGCTAGTGTTTTTGGTCAGATTACTAAAATTTCAAGTACTAGTATAGAAATAAATGGCTTAAAAACTAGCATAGGTGATATCATTAAAATAGTTTCTAGTGAAGATGAGAGTAAAGAAGCTATGGCTATGGTGGTAGAAGTAGATGAAAATTTAAGCTATTTGAGTCCTTTTGGTTTTGTGGAAGGTTTTAAAATAGGCGATCGTGCTTTTATTAACGATGCAGGTATGCAAATAGGAGTTAGTGATGAACTTTTAGGAAGAGTAGTCGATCCTTTTATGCGACCAAAAGATGGTAAAGGACCTATTGAGGCAAGTAAATTTATGCCTATTATGCGAGCACCTATTGATGCAATGAAGCGAGGTTTGATAGAAGAAGTTTTTCCAGTAGGTGTTAAAACAATAGATGCACTTTTAACTTGCGGGGTAGGACAAAAGCTTGGGATTTTTGCAGGAAGTGGGGTTGGTAAATCAACTCTTATGGGTATGATAGTGAAAAATTCCAAAGCTCCTATTAAAGTTATAGCTTTAATAGGAGAGCGCGGTAGAGAAATTCCTGAATTTATACAAAAAAATCTTGGTGGTAAACTTGATGATACTGTCATCATCGTTGCAACAAGTGATGATAGCGCGCTGATGAGAAAATACGGAGCATTTTGTGCTATGAGTGTGGCTGAATATTTTAAAGAACAAGGTAAAGATGTGTTATTTATCATGGATAGCGTAACGCGTTTTGCTATGGCTCAAAGAGAAATAGGTCTTGCCCTAGGTGAACCACCTACAACAAAAGGTTATCCGCCAAGCGTTTTAAGTCTTTTACCTCAGCTTATGGAAAGAACAGGAAAGGAAGAAGGTAAAGGCACCATAACAGCTTTTTTTACCGTGTTGGTTGATGGGGATGATATGAGTGATCCAATAGCTGATCAAAGCAGATCTATCCTAGATGGGCATATAGTGCTTAGTCGCGAACTCACTGACTTTGGAATTTATCCACCTATAAATATACAAAATTCAGCCTCAAGGGTTATGGGGGATATTATCAGTGATGAACATAAGCTAGCTGCTAGAAAATTTAAGCGTTTAAATTCTTTGCTTAAAGAAAATGAAGTGCTATTGCGTATTGGTGCTTATCAAAAAGGCACCGATAAAGAACTCGATCAAGCTATTGCTAAAAAAGATTTTATGCAGCAATTTTTAAGTCAAAATCCTGAAGAAAGTTTTGAATTTGAAGATACGATTAATATGCTTAAGATGATTGATACATAATAGTTGGAATATTTTTTGCTTTTTTTTGATAAAAAAGTCATGAAAAAAGGATAGATCATGTCAAATATAGCATTTTTAGATCATCAACAAAGCTTAGGTTTAAAATATACCGATATTTGTCAAAATATTTTTGAAAGAGAAATTTTTACACATATGTTTTTAGAATGCATAAGTTTTGTTTTACTAGAAGATAAAGCAAAATTAAAATATTTAAAAATTATCGCTTCAAAAGAAGATTTTATAATCGAATTTAAAATCAATAATCAAAAAAAATCTTTTATTATTAATAATAAAAAAGTTCTAAATGAAGAATTCAGTGCAAAAAGAATGACTCAAGATGAATATGAAAGAGAAGTGGCGAGAATTTATCAAATCGAAAGATATTTAAAAGCCCAAAATAATCTTCAAAATTTTTCTAATGAAATTAGCACTACAATGAAAAATCTTTTTAAAGATATGGATGAATTTAAAAATTATATCGATATGCTTGAAGCAAAAGAAAACACCCACAATCATTACTTATCAAAAATTTATAATATAGCTTAATATTTACCAAACTTTGCCGATAATACCTTTGATCCAAACAAAAGGAGTATGTTATGGGCGAAGTTACAAACAATCAAGCAAACTTAATGCTTAACATTGCAACTACTATGATGAAAAAAACCATAGAAGTTAATGAAAATGCAGTAATGCAAGTACTTGAAGGCGTAAATGCAAACCCTGCTCCAACTACTACTCCTACTGCTAGTTCAGGATTACTTGACATTTACGCTTAAAATTTTTCTCTTCAATTCAAAAATTTTGGCATAGCTTTTGCTTTTTAAAAGTTAAGCAATATTTTTGAAGAGAAGAGTTATGTTTGTAAATTCTAATGTTAATCCGTATCAGAATTTTGCAAATTATCCTTTTGCAAAAACTGGACACATAGAAGAAAAAAAAGAAAATACTAATATTAAAAGTGATTTACTTGATATCAATGGTTCTAATTTAGACTATAAAATTACTTATGCAAGTGAATTTGGTTTTAGAATCAATGAGCAAGGTTTTTTTGAAAAAGATCTTAATAAAGCAGCTGCTTTGCCTCTTGATTATGATATTAATATAAAAAGTATAAGAGAAATTTCAAAACAACTTATAAAGCTTGATGAGAATTTAAATTATAACAAAATAGATTTACCAAGACTTTTAAACACTTATCACAACACATTAAAAACTATAAATCCACAGTTTCAAAACAATGACAATGATTTTTTAAGTAAAGCTCAAATTTCAGAGTTAAATCAAGGTTATAGTTATACTTATGAGGGTAAAATTTTAAAAGTTTATGAAAATGCTAAAAATTTACAAAATGCAAAAGAATCAAATAAAAATTTAAACACCTTAATGCTTGATAATAAAATAGGTGATTTTGCGTTTAACGCAAGCATAGAAAATACAGCTAGTAATCCTGTTATCAAACCTTATTTAAATAAACAAGGGGAGGTTTCTAAAAGTGGATTGCTGCTCAATTATATTTATCATGATTTAAAAGAACAAAATCACAATAAAGCTAATTTTTTTCTATCGCCTATTGAGTTGGATATGTCCTCTAGTGTAAATTTTCAAAAACTCATGAGAGGTCAAATGAGTATGCAAGATTATATTAATGAAAACAACAAAGAAAAAATGAGTTTTGATTTATATTTATATATCAATGGAGTAGATAAAAACAACACTTCAGAAGATAAGCTTTCAGTTTTCTTTCAACAATATATTAACTATCAACATAGCATTAACATGAAAGAATTTGCCAATTCAAGTTCTATTTATAGTCTTTATAGCGAGCAAGTTAGTAAAGAAATTGAAGTTTTAAAAGAAGAATTCAATCAAAACAATCCTAATATTGATCTTGAAAAAATCAATACTCAAAAAGAACTTTTAGATACTCAATTTTTAGAAAATAGAAAAAAACAAGCTAGTATTAACAAAATTTTACATTCTTATTTAAATGCTATGGCTTAACTTGTGCTAAAATAATAATGTAAATTATTACACAAGTTAAAAACTTACTTGATTTAATATTAAATTTAATATTTTAGTGTATATTAACAAAAAAGATAAAAATTATCCTAATTAAAGGAGTATAATTTGAAAGTATATTTAGATAACAACGCAACAACACAACTTGCACCAGAAGCTTACGAGCTTATGAAGCCTTTTTTAAAAGAGCATTTTGGAAACCCAAATAGCCTTCATCAATGGGGTAGTGCAACCCATCCTGCCTTAAAAGAAGCTATGGATAAACTTTATGCAGGACTTGGGGCAAGTGATTTAGATGATATTATTATCACTTCCTGTGCTACAGAAAGTATCAATTGGGTGTTAAAAGGTGTGTATTTTGATAAAATTTTAAATAGCGATAGAAATGAAGTAATTATTTCTAGCGTGGAACATCCCGCAGTAGCTGCTAGTGCTATGTTTTTAAAATCTTTAGGAGTAAAAGTCATAGAACTTGGTGTTGATCATGAGGGTGTTTCTAGCGTAAAAGATTTAAAAGAAGTTATTTCAGATAAAACTGCCCTAGTGAGTATTATGTGGGCAAATAATGAAACTGGTATGATTTTTCCTATAGAAGAAATGGCTCAAATTACTCATGAATACGGAGCGTTATTCCATACTGATGCAACCCAAGCTGTTGGGAAAATCAAAGTTAATTTTGCAAAAGCTGGAGTTGATTTTGCTTCATTTTCTGCACATAAATTCCATGGTCCAAAAGGAGTTGGTGGGCTTTATATTAAAAAAGATATAGAACTAACTCCACTTTTACATGGTGGTGAGCATATGGGTGGCAGAAGAAGTGGAACTTTAAATGTGCCATATATTATAGCAATGGCAGAAGCTTTAAGAATTGCAAATACTATGCTTGACTTTGAAAATTCACACATTAGAAAATTAAGAGACAAACTAGAAGATTTAATTTTAGCAATGCCTGATACAAGCGTAGTTGGAGATAGATCAAGAAGAGTTCCAAATACAATTTTAGCAAGCATTAAAGGCGTAGAAGGTGAAGCTATGCTTTGGGATTTAAATAAAAATGGCATAGCAGCAAGCACTGGATCAGCCTGCGCTAGTGAAGCACTTGAGAGCAACCCTATCATGGAAGCAATTGGTGCTGAAAATGATTTAGCTCATACTGCCCTAAGACTTTCTTTATCTAGATTTAACACAGAAGATGAAATTGATTATACAGCAGAGCAGATAAAAAAAGCAACGCAAAGACTTAGAGCAATCTCAAGTACTTATGCGTATAAGCCTGAAAATATTTAAAGGATAAAAAAATGGCAAAAAATAATTTAATTGGCGGATCTATTTGGGATGAGTATTCTCAAAAAGTACAAGATAGAATGAATAACCCTCAACATATGGGCGAATTTACACAAGAAGATGCACAAAAAGCAAATGCAAAACTTATTATTGCAGATTTTGGAGCTGAAAGCTGTGGTGATGCAGTTAGACTTTATTGGCTAGTGGATGAAAAAACAGATAAAATCATTGATGCTAAATTTAAAAGCTTTGGCTGTGGAACAGCAATAGCAAGTAGCGATACTATGGTTGATCTTTGCATAGGTAAAACCGTGGATGAAGCTGTTAAAATTACAAATTTAGATGTTGAATTTGCTATGAGAGATAATCCGCAAACTCCTGCGGTTCCACCTCAAAAAATGCACTGTTCGGTTATGGCTTATGATGTTATCAAACAAGCGGCGGCACATTATAAAGGAGTCAATCCTGAAGACTTTGAAGATCAAATTATAGTTTGTGAATGTGCTAGAGTAAGCCTTGGAACTATCAAAGAAGTAATTAAACTAAATGATTTACATACAGTAGAAGAAATCACACAATTTACAAAAGCAGGAGCTTTTTGTAAATCTTGTGTTAAGCCTGGAGGACATGAGAAAAAAGATTATTACCTTGTAGATATTTTAGCTGAAACTAGAGCCGAAATGGAAAGAGAGAGATTAAAAGATCAAAGTAAAGCAGATATTGCTTTTGATGATATGACCATGGTTAAACAACTAAAAGCAGTAGAGGCTGTTTTAGATAGCGATGTACGTCCGATGCTACACGGAGATGGTGGGGATTTGGAAGTAATTGATATACAAAAAAGTGAAAGTAAAAATATAGATGTATATATACGCTATCTTGGAGCTTGCAGTGGTTGCTCAAGCGGAAGTGGCGCAACTTTATATGCCATAGAAAATATCTTACAAGAAGAACTTAGTCCAAATATACGCGTTATACCTGTTTAAGCAGTTTTTCTGCTTAAACTTTTAAATTTCAAGCCTTTTTATGTTAAAATAACGCATTAATTAAAAATTTAAAAAGGCTATTTATATGCAAAGACTTCAAACCTTTGTTAAAAGCGAAACTTTTCCGGGTGTTTTGCTAATATTTTTCACTTTACTTGCATTAATTTTACAAAACAGCTCTTTAACAGATCAATACACCAACTTTTTAAATATTCCTTTTGGGTTTCAAGCAGGAAGTTTAGAAATTTTCAAACCTTTGCTTTTATGGATTAATGATGGACTTATTGCAATTTTTTTCTTTGCCATAGGGCTTGAATTAAAGTATGAAGTAACAAGAGGACAGCTAAATAGTATAAAAGCTATGTCTTTACCTGTATTTGCTGCACTTGGTGGTATGATAGTACCTGCATTGATTTTTGCATTTTTTAATTATAAAGATGCTTTTGCTTTGCAAGGTTGGGCTATACCAACAGCAACTGATGTGGCTTTTGCAGTAGGAATTTTAATGCTTTTAGGTAAAAAAGTACCTACTTCATTAAAATTATTCTTGCTTTCCTTGGCTATTTTTGATGATTTGGGTGCGATTATTGTGATTGCTTTATTTTACACAAGCGAGCTTTCAGTATTTGCTATGATTGCTGCTTTGGTATGTATATTAGCACTTTATCTATTAAATCATTTTCATGTTACTAAAAAATCCTTTTATATCATTATAGCTATAGTATTTTGGATAAGCATGCTAAAAAGTGGAGTGCATGCAACTTTAGCGGGTGTGATTACTGCTTTGTTTATACCACTTGAAACAAAAAATGGAAAATCTTTTTTAAAAGAAATCGAACATGATTTAGCACCTTGGGTAAGTTATTTTATTTTACCTATTTTTGCCTTTGCAAATGCAGGTGTTGATTTAAAAGATATGGATCCAAGCTTTATGTTTTCTTCGGTTAGCTTAGGTATTATTTTAGGTTTATTTTTAGGAAAACAAATAGGTGTCTTTTTATTTTCATATATTAGTATAAAACTAGGCTTAGCAAAACTTCCACAAAATGTTAATTTCAAACAACTCTATGGAGTTTGCATACTCACAGGTATAGGTTTTACCATGAGCTTTTTTATAGATGGCTTAGCTTACCAAAATAGTGATATTTTTGCATATTCAGATAAGCTTGCTATTTTAATAGCCTCTTTGTTAAGCGCTGTGATTGGCTATGTTTATTTAAAACTCATTTATAGTTTCAAAAAATGAAATTTAAAAACCTCCAAAGCTTTTTATCTCTTGAAATTTTAGGAGGATTGTTGCTTTTAATAGCAACAATCTTTGCTTTATTACTCAAAAATAGCCCTTATGGACAACACTATATGAATTTTTTAAGTGTAGAAATGGGTATAAAAATAGGAGCTTGAGAGCTTTTTAAACCTTCTTTGTTATGGATTAATGATGGACTGATTGCAATTTTTTTCTTTGCAATAGGACTTGAATTAAAAAAAGAATTTGTTCAAGGAGAATTTAAAACTCTTAGCAATATTACTCTACCCTTAATAGCTGCCATAGGTGGTATAGTAGCACCTGCTTTGATATTTTGTGCTATTAATTTTAATGATACTTATGTTTTAAAAGGTTGGGCTATACCAACAGCAACTGACACTGCATTTGCTCTAGTTATACTTGCAATGCTAAAACAACGCATACCAAGCTCTTTAAAAATATTTTTAGTTTCTTTGGCGATTTTTGATGATGTAGGAGCTATTTTAATCATTGCTATTTTTTATACAGGTGAGCTTTCAACTTTGGCTTTTTTTGTTGCCTTTTGCTGCATTATTGGCTTGTTTTTACTTAATCGCTTAGGTAATGAAAGAAAATCATTTTATTATATACTTGGTGCTCTGCTTTGGCTTAGTGTATTAAAAAGTGGAGTACATGCGACTTTAGCAGGTATTATTACTGCTTTATTCATTCCTGTATATACAAAAAACAATCATGCTTTATTAGAAGAAATTGAGCATGGTTTAAAATTTTGGATAGCTTTTATAATACTGCCACTTTTTGCTTTTGCAAACGCAGGAGTTGATCTTTCTAAAATAGAATTTCATATGCTTTTTAGTGGTGTAAGCATGGGTATATTTTTGGGACTTTTTGTTGGAAAACAACTAGGTGTATTTGGCTTTGCCTATATGGCGATTAAATTCAAACTTGCAAAACTACCAAAAGATGCAAATTTTAAACAACTCTATGGAGTTTGCATACTCACAGGTATAGGTTTTACCATGAGCTTTTTTATAGATGCTCTTGCTTATGAGGTGAGTGATATATTTAATTTTGTAGATAACTTTGCAATCTTACTAGCCTCATTAGCTTCTGGTGTATTTGGCTATTTTTACCTGCGTTTTATTAAATAATTAAGCTTTTTTTAAATTAAATAAGATATAATTTCATTTCTTAATTTAATGTTTTGGCCCATTCGTCTAGCGGTTAGGACATCGCCCTTTCACGGCGGTAACACGAGTTCGAGTCTCGTATGGGTCACCACTCTTTTAACTCCTAAATAAAAATAGCATAAACGATAGTTTCAATATTTAAGCTTAATATAAATTTAATATATCAAATATATATTCTAAAATAAAATATAAATAAATATTGCTTACTAGCAAAGCTCGCAGGGATTTTATAAAAACATTATAAATAACAAAACTTGCATTTTAAAATCTAAAAAATAAAATTAGCTTTCTTTATTTTCTCCATCTTTAAAAGAAAATATAGGCAAACTTAAACCATAATGTATCGCTAAAAGTCTTGCTATAGTTCCTACAATCAATGAAGCAAGAATTACCCATAATTCATCTATGCCTAAAATATGCAATATATAATACAAAGCTCCTGTTAATATGGCCACACCTGCATAAATTTCTTTTTGAAATACAAGTGGTATCCTAGCACATAATATATCTCTTAATATCCCGCCAAATACACCTGTAATCACAGCTGAACTCACAGCCACTATAAAACCATACCCCATTTCTATTGCAATTTGTGCACCTAAAACACTAAAAACAACCAAACCTATAGCATCTAAAATTAAAAAAAGTTTTTCAAGTCTTATAACATATTTAGCAATTTTTGTTGTAATCATAGCCGCAACACAAATCAAAATGACATATTCAGGAGTTTTAATCCAAGTTAATGGATGATGATCAAGTAAAATATCTCTGATAGAACCTCCACCAATAGCTGTTACCAAAGCTATAAATATCACTCCAAAAAGATCCATTTTGTGCCGTCCTGCAGCAATAGCCCCCGTCATTGCATCAACAGTAATTCCGATAATATAAAGTATAGTTAAAAGCATAATGAGTTAAAACCCTTGTTAAACAAGGGTTAATTTTTACTCACGATATTAATGATATTTTGAGCTACTTTTTTAGCAATAGGCTCAACAAATTCAGCAGGAGAAGTAAATCCTACACAAGAGCAGTTAATCTCACCTAAAACATATTTATCTTTACCATTTTCATCTGTATCTAAGATAAAATCGGCAGTCCAAATTAAAGGAATATCGTAATTTCCAAGCTTTGAACGAATTTCTGGTAAGGTCGCTAAAAACCAATCTACCAATTCTTGCCAATCTTTTGGCTCATCATATCTATATTTTGCACCTGAAAAGAGTGTAGCAGAGAATGCATCAGCACCTTCTGCAGGCTTTTTATGCACTACATAAATTGGAGTATGATAAAGCATTAAAATTCTAATTTCACCTTCTTTAATACGCGGTAAAAAAGTCATATCTACAAGCATACCATTATCACCCACAATGTATTGCTCACAAAAATCCATAAATTCACCAAGCTCTCTTTCTTCTGTATGATTGTCTTTTGCTTCTGTGCATTTGATTTTTGCATTTAATGGCACACTTGTAGTCCCTGCTGGCAGTTCATCTATTAATCTCACACGCCAAATTCCCTCACCTGTTGAACCACGATTTTGCTTCAAAACCCTCTCGCCTTTTGCTAAGGTTTTTACAAAACTTTCTTTAAAAGTTTTAATATCATAATACGCATAAGTATCTTCAGGCACTAAAGCTGTTTTATTAAGCTTAGTAAGTGCATCTTTAGCGCCATATCCTATCATCGCATCAGGATGAGGCATACCTATAACACCATTTGCACAAAGTTTTCTTAACATATCAAAGTATTCATTTTCTTCTTTTAAATTTCCTGGGTTAATTCTAGAAACATAAGCATCAGCATTGTTTTTTACATATTCATAAATTTCGTCTTTTTTTTCAACTTCAAAAAAGATAACCTCAGCGTTCCAACCTTGCTCTTTTAAAGCATTTACCATAGGCATGGTGTCTTTTCTATGGCCATCTTCACCTTTATCGCTACCACCTCTAACTTCAAAAAATACGATATTTTTTTTCATATTGCTCCCTTTTTAAAGATATTTTATCATCATATCAAAATAAGTATTAAATTTTTATTTATTTTTTCCATAAATACATTGTAAATTTTGCAAATTTGAACTTGCATTTAAAAGTAAAGCATCGGCCATGCATATAGCTACCATAGCATTTACTACAACACTGCCTCTTATACCCACACAAGGATCGTGTCTACCTTGTAACTCGTGTATAATATTTTCTCCTTGAATATTTTGTGTTTGTTGGGGTAAAAATATAGAAGGAGTTGGTTTAAAATATGTTTTTATATCGATAAAATTTCCATTAGAAATTCCACCCAATATACCTCCGCTATGATTGCTTAAAAATACTCCATCTTTTAGCTCATCATTATTTTCGCTTCCATACATATAACTGCTTTGAATGCCACTTCCTATTTCTATAGCTTTAACCGCATTGACTCCCATAATTGCATGAGCAAGTTTAGAATCAAGCTTATCATACAAAGGCTCACCTAAGCCTTTAATAGGGTTTTTCACTCTAGTAAAAACTCTAGCGCCTATGCTGTTTTTAGCTTTTTTAGCTTTTAAAATTTCATCTTTAAAACTTTGCTCTAAATTTTTATCTAAAGCATAAATTTCACTATTTTTAGCATAATTAAAATCGAACTCATCATTACTAAGTTTGCTATCAATACTTCCTACCCCAAAAACTCCACTCATTATTTCTATATCAAACTCTTTTAAAAGCATACAAGCTAACGCCCCTGCTGCCACTCTTGCTACACTTTCTCTAGCGCTAGCTCTTCCACCACCTCTATAATCTCTAATGCCGTATTTGTGATAATAAGTAAAATCAGCATGTGCAGGACGAAACACATCTTTTTCATAATCTTTTGAGCGTGTATTTTCATTATACACCAAAACACTTATAGGAGTTCCTGTTGTATAACCCTCAAAAACCCCGCTTAAAACTTGAGCTTTATCTTCTTCTTTTCTAGGAGTGCTAAATTTATTTTGACCTGGTTTTCTTTTATCTAGCATTTCTTGCAAAAAATCAAAGTCAAACTTCACCCCTGCTGGCATACCATCTATCACACAACCTATAGCTTGACCATGAGATTCGCCAAAGCTTGTAAATTTAAATCTTTTTCCAAAGCTATTCATAGTTTTCCTAATTTTTCAAGTGCTATTTTGGCACATTGTTGTTGGGCTTCTTTTTTACTACCTGCTATAGATCTTGCTACTTCTATACCTTGAATTTTTACTGCAATTTCAAATTGCTTTTTATGATCAGGTCCAAAAGCTTTCATCACTACATACTCAGGTGTGCCTGCCATATTTGCTTGTGTAATTTCTTGAAGTCTTGTTTTATAGTCTTTAAATAAACTTTGTGTATCAATATGCGGATAAACTTCATTGAGTAAATTTAATGCTATGTTTTTAGTTTTTTCAAAACCTATTTCTAAATACAAAGCTCCCATTAAAGCTTCAAAGGCATCAGAAAGTATAGAAGGTTTATTGCGTCCATCATTATTTTCTTCTGCAATAGACATAAAAATACATGCTCCAAGATCAAGTTTTTGTGCTAAGGTTGCAAAAGATTTTTCATTTACCAAAGCTGCCCTAAGCTTAGAAAGGTTTCCTTCTGAATCTTTTTGGAATTTAAAAAACAAAAACTCCCCTACTACTAAATCCATCACAGCATCACCCAAAAACTCTAATCTTTCATTATTATAAGGCTTTTTATAGCTTTTATGTGTCAAAGCTTCGATGAGTAATTGCTCATTTTTAAAATGATAACTTAATCTTTCTTGGAGTTTTTTAAGCATTTATCAACCTTTCTTCTTGGAGTTTCAAGGCTGCATTTCTTGCTAGTTCATCACAACGCTCATTTAATTCATGGCCATTATGTGCTTTGATCCAAAAAGCAGTTATTTTATGATCTTTAGCAACATTTAAATACTCTTTCCAAAGATCAATATTTTTTTTACCTTTAAAATCTTTTTTTATCCAATCTTTAAGCCATTCATTAATACTTTGCACCATTAAATTTGAATCTGTGTATAATTTTACCTCGCATGGCTCTTTTAAAGCTTTCAAAGCTTGTATAATGGCCATTAACTCCATACGATTATTTGTTGTATTCTCACATGCCCCACTTTGTTCTTTTTGATGATTTTTATAAGTTAAAACATAAGCCCAACCTCCAAAACCAGGGTTATTTAAACACGAGCCGTCTGTATAAATTTCAATATTTTTCAAGCTTTTACCTCATAATAAATCTCACATTTTCCAAATTCATAACAAAATGGACAATGATAAAAAAACAAAGGACTTTGATTTTTGCAATTATTACACACATAAGTAAAGCTAAGATTAGCACTTAGCTTATTATCATTTAAAATTTTTAAAATTTTTAGTTTATGATTTTTTATAGGAATAGATTTTGTACTTAAATTTTTTGCATAAAAAAACTCATGGTATTTTTCATCTTCAAGATTAAGTGGGCTTTTACATTCATTAAGTAAATCAATAACATTTTCAAATTTAGGCATTTGAGTAAGTTTATCTTTATAGTGTAAAAAACAAAATCTTAAAACATACTCATTATCTTTGCTAAAAATTAAAATTTCTTTAATCTTTTGCTTTTGCTCTTTAGAACTTGCTTGAATTTTTAAAGCCTTTATCAAAGCTTTTTCTGCATATATATTTTCTCCAAGCTCAAATAAACATTCTAAAACATCTAAAACCTTATCATAATCTTTAAGTTTTAAATACACAATTTTTAAAAGTTTTAAGCTTTCTTTATTGCGTGCTTTGATTTTTAAAGCATTTAACAAAGCTTCTACACTACGCTCTAAAAATCCTGCTTTTAGATAAACTTGTGCTAATGAAAAAAAGATAAATTCTTTTTGATTAGCCTCATTTGTCTTTTGCAAAGCTATAAGATAAATTCCCACAGCTTTTTCAAATTCACCACTTTTGGTAAAAATTTGAGCTAGGAAATTTAAATTTTCTATACTTAAATTGGCATTTTTTAAAATCTGCTGATGGGTAGAATTGATTTCAAATTTTTTTACAAAACGATCAAGCTTGCTTTTTTGATCTTTGCTTGCAAAAAACCGCCATATATAATGTGAGCTAGCAACGATAAAAATCAAAGCCGTCAAAACAATAAGACCGAATAAAGGATCGCGGTATTCTACAAAGAAAAAATCCATAATCTTGCAACTTAACTTTCAAATTTATAACAATTATAGCTAAATGCTTATATAATTTTCTTTAAGGTTTAAATATGATAGAACAAGCAAGTATAGAACAACTTTTACAAAAAACAGATATTGTTGATATTATAGCTCATTATGTTGAAGTAAAAAAACAAGGTTCAGGCTATGTATGCGTTTGTCCTTTCCATGATGATAAAAATCCTAGCATGCATATTAATTCTATTAAAGGATTTTATCATTGTTTTGCATGTAAAGCTGGGGGCAATGTTTTTAAATTTGTAATGGATTATGAGAAATTAAACTTTGTTGAAGCGGTAGAAAAGGTTGCTTCGTGGAGTAATTTTTCACTTACTTACACCTCACAAAAACAGGACAATAAAAAATCTATCACTCACATCTTACCTACTCTTAATGCTTTTTATAAGCAAAACTTAGCTAAAAACAAAGAAGCTTTAACTTATCTTTATAAAAGAGGTTTAAATGATGAGGATATTAGAACCTTTGAGCTAGGCTTTGCACCAAGTTCTAATGAAACACTAAGACTTTTACAAAATGAGCAAATCACTCAAGAAGAAGCCTTAGAGGTTGGCGCAATAAAACAAAATGAAAATGGTGCTTATGCAAGTTTTATCAACCGCATTACTTTTAGTATTTATGATCATAAAAATTTACTCATAGGCTTTGGTGGTAGAACTTTAGATGAAGCAAATATGGCAAAATATGTTAATTCACCTCAAAGCAAACTTTTTGATAAATCACGCGTTTTTTATGCACTCAATTTAGCAAAAGATACCATTTACAAACAAAAAGAAATGATAATTTGTGAAGGTTATATGGACGCCATAGCCTTTCATAAGGCAGGATTTAAAAATGCTGTAGCAGTTTTAGGAACAGCTTTAGGTGAAAATCACATACCTTTGATAAAAAGATTAGAGGCAAGAGTGATTTTGTGTTTTGATAATGATAATGCAGGACTTAATGCCGCCGTGCGTTCAGCACATTTACTAAGTTTAGCAAAAATTGATGGAAAAGTAGTTTTAATAGAAGGTGGGAAAGATCCGGCTGAACTAGTGGCCGCTCATCAAGAAAAATTGCTTTTTAATATTTTAGAAAAAGGTATAGAACTTGGAGAATTTTATATAAGAAATTTGATCACAAATTTTGATTTAAGCTCAGCACTTAGTAAACAAAAGGCTTTAGAAGAGGTGCAAAAATATACTTTTAACCTTGAACCTTTAATAGCAAATTCCTACACTACCTTAGTAGCAAATCTTTTGGGTGTAAATATTAATGATATAAAACTTTCTAAAAATACTAGAAAAAATATAATTTTTTTTACTCCTACAAAACAAAATAAAATCAACAACATAAGCGAGTTGGAACTTTTGAAATTTTTATATGAAAATCAAAAAGCCATAGGACTTTTTAAACTTTTAAGCGCAAAAGAATATTTCTTACATCAAGATATTGCTAAGGCTATTTTAGAACAAAAAGACTTTAATGATCCTAGCATAAGAGAACTTTATGAGATCGAAAATATTAAAATTTTAAGTAATTTAGAAGAATTTTTATATGCTATTTGCAAAATTAATTTTGCTCATTTTAACAAATTAAAAAACTTAAATTTAAAACAAGCCTTTAAAAAGCAAATTTATAATTTGCTCAATCAAAATTTAGAAAAAATCAAAAAAAACTATCAAAATGATGAAAATTTTTTTAATCATTTAATGGAAGTTTTAAAAAATGTCCAATTTTTAGATGATGAGGGAAGTTTAGAATTATTTTTAAGTAGATTACAAAAAAATATAAAAGATAAAAAAGCAATTCATTATAACTTTGAAGAAGAAGTTTTTTAAATAAAAACTTACATAAAAATTAAAAAATATTCACTACAATATGCCAAAAATTTCGAAAGGAAAAAATGAAAGCATTAGCACTTTTTAGTGGTGGCCTTGATTCTATGCTTGCTATAAAGCTTATAAGCTCTCAAGGCATAGAGGTAAAAGCTTTAAATATCAATATAGGCTTTGGTGGTACAAGCGATAAAAGCGAACTCATGGCAAAACGCGCTGCTATGGCAGGGGCTAGTTTTGAAATGATAGATGTAAGAAATGCATATTTGCAAGAAGTTTTATTTAATCCTCAATATGGTTATGGAAAACATTTTAACCCTTGTATAGATTGTCATGCTTTTATGTTTAAAACCGCTCTTTCTATGTTAAAAGATGAAAATGCAAGTTTTATCATCACAGGAGAAGTAGTTGGTCAACGCCCTATGAGTCAAAGAAATGATGCTATGACTAAGGTTAAAAAACTAGCACTTGATGAAGAAGATTTAATCTTGCGTCCAATGTGCGCTAAAAATTTACCTTTAACTAAACCTGAGCGTGAGGGTTGGGTTGATAGAGAAAAGTTAGAAAACATCAGCGGAAGAAGTAGAAAAAGACAACTTGAACTAGCTGCCAAATTTGGTTTTGAAGATTTTGAAAGTCCAGGTGGTGGATGTTTGCTCACACTTGAGAGTTTTTCAAATAAAATCAAAGATTTTATTAAATTTGATAAAAATATACAAGTTAATGATGCACAACTTTTAAAATATGGACGCCACTTAAGACTTCCAAATGGCTCTAAAATGATAGTAGGTAGAAATGAGCTAGAAAATCAATTTTTAAAAGAATTAAAAACTCAAAAATATGAAGAATTAAAACTCTTTGATTTAATCGGTGCTTATTCTTTAGTAGATGAAAATATCAATCCGCAAGATCTTGAACTTGCTCTAAGCATAGCACTAACTTATGCTAAAACTCAAAATAATACAAAATACAAAATAGGTTTTAAAGATAAAATTTTCCAAAGTATGGCTTTTGAAGATAAAAATAAAATTCAAGAGTATTTTGTAAATTAAACTACCCTTAAAAAGGGTAGTTTTTTTAGAATTTCTTTCTTCTAACTTCTGCTACAATATCAGCCGACATAGAATCAACTTCATTTGCTACAGAATTAGTTGCATGTGCAATTTGTGAGTTTTCTTTAGTTAAACCATCTATTACTGAAACAGATTGATTAATTTGTGAAATTCCTAAAGCTTGCTCTTTAATACTCTCACCCATTTCATTAATAGATTGAACTAAGATATTAGTATTAGCTTCAATCTCACCTAAAGACTTTTGAGTTCTTTCTGCTAAGTTTCTAACTTCATCAGCAACAACAGCAAAGCCACGACCATGTTCTCCTGCACGAGCTGCTTCAATAGCTGCATTTAATGCAAGTAGGTTAATTTGATCAGCAATATCTCTAATAACATCAGTTACATCTTTAATATCGCTACTTTGTTTAATAACCTCTTCAGTTCTTGCTGCTACTGCGTTCATAGAAGCACTCATTTCTTCAACAGCAGCTGCGCTTTCTTGTAAAGAATCAGCTTGTTTTTGTGCGCCATCATTAAGCTTTAAAACACTCTCTTTTAAAGCATCAGCTTTAGTTTGAAGCATTTCCCCTTGTTTTAATGAAGCTTGAAGCATTTTTCTTATTTCTTCTCCGACTGCATTAAGCGATTTTTCTATCTCACCATCAGCATACTCAAGCTTATCTGAAAAATCAAGATTTTTAAAACTTTTAAAAACTCTTTCTATTTCATTTAAATCTTTACCAATTTTCATTTGCATATCATCAAGCATTTTATTTAATACTTCTTTTAATTCCACAAGTTTTGGATTAACAGGATTTGCTTTTATTCTTTGAGTAAAATGTCCTTTTTCTATATCACAAGATACTTCTAAGATATTTTGCACAGTTATGTCATCTTTTTCTAAACAAGTATGAATATATTGAACATTATCATTAATCATTAATGCCATTTTTCCAAGTTCATCATTATATCTAGGAATTAAAACCTCAACGGTTGGAAGCTCATGATTTAAGTATCTAAAAAATTTCATTAAATGATCTTGAAGTCTTTGCACTCTTATAGAAACTATTCTTTTTACTGAAGTACCAATCACAACCACTATAACAATTATCGCTATAATAGAATTAATCAAAATAATATTTCTTAAATCCACAATAGAAGCATATACAGATTCATTTGGGACAATAGCCAACATAGCCCAATAAATTCCTGTATTTGGCCATATTTCAAATACTCTTATAGCACCATGATATTCACTACCATCATCTGCTTTATAATCAATAGCTCCTGCATGGATAGTTTTTTGTGCTTCTATTATATGAGCTGTATTTTTATTAACCTCTGTAATCTTTTTTGTAACAAATTCAGCATTTGGATGCGTAGCTATAACACCATTACTTGCTATTAAAATCCTCCTTGCTCCTTGATAAATAGATCTTGAAGAATCATTTAAAAAATCAGCCGTAGGTTTAAGATCAAAAAGCATACCAACAACACCTATAGCCTTTCCTTTTTTATCTGCAATAGGTGCGGCTACATGAACACCTAGAAATTTATTTCCATGTATGTTATACCATCTTGGTTCTCCAAAATATAACTTACCCCCCCCCCATCAAATTTTTTATAGCATTAGTTTTAGCAATCTCTTCACTTGCTGCTAAAGTTTGCATACCGCCAGCATTGTTAATATCTACATCTCTCATTAACACCATAAATTCATTATTATTTGAAAAATATTTTACATCAACACCCAAATTTTTATATGCAGTTCCGTCTTTTAAATAATAATAACCATAAGCTATATCTCCATTTGCATCAATGGCTTCTCCGAGGATATTTTCTATCCTTTTTGGGTTTATAGCACCTTCTGAAATAAGATTGTTTAAAGTTCTTTGTGTACCAATAGTACTGACGAATAAAGACCTAATACTCGCTTCAGCTTGATTTCCATAACGATGCACAGAAGCTGTGAGTGTATTTTCTATTTGTGTATTTAAAATAGCTGTGGATCTGTTTATAATCAAAAAAGATAAAATACTTAAGATTAAAACAACCGTTATAATAGCTATTGCAACTATTTTAGCACCAAGACTCCAATTACGCATTTTTTCTCCTTTAGTTAATAAATTATAAATTTTTATAATTATAAAAACTTTTCATTAAATAAAAATTAAAATTTATTAAAATATTAAATATTTTATAAACAATAAAAATTATCAAGTTAAAGCTAAAGAATTGAGTAGTTTTTACAAAGAAAAGAAGTTGAAGATTTATTTAAATGGATGAATGAAAATGCCAAATCACCTCGTTGGCTGAGCGTAAATGGAATAGATTATGATGCAGCTTATGTTAAAATTTTTCACACAAGCAAAAGCATAGATGAGTTTAAAGAAAAATACCTTGAGCTTCAAAATACATACTTTGTTGATTTTAGCAAAAAGATTAATGAACCTCAGGAAACTTTAGAAAAAGACAAAGAAAAATCTTTCAAACCTATACAAGGTGAAAGTAAAAATAAAGAAACCTACAAAGATGATAATACAAAAAAATGAACTTATAAAAAACTTTTAAAAAATAAATTTAGCACAAGAGAAGAATTAGAAATTCTTTTTGGTATGAACTTTAATGATGATGTGGGAGAATTTAATCAATTTCTTTCTCAAAATATCACTCCAAAAATTATAGATATTAAAGTTTAAAAATATTTTTATAATATTAAAATATATTAAATTTTATAAAATCATTAGAGCCATTTTCACTAATAACATTAATAACATATTTACCTTTTTTTAAATCCAAAAATAAACTTTCTTCTTTTCCTTCAAAAATCAATTCTTGATTTAAATACCAAAAAAGTTTTTCTTTTTTAGGGTTTATAAGTTTAATTAACAATTTTTGCTTACTTTTTAAATCTTTTGGCAAAATGATATTAAGATTATTTAGCGGATATATGATTTTTAAATTTTGATTAGAGCTTTGTAAATTTTGCTTTTCTTTTGCAAAAAATGCTTGTGCATTGGAAGGTAAATTTAATATAATCTTTTTCTTTGCATGGATGAAATTTTCATCTAAAGAATCAACTTCTTTATTTTTATACATAAAAACTTCTTTTAAAAATGGTGAAGTTCTTAAGACATTTGCACTTTGCGGGTAAAGCACTTCTTTAAAGTCAAATTTATAATCATATCTATATCCTGTTTGATTTTCAATTTTGATAGAAACTAAATCATTAGGCTTTTCAAATTCTAAATTAACTCTCTCAAGTAAGGCTAAAAGTTCAAAAAACAATTCCCCTGCTATGCTTACACCATATAAATTTGCATTTGCCTCGCCATTAAAATTTCCAACCCACACTCCTAAAGTGTATTTTGGAGAAGTTCCTATAGCCCAGGCATCTTTTCTACCATAACTTGTGCCTGTTTTCCAAGAAATAATAGTATTAAAATCATATTGTCTTAAACCCGCTCTATCTAAATCCTTTAAGGTTTGTAAGGTTAAAAAGCTTGCTCCATCACTAATAAGCTTTTTATTTTCTTTAGTAAATGCATTTTCTTCATATAAAAGCTCTTTAAAATTTCCATAATTTCCAAGTCCTAGATAGATTTTTACCATATCTTCTAAACTAAATTCTTTTGTGCCCAAAATCAAAGAAAGTCCGTATTTTTTAAAATTTTCATCTTCAAAATCTAAAATATCTTTGAGCTTATAAAAAAACTTCTCATACCCATATTCTGCAAGTAAGCTTACAAAAGGAACATTAAGTGATTTTTGCAAAGATTCTTTTGCACTAATAAAACCATGGTATTTTTTATTTGCATTTTGTGGAGCAAAGTTAGAAAAAAATGTAGGCACATCAAGCATTAAAGATTCAGGCACTATAAGTCCCTCATCTATGGCAAAAGCAAAAAGCAAAGGTTTTAAGGTTGAGCCCACACTACGCTTTGCTATCACCCCATCAACTTGACCAAAACTTGCAAAATCATAAAAATCATTAGAGCCTACATAAGCTAAAACTTTATTTGTTTTGGTATCTGCTAACAATATAGCTAGATTTTTTATGCCTTTTTGTTGTAGTTTATAAGAATATTCTTTAGCTTTTTCTTCAAATTTAATTTGAATTTTTTTATCTATACTAGAAACGATTTGTTCTTTATCTGCTAAAAGCCTACGCGCTAAATGTGGAGCTAAGTTTTTCCTTGTTTTAAAGCTAGGAAGTTTTTCAGCCTTTGCAAGAGTTAAAATATCTTTAGAAAAATATCCCTTTTCAAAAAGCCTATCAAGCAAAGCATTGCGTTTTTTTAAAAGTCTATCTTTGTTTTTTTCAAGATTAATTAAACCTGGATTATTAGGAAGCACAGCAAGCAAGGCTGCTTCACTCCAAGTAAGATCTTTTAAATCTTTTTCAAAATAAAATAAACCCGCACTTGCAACACCTACTAAATTTCCTCCATAAGGAGCATTATTTAAATAAAGTCTTAAAATTTCTTCCTTATCATAAGCGTTTTCTAAAGCAAAAGCTTTGATGATTTCATTAAATTTATTAAAATATGTGCGTTTGTTTTGCTCTAGAAGTTTGATTGTTTGCATAGAAATTGTACTTGCGCCACTTCTTTTACTTGAAAAAATATTATTTTTAAAAGCCCTTATAATCGCTAAAAAATCTACTCCATAATGAGAATAAAAATTTTTGTCTTCATATAAAAGAACTGCGCTTTTTAATTTTTGCGGTATAAACTCACTCTCTAAATGCCATTGTTCGTTAGAATCTAAAAATACACTAAGAATTTCTTTATTTTTATCAAACAAAACCTTACTATAAGTGCATTTAAATAAATCCTTGCTATCAAAGCTAAAATAAATTAAGCCTATGTAAAAACATAGGCTTAAAAAGCATATTGCAAGGCTTATTTTGATTTTCACTGCACTACTTTAACTCTTTTACTCTCACTTAAAGCTCTATAAGCATTATCATACATTGCTTCAGCATAAGCTCCACTCAAAGTATAAACACCTGGAGTAACAGCACTTAATTTCACAAAAAATTCTCTTGACTCATCAGAGTATAAAGGAAAGAAATACATGATTTTATCATCTCTTATATCTACAAAATCATAATAAGAATTTTTCACAAAATCAGGAGTTTCATCATCTAAAAGATCATGTACTATCTCCCATCCACTTGGTAAAATTTGAGTTAAAGCTATATTAGAAGTGCCCGGATAATTTTTATTTGATATTTTTAATTTCATATAAAAAATTTGAGAGCTTTTTATAGCACTTTCATCTATTTCATTTCCATTTTCATCATAAAAACTTCTTTCTATATACATACGCTGTGCAAAAGGTTCGACAATACCTTTTTTAATTCCCTCTACTCCAAAATGCACATAAGTATCTTCTTTAGCTTCTATCAAAGCGCTGCCTTGATTAAACTCAAATTTAGAAAAACTTGTATTGAGCTTTTTACTCTCACCATTAATTTTTACACTTGCATTGATAGTTTTAGGATTTTCATTACTAAAGCTATTTGCCAAAGCATATAAAGCATAGCCTGTGCTTTGAGTGCTAAGCCAAGCTTGGCTTTCTAAAGTTTTTTTAATATCATCTAATAATTCATCATTATTTTTACCATAAATTATTTTATACGCATTTGCAATAATAGCTTCATCTCTTAGAAAAGATCCATAAGTATGAGTATAATTAGCTTTTTCATCAGGCTTTGTGCTTAAATTTTTAGCTATATTTAAAGCTACCTCATCAAAACCTGCTAATTTATAAGCTGCACTAAGTTGCCAAAGACTTACATTGTTTAAGCTTTGCAAATAAGTACTATCTTCATAAATAGCATTCATTATGCTTAAATTTGGCTCTTTGGCTAAAGCTAAAAGATATAAAGAATTTATTCTAATTTCTTTATTTGTTTGAGCTTTTAAAACATAGCGTTTTTGATAATCAAGCCATGCTTTAAACATTCCCTCGCTCACATAATAGCCTCTTTCTTTGGCTAAAATCATAAACATACCCGCATAATTACTTCCCCAAGCATCAGAATCTTTAAGTCCTTGCCAATAAGCAAAACCACCATTGGCAGTTTGAAAATTTGCGTATTTGCTTAACAATGCATTGATATTGTTAATATTTTTTTGTTCATTTGATCCTTGATCAAGTTTTTGCAAAAAGAGTTGCGGTAAAACTGCTGAAGTACTTTGCTCTATACATCCATAAGGATAATTTTGCAAGTATTTTAATCTATGATTTATATTTAAAATAGGCTTAGAACTCACACTTAAAAACGCCACTGGATTGATATAATCTTGTGTGATTTTAAACTCCATAGAAGTATTTGCAGGAATTTTAAAAGATTTTCCCTCATAAGTAATCGTATTTAGTGCTTTTATGTCAATTTGAGTATTTTGAGTATAGGTGTAATCTTTTGCATTTAAACTTAACTCTATTTCTTCCACCCCAAGCTTGCTTGAATTTACTCTTGTGTTAATATAAATATCTTTTGTTTTTTCATTACCAAAATCAATTAAAATTTCATCTTTTTCAAAATTTATGAGTGAATTTTTTGTTTTTAGTTTAAGTTTTGCATTTTTTACATCATCATCTACTTTAAATACCTGCACCAAAAGCTTAAACTCATCATCAAGTCTTAAAACCCTTGGCAAAGTTTCAAGCATTACAGCAGGTGCGCTAACTTGGATATCTTTAGAAGCACTGCCAAAACCTGCTAAGTTGTTCGCCACTACCATAACTCTAACCGAACCTAGATACGAAGGCATATTAAATTTTAATTTTGCATAACCATTTTCATCACTTTGTACTGGCTCTTGAAACAACACAACAGGTTTAAATCGTCTTGCTTTTTCATCGTTTTTACTTTTATTTGCCCTACTTTCTAAGAAAACATCACCACCTGTAGTTAATACCTTGGAAGCATTAGAAATATTTTTAGCAATGATTTTATCATAGGTATCATATATGCTCATATTAAAGCGAATTTTTTGATAAAAATATCCCCAAATATCTGGGCTTTTAAAAGCATTCACATCAAGCAAACCCTCATCTACAATAGCTATGGTATAAGTATAACTTTGCTTGTTTTTACTTTGAATTTCTACTTCAAAATCTTGTTTTGGCATGATTTTATCCGGTACTTTTAAATCAAGCTCGATTTTACTTTGTTCATCTACTATATTCAAAGGCACTACACCAAAAAGTCTTAAGGCTCTATCGTTAGTGTATTGATTATAATCTTGAAGCAAAATCACACTCACATACACATTTGGCTTATATTCTTTAAGAATAGGAATTTCAACCTTTGTAATATCTTCATGCGTATCTATCACAAAGCGTTTTAAAACCTTTACATTATCATTTAAAGTAACGATGGCTTTTGCACCCTTAACACTTTCAAATTCAATAAAAGCTGTTTCGTTTGGTTTGTATTCTTTTTTATCGCTTTTTATTTTTAAAGAACTCACTATATCAGCATTACTTGGCGCACCAAAACTACTAATATAAAAAAACTCTCCTGTGCTTGTTTTACTTTGTGTATCTTCAAGCTCTATAAACATTTCACCATGGTATTCTTTGGGATCAAATTCTATTTTAACCGGTTTATCCTTACTTAAAATAGTTCCTTGGGTAATGATTTGTGTGTTTTTATCTTTTTTGAGTGATTTTAAAAAATCATCATAATTATCATAATCCCACCACCAAGAATAATCATTTGCATAAATAGTATATTTAATCTCCCTATTTGCTATCAAATTCTCATCTAAATCACTCACAATAGCTTCAAAATTAATTGTAGAACCCGAGCTTAAATAGTGATTTTTTAAACGCTTAATACCCACAAAATACTCATGTAATATCACTTGTGAATTCACAAGCGCTTCAACCGATCTTGAACCTTTTTCAAAAACCCTAGCCCTTATGTTAGCTTCAAGATTATATGGAGTATTTTTAAAAAAATCTTTTAAAGCAAATTCTTGCTTTACAAAGCCACTTTCATCTAAAATGCCTTTTAAATTATCTTGATATTTTTGCACTAAAACACTAGGATTTGAAAAAATATATTCTGGATATTTTGAATTTTTATATTCTTTTTTACTTACAAATAAATCAGCTTGATATTGTAAATTACTTGCTGGTGTTCCAAAAAGATATTTTGAGCTAATATTAAAATCTAATTTTTCATTTTCTTTTATACTTTTTGGAGCTTGTATAGATACTTTTATACGATTTGGCACTATATTTTGCACTAAAATTTCTTTATCAAAAATAGCATTTGCAAATTCTACTCTAGCTAAATACACTCCACTTAAAGCTTGTTGATCAAGTGAAATCTTTTTATAAAAAGTTCCATTGCTCAAAGGATCAAGTTTAATTTTATCTAAAAACTTTTTGTTGCGTGGATCAAAAAAACTCAAGAATATAGGGTGATTAACAGCTCCTTTATCATTTCTTGCAACCATAGTTAAATGTATATCATCACCTGGTCTATAAACCCCTCTTTCTGTGTAAATAAACACTTTGTTTTGAGAATTTTGCTCTAAACCATCTACATCAAAACCATCATATAATAAAGGCGAACTTAAGCGTAAAATAGAAGCTTGCTTATCTTTTGAAGCAATGATAAATAAAGCTCTTGACTCATCAATATCATCAAAAACAGCCAAACCATTATCATCGCTTGTCTTAGAAGCTAAAATTTGATTGCTTTTGCTAATTATATCAACCCTAACCCCACCTAAAGCCTTTTGTGTGGTAAAATCTCTTACATCGACAAAAAGTTTTTTATTTAAATTTTGAGCAATTAAAGCTATATCTGAAAAAATCAAATTTTTACTAATCTTTGCTTTTTGATCGAAAAATCTTTGCTTTTTCCAACTCTCCATATCCTCATCGAAAACATAATCAACATCTTCTTCTTTAAAATAAAGCTTGACTATAAACACACCACTTAAATCTTTTAAACCATCTAAAACTATCTCATTTTCTTGCCATTGATTTTTAATATTTTTAATATCAAAGTCTTTTTTTAATACTACTTCACTAGTATAATCACTCTCTGAAAAAATATCGCTATCATAATCACTTAAATTTTTAGCACCTTGAAGATTTTTATATCTTAAATATTCACTTAAATTATTTGAAAATACCTGATGAACTTCTAAATGGATCTTTTTAATATTTAAACTTTTAAAAGCTATTTTTTTACTCGCTTTGCTAGATAAAAATACCCCTTGATTTGTAAAACTTATAGCAGGCTCATAGTCTTTTAAACTTACTTGAGTTTTATAGCTTTCTTTTGTACTAATTCCATCAGCGCTTTTAATCCCTTGAGCAAGTTGAATTTCATAAGTTTTATTTGGAGTAAAATTTCCTATGAGCTTGATTTTATTCCCAAATACCAATGCTTTAAAATCTACTTTGGGTGTAATAAAAATCAACTCTTTTAAATTTTGATCTTGCGAAATACTTTGAGAAAAAAGTAATTCTATGTTTTTATTGATTATATTTGCATTTTGAAATACAAATTCGTTCTTTGCAAGTAAAATATATTCTAAATCTATATTTTTCTCTAAACCTAAAATTTCTTTATCAAAAACTACTTTTATATTAGTGTTTGTATTTTTAATTTTTAATGGCTTAGAATACACACTTGCTATATCATCTTGGATGATAATTTTATCTATTTGAATTTCTTTTTCTTGTGCATTAATTTTTACAGCTTTTAACAACTCATCTTTATCAAAAGCATAAAAACTTTGAACATTTAAAATCAACACACTCTCATCATTTGATATATTTTGAAAATATCCTTTGACATCTAGTTTTTCAAAAGGAGTTTTTACTTTTAATTGTATTTTTTCATCAGCTACAATATCACTTAAGTCTATAAAAATATCATAATTTTGATTTGCTTTTAAAGAAGTGTATATGTTTAATCTTGTGGAAGTTTCAAGTTCATACTTTGCTTTTATTTTTTGATTATTAATAACAATTTCTCTTTCTTTTACAACACCTATGTTTTCTGTAATGATATTGGTATTAAATTCTATAAAAATACTATGCGTATTTTCATTAAAACCATAAGATCTTATAATAGAATTCTTATCTTCATTTTTAGAACATGCAAACAACAAGCTTGCAAGCAAAAAAATAAAAAAATAATGTAAAAATCCTTTCATGGGTATCCTCTTTTTGGTAAATTTTTCAAATTATATCTAAATTCACTCTTGCTTCACTCAAAAAATTATATAATTCTTACATAAAAATAAAGGAGAAAAAATGAAAAAGAAAATCGCTGCATTATTAACAACTTTAAGTCTTTCAAGTCTTGCTTATGCAGATGGAATTTATGGTGTTATAGCAGATGTAAATGATGGTGCAAAAACTATTTTAATCGATACCACCTATGGAGAAAAAATGAATATAAAAATTCTACCAAATACAGAAATTGACATGGATGATTGTGGTATTTTTGGTATGGATAAATATGGCACTTTTAGAGATTTAAAAGTAGGAACTTTTATAGAAGCTGAAGTTTTCCATGGCTATGCTCAAACAACACCAAATCCACAAACGCCAAATCAAGTTCAAAATATAACCGCTAAAGAAATTAAAATAGAATGCAAAAAAAGAGCTTATTAAGCAAAATAACTCCTAAAAAGGAGTTATTTTAATGCGTTTTTTTCTTATATTAATTTGCATTAGCACTTTTGCATTTGCTTATAAAATTCAAGGTATTTTAAAAAATACTACTACACATACAATAAGTATTCAAACAAGTTTTGATAATAACTTAATTATTACCATTTTACCCCAAACACATATAGATATTTATAACTGCGGAATTTTTGGTAGCAATAAAAAACAAGCCAATGTACAAGATCTAAAAAAAGGAAGTCTTGTTAAAGTTAAAGGTAGTAAAAATGGAAGCATTATCATTGCTGAAAAAATTATAGTAGAGTGTGATGATCAAAGAAGAGCTTATTAAGATAATAACTCTTCTTTATCGTCTTTATTGATTTTTTCTATATAAAGACTTTGTGAAGGAAATGCAAAACTTAGTTTATTTCTTTCGACAATCTTCATTAATTCAAGTAAAATACTTTGTCGTGCTTCTCTAAAACCTGCAGCATCAACTGCTTTAGTATAAAAATATACTTCTATATCAATAGAACTTGCGCTAAAGCCACTCACAGCCACATAAGTATTATTTTTATATCCTTCTAAATCATTCACTGAAACTAAATTTTGTCTATATCTAGCGCGGGTTCCACCATGATTTAGTGCACTATCATCAACTTGGGCTATTAAAGGACTAGTAGCTAATAAATATCTTATATCTTCTACACATTGCTCAAGTTGTTCAGGTCTTGCATCATAAGTTACACCTATAAATAATTTTACATGGCGTCCTATTTTTCTTTTACTCCAATTTTTTATATTAGTTCCCATAATAGTTGAATTTGGTAAAAATACCAAAGAATTATCAAAAGTTCTAATAGTAGTTTTTCTAAGCCCAATTTCTACTATAGTTCCTTCTATACCTGAAATTTCAACCCAATCGCCTTGATTAAAGCTGTTATCAAAAAGCAAAAGCACAGAAGCAAAGAAATTTGCAATAATATCCTTAGCTGCCAATGCCACAGCCAAACCACCAATACCTAAAGATGCAATCAATGCTGAAATATTAAATCCTAAATGTGATAAAACAAATAAAACAGCTATTACTATAATAATAAAATATAAAATTTTAATAATTAAATTAACCACTTCGCGTTTGCCACTTTTTTCAGCAAGCTTTGCCACAATTACCATACCATAACTATCAAAAATATTTATCACAAGCCAAGCAGTTAAAATAACATAAACAATTGATAAAATATTACTAATTCTTATATCTACAGGTGCAGGATAGTAAAAAATAGTAAAACAAATTCCAATAGCATAAGCAAACAAAAACCAACCCACTGGTCCTTGGAGCTTTTCTAAAAAGTGAGTTTTTATTTCTACATTTTCTGAATTTTTTCCAAATAAATGTATCAATACAAAATACAAAATTTTTGCAAGATAAAATTTCAAAGAATAAAACAAAGCAATGACAATAATAGAAATAACTATTTTTCCAACATTTACACTACTAATAGAGGTTTGTTTATTAATATAATTAATGGCATTTTGCAAGCCCAAGCCCGTAAACAAAAAATTAGTTTCAAGTAAATTTGCATTATTTCTTAGATATACCAAAATTTCATTATATGACTTGATGGTATTTCTTAAATTATTTTCACTAAGCTCCAAAGTTCTAAGTTGAATAATATCATTAATTTTCTCTTTATCTAAAGCAAAATTAAAAACTATATCTTCTTTTAATGAGTCAATGCTTTCATCAATAATTTTTTTTATTTTTTGACTTTGAGCGCCTTCTATAAAAACTTTTTCCAATTCAAATATACAAAGATAAAAATGTTCTGCAGAGGTTAAATTTAAAAGTTTGATTTTATTATCCACATAATCATAATATCTTTTTTTAGCTTGGGCATTTTCAACACTTTTTTGTAAAGCATTCTTAGTTTTTAAAAAATCTTTTGCTTCTTTATCATCAATCTTTTGAGATACCATTTTTAAAGGTAAAGTAGTTAAAAGAGCTGTTTTTTGTTTTTCTATTTCTTTGATATTATCTTGAAATTCGGTGCTATTTGTATCACCGGTTTTAAAACTTTCCAAAAGTAAATTAAGCTCTATATAATCTTGTACCAAAGCAAAAATACTATTCTTATCCTCTAAAGCATTTTTTTCCTGTGCATTCAAAGTGCTGATAAATAAAAATAATAAAATAATATTAACAATCTTTTTCATACTTTTTTCACCCTCTCTTGTATTAAAACAAAATTTTCAAAATTAAAATCATACTCATAAATTTCACCCGTTTCTATGATGTAATACCAAGCATGAAGTTCTATTTCTTTTTTATTTAAAGCTTCTTCTATACCTGGATAGGTTAATAAATTTTGCAAAGAATTAACCAAGTTCATTTTTTCAGTCATCCAAGATCGCATGGCTAAATCACTGCCTGCAACTTTTAAAACCTTATTTTTAATAGGCTCGAGCAAGGTAAGCCATTTTCTCACATTCGGCATACTCTTTAGCTCATTTTCATTTGCATATAAAGCCGCACAGCCACCACAATTACTATGTCCACAAACTATGATATTTTTTATATGTAAAGAACTAAAAGCATACTCAATAGCTGAAGTAGTTGCCAAAAAATCATCTCCTACTCTATAAGGTGGAACTATATTGCCTATATTTCTTACAACAAAAAGCTCTCCTGGGCCTGTATTAGTAATTAAATTTGGTATAACTCTTGAATCAGCACATCCTATAAAAAGCGTGTGGGGATTTTGTTTATTTTTTAAACTTTCAAAAAGTTCTGCATGCTCTTTAAAATCTTCTTGCATAAATTTTAAAGCACCCTCGATCAAGTCTTTCAAAAAAAGTCCTTTTTTGCATTTTAATAAAGCATTATACTAAATTATTTTTACTTAAAATAAATCTATAAATTTATTTTTTGTTATATTTTTATACAATTTTAATCTTTTATTTATCTTTTTTTTGTAAATTTTAATTTTTAAAAATTATTGGAGGATTTTAATGAGTCTTTATGATAGAGATTATTCTAACTCTAAAACTCAAGAATTTGAAGGTTATGCTAGAAGTAATTTGAGCATTTTTATAAAACAAACTTATCAGCTTTTTGCTGCTTCATTATTAGCTGCAACAGCAGGTGCTTACATAGGAATTTTTGCCTTAGCACATTTATTTGCACAATCTCAAGCAACTTTTTGGATTTTATTTATCGTAGAAATTGGCTTGTTATTTGCATTACAATGGAAAAAAAGAGAAGCTCCGCTTAATTTAGTTTTACTTTTTGCCTTTACTTTTGTTTCAGGACTTACTTTAACACCACTTTTATATTCTGTTTTAGCACTTCCTGCAGGAGCTAGCATTATCGCTCAAGCTTTTGCTTTAACAACAGTGGCTTTTGGTGCTTTAAGCGTTTTTGCTATGAATACAAAAAAAGATTTTACTATGATGGGAAAAATGCTTTTTATAGCTTTAATTGTTATCGTAGTAGCTTCTTTAATTAATATCTTTTTTCAAAGTTCACTTTTAAGCTTAGCAATTTCTGGTATTGGTGCAATTTTATTTTCTTTTTACATTCTTTATGATACTCAAAACATCATTAGAGGAAATTATGAAACACCAATCGAAGGTGCAGTTGCACTTTATCTTGATTTTATCAATCTTTTCATCTCTCTTCTTAATATTTTAAGAAGCTTTAATAGCAGATAAAAATTTGCGAGAAAAATTCTCGCAAATTTTCTTTACCTCTTTCAAGTTTTTATCAAACTTTTTAAGTTAAAATACTCATTTTATTTTCAATAAGGAAAATTCATGACTACTCTTTTAATTATTTTGCAATTTGCAATTGTTGTGATTATTTGTATTGCTGTTTTATTACAAAAAAGCTCAAGCATAGGACTTGGAGCATATAGCGGAAGTAATGAAAGCTTGTTTGGAGCAAAGGGTCCTGCAGGGTTTTTAGCTAAATTTACTTTTGTGATGGGTGTTTTACTTATCGCTAATACAATTGCTCTAAGTTATATGTATAATAATGCTAATTCTAACTCACTTGCTGAAAAAGCAGAACAAATTTTACCAAAAGCACCTGAAACAAACACAACTAGCATTCCAGTTGCACCAAGTGCTCCAATTAGCGAAAGTAATACTAGCAAATAAAAAAAGGAAATACCATGCTAAATGAAATTTATACCAAGCAAAAACAACAATCAGACAAAAGCTTAGAGGCCTTAAAAAAAGATTTTACTACCATAAGAACTGGCAAAGTAAATATAAATATACTTGATCATATTCATGTAGATTATTATGGTAGTGCAACTCCATTAAATCAAGTAGCAACAGTTTTAGCAACCGATGCTTCAACTATTAGCATTACTCCTTGGGAAAAATCAATGCTAAAGGCCATAGAAAGTGCTATAGCTGCAGCAAACATTGGAGTAAATCCGAACAATGATGGCGAAAGTGTTAAATTATTTTTTCCTCCTATGACAAGAGAACAAAGAGAAGAAAATGCTAAAAATGCTAAAGCTATGGGTGAAAAGGCTAAAGTTGCTATTAGAAATATTAGAAAAGATGCAAATGATGCGGTAAAAAAACTAGAAAAAGATAAAGCAATCTCAGAAGATGAAGCTAAAAAAGCTTATGATGAAGTACAAAAACAAACCGATAATTATACAGCAAAAGTAGATGAGTTAGTTAAAAACAAAGAAGCGGAACTTTTAAAGGTTTAAAATGAACTTAGAACAAATTTATAAAGATTGTGGAGCATACCTACAAGGACATTTTTTACTTAGCTCAGGGAAACACTCTGAGTTTTACCTTCAAAGTGCTAAAGTTTTAGAAAATCCAAAACTAGCAGGTGAGCTTTGTGATGAGCTTGCGAAAGTTATTGCCGGTTTTAATATTGAATTTGATAGTATTTGCTCGCCTGCCTTGGGTGGAATTTTAGCAGGTTATGAACTTGCTAGAGCTTGCAACAAACGCTTTATTTTTACTGAACGCGTAGAAGGAGTGATGAGTCTTAGACGCGGTTTTGAAGTAAAAAAAGGTGAAAAATTTATCGTTTGTGAAGATATTATTACAACAGGTGGCTCAGCACTTGAGAGTGCAAAAATCATCGAGAATTTAAGTGGAGAGGTAGTAGGTTTTGCAGCTTTAGCAAATCGTGGTTTTTGTGCTGTAAAAAATTTAAACAATCCAAGAAAAGAAAATGCAAAATTACCACAAAATTTACCACTTTTTGCACTAGGAAATTTTGAATTTGATATTTATGATGCAAATACTTGCTCACTTTGTGAAAAAGGCACTAAAGCTATCAAACCTGGTAGTCGTGGTAACTAATGAAAACTAAAGCAAAAATAGCCACTCGCTTTTTAAGATTTAAAGCCTTTTTGATTGATCTATTTTTGCTTTATGTGCCCATTTTGTATTTGTTTTATTTTACTCTTGGCTCTAAAGAAGCTTTTTTAAACAATCAACTTATAATTTTTTTGTGCCCATTGCTTTTTGGATTTTTACAAGCATTATTTTTAGTAAAAAAAGCTCAAAGTCCTGGACTTAAAGCTTATGATTTATACTTGATTGATATTAAAAATGGACACAAACTTAATTTTTTTAGAATAATCCTACGCTATGTAATTTTCATTATAAGCTTTGGCTTGTTGATTGGCTTTTTGGTAAGCTTTTTAAGAAAAGATACCTTAGCCTTGCATGATATTTTAAGCCAAAGCGCTATTGTAACAAAGGTGGAAAAATGAATAGAAAAAGAATTTATAATCCAAAATCAAATGAAACTTTAAATGATAGAAAAGTATTTAACGGCAACCCACATGGTATTTTAAATTTTACTAAAGCAAAATACACATGGGCTTTAAAACTTTGGGATTTAATGGAAGCAAATACTTGGTTTCCAAAAGAAGTAGATACAACAAAAGATGCACTAGATTATCGTTGCAATCTAACCGTAGCAGAAAAAAGAATGTATGATCTAGTTTGGTCTCAACTTATCTCAATGGATAGTTTTCAAACAAACAATCTTGCTGATAATATCAACCCTTATATCACAGCACCTGAAATCAATGCGGTTTTAGCAAGACAAGCTTATGAAGAAGCAAATCACTCAAAATCTTATGCAGTGATGGTTGAAGCAATCTGTGAAAATACAGACTTAATTTATGAAATGGAAAAACACGATGAGACTTTAAGAGAAAAAAATGATTTCATTTCAAGTATTTATGAAGAATTAGCTGGCGAAGTAGATGATAATAAACTTTTACTTGCAATGGTAGCAAATCAAATTCTAGAAGGAGTGTATTTTTATAGTGGTTTTACTGCTATTTATGCTTTAGCGCGTGCAGGAAAAATGCTAGGTTCAGCACAAATGATACGCTTTATACAAAGAGATGAAATTACTCATTTATTATTATTTCAAAATATGATTAATTCTGTGCGTAAAGAAAGACCTGATTTGTTTAATGATATCAATATAAACAAAATTTATGATATGTTTAAAAAAGCAGGTGAACTTGAGATCAAATGGGGTAAATACATCACTCAAAATCAAATCATGGGTTTTACAGACGATATTATAGAAGAGTACATTCACTATCTTGTTGATCAAAGACTAATAGCTATTAATCTTGATAAAATTTATAATGCAAAACATCCTATTAAATGGGTAGATGATTTTTCTAAATTTAATGATCAAAAAAGCAATTTCTTTGAAAGCAAGGTTACAAACTATTCTAAAGGGAGTTTGAGTTTTGATGACTTTTAAGTCACAAAACTACCCATATTTTACATTTTTTTAAACTAAAATTCTCTTTTTATTTAATATTTTATTTTTATTTATTTCACTATTGTAAAATCCGCCATTTTATTTTATTAGTAAAGGGGTAATTATGGAGTTTTTAGAACTTTTGCTAGTCTTTATTGCCATAGTTCTCATGATAATTAAGCCTGAAAAAGAAAAACTGGCTTTTTCTATACTTGTAATTTCATGGGCTATTATGGTATTTGACTATTTAGGTCGCAAATCAGGCGCAATCTTAGGCCTAATGAATCTATAAGGTGGCAAATATGTGTGATATTAACAAAACTAAATTTTTTTATTTTTTAATGTGCTTGGCAGGTTTTTTAATCATTTTAATGCCTGTTGGAATTGCAAATTTGATTTTTGGTTATATGCTAGGTGATAGCCCTTGTACTTCTTGTTGGGGCCAAAGAGAATCAATGATTTTCATTGGTGTTGCAGCTTTATTTATCGTACGTTATGGTATGAAAGGTAAGTTCTTAGCTTTTCTTTTAATTGCAACTGCATTTGGTTTATGGCAATCATTTAATCATATAAGCGGACATGCACATCGTGATCTTGATCAAGGTTTTGGTTTGCCTATTTTTGGTTTGCATACTTATTTTTGGGCTGAAGTAGTATTTTGGGCTGTAGTTTTATTACTTGGTGTAATTTTTGCTTTTGCTCCAAAATTTGGCTCCTTTGAAAAAGAAATGGAAGGAGTTAGTTTTAGAAAATTAACTAAATTTAACCTAGCTGCTATGGTTATTGTTGCTTTTATCGTAGCTTCAAATGTCTTCCAAGCTTTCGTAAGCACTGGTCCTATCCCATATAGCGGACAAGGTGATCCAGTTCGTTTTAGTTTAAATCCAAAATATATTATTTGGGATGATTCAGGCTGGAATAAAAGTTGGAAAAGCATTTCTTTCTTAGGAAAACGCGATGTTAAAGAACCTGATTTTGCTTTTGCTCCTGCTAATGAAAAACTAGGTATTGAATTTGATAATAATATCAGTAATGCTCCATTTACAAATATCGATGATAATCTAAAAATCGTAAATGAAACAAAAATTGATTTTCCTAAAGCTATCAATACACTTGATTATATCAATGGAGAATATGTCGCAAGTTCAAAATGGGAAGTATTTTTCCTAGATGATAATTTTAGTACTAAAACAGATTTTCTATTAGACCCATATTTTTCAGCCACAATTAATCCTATCATAGGAATTATTCCTTATTTGGACAACAAATACATCTTAATGGGCTCTAATAAAACTTTCTTAAGATTTGCTCAAAATCCTAATGCAGATGAAGCTTTACAATATGCTGATTTTATTAGAGGGGCAAATAATTTTGAAGGACAAGGTGAAAACCTTGGTCGTGGTAGAATTGACACAGTTAGAGCTAAATTCCATCATGTTTTAAGCACAACTACTGATGGAAAATACATGTATCTTGCTACCGTTCCAAACAATAAGGATGCTAAAACTTTTGTAATTTCTAAAATTTCTTTAGCAGATAGAGTTCTTTCAGCTGAATTTACTCCTAAAGCTGAGTTAAAAGAAGGAAAAACTTTAGGCGATCTTTATATAACTTCAATGGCTTTTAAAAATGGTAAAATTTATGCATTAAGTAAAAAGCATAATGTTATTGCTGTAATTGATCTAGACAAAGAAGAAGTTGTAAAAACTATTTCGTATCCAGAAAATATAACTAACGCAAGAAGTTTATTCTTCAAAGATGGCAAAATGC
Source organism: Campylobacter sp. IFREMER_LSEM_CL2090 (assembly GCF_025771865.1). Classification (NCBI taxonomy): domain Bacteria; kingdom Pseudomonadati; phylum Campylobacterota; class Epsilonproteobacteria; order Campylobacterales; family Campylobacteraceae; genus Campylobacter; species Campylobacter sp. IFREMER_LSEM_CL2090. Next base: position 46,531 of record NZ_JAKMRA010000009.1, read on the forward strand.
ACATCTTATCTTATCAAGATGGATCAAACATCCTTTATACACTTGATTAATCTTAAGGCGTTTTTACGCCTTAAGGATTTTAAAGCTAGATAAATAAAATTTAAGATAAAATAACACTTTTTATCAAGGAGTGCTTATTGATTCATATATTTGAACAAAAACAATGCCAAACTATGGCAGAAGAAATTCGCAAAAACACTTTCATTAATGAAGAATTATTTGAAGCTTTTTGTTCTACTCCAAGAGAAATTTTCTCACCTTTAAAAATGCATGCTTATAGACTTGATGCGCTTCCTTTAATGGGTAATCAATGGATAAGCTCGCCTTTAACCGTGGCTAAAATGACTATGGCACTTGATTTTAAAGATGCTGATAGTGTTTTAGAAATAGGTTGTGGTAGTGGGTATCAAGCTGCGATTTTAAGTAAGCTTATTAGAAGAGTTTTTACCATAGAACGCATTGAAAAACTTGCAATTAGTGCTATAGAAAAATTTAAAAAACTAAACTATGCTAATATTCATGTAAAATTTGATGATGGGCAAAATGGCTGGAAAAATTATGCACCTTATGATAGAATTTTACTCTCAGCTTATATAGAACACATTCCAAATGTATTATTTGATCAACTTGAAAATAACGGAATTTTAGTAGCTCCTTTACTCATAGGAAATCAACAATTCATCACTAAATTTACCAAAAAAGATGGCGAGATTAGCAAAGAAGTTTTAGATGAATGTCTTTTTGTGCCTATTAAAGACGGTAAAGAATAGTTAAAATTTCATTTTTAAAACAATAAAATCATATTCATCTTTATATTCACCCTCTTGTAAAAAACCATTTTTCTGATAAAAATTTATACGCCTTATAATTATCTTTATTTACTTCAACATATTTCAAATGATAATCATTTATGGCTTTAGATATTAAAGTAGTGTCTATACCTTTGTTAAAATATTTTGAACTTAAAAACAACATTTCAATTTTATCATCCACAAATGCTAAAAATCCAATCATTTTGTCTTTATCATAACAAATCAAATAATTTAAACTAAAGAATACTTGAGAATTTAAAAGATCATTTTTAATCTTTTCTCTATCAAAATCAGATAAAAAATCATGGGAATGTTTCACACTATCCTCCCATATATCGATCAATTTATCTTTAATATTATCTGTAATTTCTTTAAAATATTTAATTTTAATATAATTATTTTTAAACATAAGCTTCTTGTAGGATTTATTTTTTTATAATTATATTAAAAAAGGAATATTATGAGTTTTAAAAGAATACTTTTTGGTTTATTTACTACTAGCATGCTTTTTGCCTATGAGCAAATGCCTCAAAATGCCTCACATGGAAATTTCATAGACAAAGACAAATGGAAAAATTTAGATAAAAACTGGATTTATTGTGAAAGTGGTTTAAATCAAGATTTTATCAATATAAATAGTAAAAAGGCTACAAACAAAAATCATTCTTTAGAATTTAACTACTCAAATGATTCTTTTGGTTTAATAAATGATGGTTATACCATAAAAATGTATTTTGCAAGCAATGGAAGCCATATCGTGCTAGATAATACAGCTTATAATTTATCGCATTTTCACTTTCATAGCCCATCAAAGATTTCTATTGATAAAAAATCTTATCCTTTAGAAATTCATTTTAGCCATGTAAGTCAAAAAGGCGATATAGTAGTGGTTGTGCTGTTTTTACAAGAAGGCGCGGAAAATCCTTTTATTAAAAAAATCATCCGTGCTTTTCCTAAAAAAGAAGGCGATAAGCTTTATGTTCAAAGCTTAAGCGCTAATGAGTTATTACCAAATAATCTTCAATCTTTTTACATCTTTAAAAACAAACTCAACAAGCCTTGTAATCAAAAAATCACTTGGATAGTTTTAAAAGATATGAGCTATGCCTCTAAAGAGCAAATTCAAATCATACAAAATTTAATGGGAAAAAATGAGAATTTGAAAATACAAGAAATTAATAATTTAGAACAAAATGATTAAGTAAGCTAAACTTAATCATGTATAAAAGTTTGAATTTTTTCTAAATTAGCTCTAAAAAGTTTAAAATTTAACTCACTTGAAATTTTTAAATCAGCAAAAAAAGGATTTTTTAAACTTGCTATGAGTAAATAATCATCTTTTTTCAAAACTCTTTGTGTAGAAAATTCTTTATCCTTTACTTTTTCAAAAATACTTTCACTTGAGCTAATATCTTCTTTTAATTTCTTACTATAAAGCAAAATTCCACAAAAGAAATTCCCAAATTCATCTTTAAATTTCACATCATAAAGAATAAAATCATCAAAAATAAAAGAATTTTGAGAATGATAAGTTTTTAAAGAAAAATCAAAAGCAATTTTTTCAAAATATTTTTGATCAAAGCCTTGTTTATCAAATTTAGCATTATTTTGTTTTAAAAATTCTTCACACATTTTAAACACAAGCTCATTGCGTCCCCACATAAGCTTTCTTCCTAAAATTCTAAAAAACAAAACTCCTGCTAAAACAGCAAAAAACAAAGCTATAATCACATCTTTGCTAAATTGAAAAGCAAGAAAAAATATAACCAAAGCTTCGGCAAATGCTAAAATTTGTAAAGCTTTGAGTCTTTTATTTAAAGCTTGTCTTATGGCTTCAAAATCCATTAAGACTTAGCCTTTTCCATTCTTTTTCTTTGAGTAGGATCAAGATATCTTTTTCTAACTCTAATATTTTGTGGAGTAACCTCTACAAGCTCATCTTCTTCTATCCACTCTAATGCTCTTTCAAGGCTTAATTTTCTAGGTGGTACAAGCTTAATCGCATCATCACTACCACTTGCTCTAACATTGGTTAGATTTTTACCTTTAATAGGATTAACATCTAAATCATTTGGGCGTGAATGCTCACCTATAATCATACCTGTATATACTTTTGTTTGAGGATCAATAAATAATACCCCTCTATCTTGTAAGTTAAATAAAGAATACCCTAGCGCAACACCATTTTCCATAGAAATTAACGCACCATTATTTCTTTTTTCAACTGCCCCGCTAAATGGACGAAACTCTAAAAAGCTATGGTTCATCACACCCTCGCCTTTGGTATCTGTTAAAAATTGTGATCTAAATCCTATAAGCCCGCGCGCAGGAATTTCAAACTCAAGTCTTGTTTGACCATCTCCAGTTGGTGTCATAGTTTTCATTTCAGCTTTTCTTTTACCTAGTTTTTCAATCACTACTCCTGTAAAATCATCAGGCACATCAATCACTAAATGCTCAAATGGCTCTGTTTTAACCCCATCTTCTACCTTAACGATAACTTCAGGTCTTCCCATACAAAACTCAAAACCTTCTCTACGCATATTTTCGGCTAAAATAGTTATTTGAAGTTCACCTCTTCCACTTACTTTAAATTTACCCTCGCCTGTGCTTTCATATTTCATGGCAATATTAGTTTTCATTTCAGCTTCTAAGCGTTCTGCGATTTTATTTGAAGTTACATGTTTACCTTCAGTACCCGCTAAAGGACCATCATTTACTGAAAATACTATACTTAAAGTTGGCTCTTCTATATGTAAAGGATCAAGCGGCATAGGGTTATTTGGATCTACCACACTATCTCCTACATCTAAAGCTTCAAAACCTGCAATCGCTACAATATCGCCTGTCCCTGCTTCTTCAATGTCCATTTTTTCTAGACCCATAAAACCAATAAGCTTTGAAATTCTTCCATTGATTTTAGAGCCATCTGCTTTAGCAAGCATAACATTTTGATTTTTCTTTACTTTACCATTAAAAATTCTTGCAATCCCTATCTTACCAACGAAATTATCATAACCTAGAGTAAAAACTTGAAGCTGTAAAGGATTTTCATCACTACCACTTGGAGCAGGCACACGCTCAAGTATAGTCTTAAACAATGGTTCCATGTTAGTGCTTTCATCTTCAAGTGCAAGTTTTGCATAACCATTTTTAGCAGCCGCATATACTACTGCAAAATCAAGTTGTTCATCATTTGCCTCTAAAGCCACAAAAAGATCAAAAATTTCATTGATTACTCTTTCAGGATCAGCAGCTGGCTTGTCGATTTTATTAATAACAACAATAGGTTTAAGCCCTAAAGATAAAGCCTTTTTTACCACAAATTTAGTTTGAGGCATAACCCCTTCTTGTGCATCAACTAAAAGCAAAACCCCATCAACCATTTTTAACACACGCTCAACTTCACCACCAAAATCAGCATGGCCTGGAGTGTCTATGATATTTATTTTTGTGCCTTTATAATTAATAGCAGTATTTTTAGAAAGTATAGTGATACCTCTTTCTTTTTCTATATCATTACTATCCATTACACGCTCTGCTATTTGTTCACGCTCATTAAAAGTTCCTGATTGTTTTAAAAGCTCATCTACCATTGTTGTTTTACCATGATCAACATGAGCTATAACAGCTATATTTCTAATATTATCCAAGTTTTTCTCCAAAGTCTTAAATTTAAAATCTAATATTATATAAAAAAAATGCTTAAAAATTAAGATTTAAAAATTGGAACACTTGTTGCTTTTGTCTTGAGTAAGAATTATTTTTAAGGAGAAAAATATGTCAAACCTAAATACTCAAATCTTTAACGCTAACTTAGAAAAACAAGGAACTTCAGTTTTAAATAGTAAGCATTTTATGGAACTTTTAAATTATTTAGAAGTTATAAATTCAAATGAAGAAAAAGAATTAAATTATGCAAAACTTTCAAGCAAAGTAAGTGAAATTTTAGATGATGCGCAAAATGAAAATGCGGTTTTAAATGCTAAAAACATAGAAGAATTATTAGTGATATTTAAAAATTTTAATCTTACTCATGAAAATCTAAAACTTGATTGTGCAGCACAATTACAAAATTTATTTCCAAATTTAGCAAAAAATAATTTTTTAGTAGGTTAATTAATGTCTAATATCCAAGCTAGTGATGCTTTAAACTTACTAAGCATCACTCCACAAAATGAAAACCCAAGTAAAGAAAACGCTAGCTCACAAAGTGATGGCGAGGAATTTTTAAATTCCTTATTGCAAGCAATAAATGAAAAAGATGGAAGTTTACCAAAAGATTTCAAGACTCCACAAAAAGATGATAAAGTTAATGATAAAATTTTAAAAGATGATGTCAAAGATAAAATACCGCTGGATGAAAAAGATGCTTTGAAGCTTTTTGAGGGTGCAAATTTTATGCAAATTCTTTCTTTATTGGAGGTTTTACAAAGCGATAGCAAGGATATAAAACTAAACAAACTTGTCCAGGATAATACTGCTATTTTAGCTCTTGAAAAAAATCTACACAAGCTAAAAAATATAAAAAATATTAATGAGCTTTTTAATGTGGCAAAAGAGCTTGGATTAAACATCAAAAATATAAAATTTGAACAAATTAAAGATTTAAAAGAAGCCTTTCCAAATCTTGATAAAAAAGGTTTTTTTGAAATACCAAAACAAAATAATAATACTAATGTTTTTCAAGATTTAATCAATCAAAAAATTACCAAGCTTTTAAAAGAAGAACCAAATACAAGCAAAAATATAAAAAGTAAAGAAAATGAAGGTGTGTCTTTGCTTTCTTCTGCTTTAAAAAATATAGAACTTCCAAAAAAAGATATAAAAACGCAAGCAAAAGAAAACATTCAAAACATAGATTTTAAAGAAAAATTAGTAGAAAAAATTCAAATTCAAGATGAAAAAGAAATAAAAAACGCAAAAAATATCCAAAATACAACAACAAAATTCAATGAAAAACTAAGTGATATTGAGTTAATTAATCTTACTCAAAACACAAACCTAAAAAAAGATATTAAAGAAAAAGAAAAGCTAGATTTTAAAGAAATATTAAAGAATGAAAAACTAACTACTAGCGAAGATAGCTTTAGTAAAAAAATAAGTTCTGTTTTAGAAAATTCAAAAGATTTAAAAACTGAATTAACAAATATAAAAAATACTCAAAATATACAAAATCAAGATTTAAAAATTAACTTAGAAAATCTATTAGCCCCTCAAGATAAACATTTAAAAATAGATAAAAATAATCAAAATATAGATAATTTTAGTGATATTTTTAAACACACAAAAGAGTTTTCAAAAGATGAAAATGATCATAGTGAAGAGAATTTAAATTCTTATGTAAGGGAAATGAATAGGGTTTCTAATAATTTTATAAAAAATCAAAATATTCCTATGAAAGAAACTTTTAATGATTTTGCCCAAGAATTTAAAGAAAAACTAGAAAGCTACAAAGCACCTATAACTCGCTTTAGTATAACTCTTAATCCACATAATCTTGGAGAAGTAGAAGTAACTTTAGTCCAAAGGGGTTCAAATTTAAATATTAGCTTTAACTCTAATCAAAATACCTTAAATCTTTTCATACAACATCAAGCTGAATTTAAAAATGCTCTTGTAAATATGGGATTTACAAATTTAGAAATGAATTTTAGTAATCAAGAAAGAAAAGAACAAAGCAATCCGCAAAGACAAAAAAACAACAATAGTAAAGAAGATAAGGTGAATTTTGAAAAAGAAATTCAAGAAAAACCGAGCTTAGAAATGGTTTTAGCAAAATATTTTTAAATGGAATATTTTTTGCTTTGAGCTTTAAAAATATATAAAAAAGGATTTTTATGTCAAATATAAACACACAAACCCTTCAAGGTCCTTTAGCAACGCTTAATACTAAAGATATGCCAAATGCCAAAGGAAGTACTAGAGCCGGTGAAGGTGATAGCGGGTTGATTTACAACCCTGGGGCAGAACTTGACAAGGATGCGTTTTTAAAGCTTCTTTTAATAGAACTCCAACATCAAGATCCAACAGATCCTATGGATACTGAAAAAATGCTTACCCAAACAGCACAACTTTCAGCACTTGAAATGCAAGATAATACTAATAAAACCATGACTCAACTTGTAACTGCGATGACAAAACTACAAAATTCTATTGCAGCAAGCACAGGTATGAGCGCACTAGCTGCAGTTGGAAAGCTTGCAACAGTTAAAGATAATTACCTTGTAGTGGCAGATGATGATATACAATTTCAAATTAATATGTATTTACCACAAGAACCACAAAAAGGTAAAAAGACTGATATTGATATTGAAGGTTTTGAACTTAAGAAAAATGGCGAAGATAAACTAGATATAACAGGTAAAGTTGATAAAGAAATAGCTGAACCTGGAGAAACTATACATATAAAATTAAAAGATGACAAAGGTCAAGAAGAAACGGTTCAAGCAGTAGTTGGAGAAGATCAAACATTTAAAATAGTAGGACATACCCCAAGTGTTGATATCAAAACAGCAAAGATTGATTCAGCTTATAAATCAGACAGCACACCTGTAACATTTACTATTTATAATGAAGCAGGAGATCCTGTAAGAACAATGAGTGTTAAAGATATGAGTGCTGGTATGAAACAAATCGTTTGGGATAGAACAGATGATAGTGGAAGTCCTGTACCATCTGGAAAATACTATGTAAGAGCAAGCTATATAGGTGAAGATGGCACAACCGTTAATTCAACTTATGGTGCTTATCCTATCACTGGAGTTAAATTTGAAGAAGGTGAAGCTCTAGTTGGTATGGGCGGTAGCTGGGTTAAATGGGAAGATATTAAAGAGATTACAGGATAAAATCATGTTTACAGCATTTTACAATGGAGTAAATGGAGTAAAATCCCAAAGTTATGGTATAGACAATACCGCTCATAATATAAGCAATGTCAATACAGTCGGTTTTAAATACTCTGATGTGGCATTTAAAGATGTATTTTATAGCACCATAACAACACAATCATATAACAAAGGTCAAACTGGTTATGGTAGTGTAGCAGGAGCTACTAATGATATTTTTGAACAAGGTCCGTTAGTTTCTACCGATAATGAATTTGATGTAGCAATTGCTGGAAAAGGCTTTTTTGGTGTAAGTAATGCTAATGGGGTTTATTATACTAGAAATGGTGCTTTTAAACCTGATGCAAATGGATTTTTAGTAGATTCAAATGGAAATTATGTACTTGGAACTATGAATCCATCATTACAAGAAATTCAACTAAGTGATAGAGTTTCTAATATGTTTGGTCAGATTATGGGACAAAAAGTCACTACAGCTTGGAGTGGAACACCTGGACAGAATTTACAAATGGGCGGAGTTAATACTCAAGGACCTATTTCTGTACCTAAAAATCTTTACTTACCACCTCAACCAACGCAAAATATAACTTGGAGTGGAAATTTAGACACAAGCACCAAAACAGAAGCAGTAAATGTAGATGTAGATGCTTCTAAATTTGAATTTAGTAAAAATGAAGATGGTAGTGTAAAAATTTCAGGTAGTGTAAAAGATGAACAAATTTATGGTATAAAACCTGGCGATACTATATATTTTAAAATCACTGATGAAAAGGGTGCTAGTCAAACATTACAAGCTACTTTAGATGAAAATTTAGCTTTTAGTATCGACAATCAAAAACTAGATAAAGTCGATTTAGAAACAGCCAAATTAGAATCATCTCACTTAAGTGTTGAAAAAGAAGTAGCTGATAGCACAGAACTTTCTGCAAAATTAATAAATCCTGATGGATCTATTAGTTGGGTAAAAGTTAAATTAGATAGAGTTTTACCGCAAAATGGTACAGATTTAGAATACAAAGCCGTTGCACAAGTGTATGATAATGATGGCAATAAAATAGGTGGAATAACTGAAGGTTTAATCACTTTTAACGAATCTGGAGCTTTAGTATCTAACACCTTAAATTCAGTAGATAATAATGGCACAAGGGTTAATATAAATCTTGGTTCTTATTATGATCCAAATATACCAAATTCAGGCTATGATGGGCTTCATGCTTTACAAAACAAACAACCTTCAGTGCATACACAAACAGATGGTAAGGGCGAGGGGTTTTTAAATAATTATTCTATTAACACAGATGGTACTATCATCGCCACTTTTACCAATGGAGATCAAATAGCTATGGCAAAACTTGCTTTGTTTAATTTTACAAACGAACAAGGCTTGGAAAAGCTAGGGGAAAATCTTTATGGGCAAACAGGAAATAGCGGTAATCCAACTTTTTTACTTGATGCTAATGGAAATTTCAGCACAGCAACTTTTAAAGGTTCTTATTTAGAGCAATCTAATGTAGATTTATCGGTAGCTTTTACTAACTTAATCACTCTACAAAAAGCTTATGATTCAAGTAGTAAAAGTATCACAACAGCCGATCAAATGATACAAAAAGCAATCAACATGAAACGCTAATTTTAGCTTTTCATGTTTTATTTATATTTTTTTGCTCTAAGATATATTTTACCTCTTGCTCAAAAAATTCATACACCCTAAGCTGAACCAAAGATTCTTCTTCATTTTTATCTATTAAACGCTCAAGTTTATCAAATTTTATCTTTTGTATATATCTTGGATTTTTTTTCAAAAGCAAAGCAATATTTTTAAGTAAAGTATCCAAACTAAGCTCACTTTTTAAAACTCTATCTACATATTCTTTAGAAGTTTGCACCAAAATTGCTTGCCTGCTTTTATCTTTTGGATAAATTTCACTAGCAATATCAGCTAAAACTTGCCAAATTTCTGCTTTTATATTTTTATTTGCCACAATAATAGCCGCAAAAGATTTTGCTCTAAATTCTAAAGACAGATGACTAGGAACAAAAAATTCTCTAAATTTAGATAAAAAATTTGCAAATATACTCAACATGCTTCACCTCAATGTTTTTTAAGATATTTTAAGATATTATTTCAACTGCCTTCTCTTAGACCTGTGCAATGCTATTTTTAAGCACCGCTTCAGGGTGGGAACACAGCAGAGCACTTAGACTTAGTGTGTGCCGCAGTCATCTGGGAGAGGGTTTTTAAAGTTTAAAATATCCTTTAATATCCTCACAAATTCTAAAGAAATTTACCCCATTAATAGTCGGATTTGTTTTAAAATATTCATACATTCCCACAAAACCGCTTTCAAGCTCTTTAGACTTTACTCCATAGCTAATCGATAAAGCCGCTTCTATAAAAGCTGCTAGCTTATCACAATACTTCAAAGCCTTTCCATCAATAGCCTTAAAACGATCCTCATTGACCGCATCCAAACTACCGCTATAAACACTTGGCTTGTTATTAAAAATACGATTTTCAAATTCATTTTTTACAAAGGCACTTTCTTCATTTTGTCCTTCTCTAATACCAAGTATATAACTAAATTCTTCTCTAAAAGATAGTGGTATAAAAGGTAAAATTTTCTCATTAATAAGCTTCATTTCATACTCATTGATGATTTCATTTAAACCATCTATGCCATATTTTACCGGAGAGATGATATCTCTAGTTAAACTTTCAGGCAAATCATGAAACAAAGCACAATAAAAATTGCTTTCTATCCTACCATCGCATGCTTTTACTTCTAAAGAATAAAAATAAGACAAAATAGCTACCACAAGCATATGTCCTAAAACCGCAGTTTCTGGAATCCTTGGAGTTTGTGCCCATCTTTTTTGAAAACGCAAGCGTCCGCTTAGATCGATTATTTTAGAAATTTTTCGATTAAGGGCTATTTTTCTTGCGCCAATTAACTCATAATAATCTTCTAATTCCTCTTCAACCTTAGCCTTAATCTCATCAATATCACTTAAAAATGAACTAGTTTGATAAACTATATTAAACTCCCACCTTGTCGCAAAATACGAAGCAGCTTTTAAAACAAGCCTTTCTTTTGCACAATCTTTACCTTGCAAAAAAAGCTCATAGCGTTTTAAAAACTCACCATTTTCAATATCTTGAATCATTGGTGCGATTTTACTTAACACCCAAGCACTTACTTGCTCATTTTTTGCACGCGTTATCTCATGATACACATCAGGGCGTATATCAGTCACTACCACCCTACTTAAAAACTCAAAAATCCCCGCTTCTATGATAAAGCGCATATTGACATCTTTTTCCATTTTAGCAATGAAATAAGCAATGATGAATTTATGCGCTTGCTTATCAAGCTCAACTAAATTTGTCATTCTAGGATAATCATTCCACCTTGATATAGAAGCAGCTTTAAAAATATGCTCTATCAATTCTACACTAATCATTTATTTCCTTTTTTTGCTGTGATTTTACTTTATTTTATAATCTTTAGCAAATTTTATTTTGATATTGTGATTTGATATTTTATTGTAAAATAATCTTTAAAACTTATCATCAACATAAATACGAGGTTCTACCATGATTAAATTAAACAACAACCAAGGTTTTGTAAATATAAATGGTAAAAAAATGATGTGGCCGATTTTTGATGAAGTTTTATTTTTTCACAATGATATAGCAACAGTAAAACTCAATGGCAAGTGGGGCTTAATAAATAAAAATGGAGATTTTATAATAAACCCAATATATGACTATATTAGTCACCTTAATGAAAATTTTATAACTATTCAAATAGGTAATAAGTACGGTTTCGCTGACAAAAACGGAAAAATTATAACTGAACCAAAATTTGACGATACGAATGGTTTTTACGAAAATTTGATATCGGTTTTAATAAACGACAAATGGGGCTTTATTGACACAAATGGAGAATTTATAATAAAACCTAAATTTGATTATGCGGGAAATTTTAACGAAGGACTTGCAGATATAAAACTAAATGAAAAATGGGGGTTTATAAACAATAAAGGGGAAATTGTTATAAATCCTATATTTGATGAAGTAGAGAGTTTTAGCGAAGGCCTCGCAAAGATAAAATTAAACGAAAAATTTGGGTTTATAGACAAAAGTGGAAATATTGTTATAAACCCTATATTTGATGAAGTAGAGAGTTTTTATAATAAAGCCGCAATAGTTCAGCTAAATGGAAAATGGGGCTTTGTAGATACTAATGGAAACATTATAAAATAGCAAATATAATTTGATATTATTCCAATTACTAGAACTTTTATTTTCGCATACTCATTATAATTTTAGCAAATTAAAAACTTTCTATATCACTTAACTTAAGATAAACCTCATCATTTTTACTAAGCTCTTTATGATGATAAATGCTAAAAATATGTCCTTCCAAACTCACGCCTAGCTCATAAAAATCCCCATAAAACACACATTCTAAAACGCTAGCCTTTAAAGGAGTTTGTGAGGTTGAAATTTGTATATCATTAGGGCGTAAAATGCCATTTTTACTTTGTAAATATGCTTTAAAATTCTCATCTAAAATTGTATTTGGATCTATAAAAAATGCTTCGCCCAAAAAACAAGCACTATCTATATTTTTAGGCTTATAAAAAAGCTCTTTAGCACTTCCATAGTCTAAAATTTTTCCATCCTTAATCAAAGCGATATTGTCTGATAAATAAAAAGCATCGTCTTTATCATGCGTAACAAAAATAGCACTAAGCTTATGCTCTTTTAAAATATTTTTGATTTCTTTGCGCATTTTAACGCTTAAAGTGTGATTTAAATTTGAAAAAGGTTCATCAAAAAGTATAATTTTTGGCCTTGCGACTATGGTTCTTGCTAGTGCTACTCTTTGAGCTTGCCCACCGCTTAGCTCATTTGGATAGCGTTTTAAAAATGTATTTAAATTTAAAATTTCCAAAACCTCATCAAGCCTTTGTTTTTGCTCGTTTTTACCTAAAGAGCTTATACCAAAGCATATATTTTCTTCTACATTTAAGTGCGGAAACAAAGCATAATCTTGAAACAAAACCCCCACATCACGCTCTTGTGGGGCTAAATACATACTCTTAGAAGCAACTAGTTTATCCCCTATATAAATACTACCATCATTGATTTCAAAAAAACCCGCTATACAACCAAGCAAAGAACTCTTACCACAGCCACTTTCTCCCAAAATACTGACAATCTCGCCTTCTTTTAAGCTCAAAGAAATTCCCTTTAAGACCTCTATTTTTCCAAAAGATTTGTAAAGATTGTCAATTTTTAAGATTTCCATTATTGTCCTTTTTGGTTGTTTTTATTTTGCAAATAATGCATTAAAAATGTAGGGATAATCCCAAATAACACTATAATCAAAGATGGCAAAGAAACATTGTAAATTAACTCATTTTCGCTATAAGCAAATACAAGCGATGAAAGCGTTTGAAAACCTGAAGGTGAAAGTATAGTCGAAATAGGCAATTCTTTTAAAATATCCACACAAATAATCACCACAGCTAAAGCTAAATAATGCTTCATCAAAGGAAAATGAATTTGAGTGAAAATTTTAAATGGTTTTGATTTTAAGGTTAAATTTGCATAGTCTATATTTTTAGAAATTCTCTCATAGCCTGATTGAGTTGCAAAAATCCCTGAAGCTAAAAACCTCACAAAATACCCAAAAAATAACACCAAAAATCCACCACCTATGGCATATTCAAAAGATAAAAGATCAAAAATATAATTTAACACACCCAAAATCACTAAAATTCCCACAGCTACCACAGCTCCAGGTAAAGAATACCCCAAAGTCGTAAGCCAAAGGATGATTTTAGAAGCTTTTGTATCATTTAAACGCACTATAAAACATAAATAAAATGCCACTCCCACAATAGCAAAAGAACTCACCAAAGCCACACTAAGACTATAAAATGCAGGTGTTAAGATATTGCTTAAATTTTGCATAAAATCAAACCCAGCCCAATAAACAAGCCACATAATAGGCACGACAAAGGCTAAAAATACCACTAAAAAGCACCATAAAAAGGCTAAAAATGCCTTTAAGCCTTTTAACTCATCTTTTGGAGTAGGCAAAAACACATTTTGATTAAAGCCTTTTTTACCTCTTTGAATTTTTTCTAAAAGCATTAAAAGCGCGATAAACACAAGTAAAGCCACGCTTAAAGCCACAGCACTGACTTCATCGCCACCACTTCCCCATGTTCTAAAAATTCCTGCACTAAAAGTATCTACGCCAAAATACGCCACCAAGCCATAATCACTCAAAACCTCCATAGCCACCAACAGCAAAGCACCCACTATACCCACACGACAAAATGGTAAAATCACTTTAAAAAATGTTTTTAAATTAGAAGCCTTAAGTGTTTTGGCACTTAAAATGATATTTCCAAGTCCATAAGCAAAGGTATTTTTAGCAAAAAAATACACATAAGGATAAAGAGCAAAAGATAAAATCACAATCACGCCATATGCATTCATGATATCTATACGCCTATCAACACCTAAAAGCGTGGGAATTAAGCCTTGAAATTCAAACAAATCAATCCAAACAAAACCCATTACATAAGAAGGTATAGCCAAAGGTAAAATCAAAAACCATTCAAAAAATTTCGAGCCAAAAAATTTATAAAAAGCTATCAAATAAGCACTAATTAATCCTATAATCAAACACAACACTAAAGTACCAAACAATATAAAAGCACTACCAAAAATATATCGTGGCAAGACATTTTTACTCAAATGTTTTAAGGTGTTAATATCTATAAAAGGAAGGTGTAAGATAATAGCAAGTATAGGCAGTATGATTAAACTACAGAAAAAAAAGGTGGCAAAAGACCACCTTAGACTTAAAAATTTCAAATTTTATTTTTCCTTAATTATTTCCATTGAACTTCATCAAAAATCATTAAAGCTTCTTTAGCATTACCCCAATAAGCTTCAAAATTTGGCTTTTCTACTTTAAACTCGCCCCAAGATTGTAAAATTTTAGCAGGTTTTACTTCTTTATTTACTGGATATTCATAATTTTGGTTTGTTAAAATTTCTTGTGCTTCTTTTGAAAGCATAAACTCGATAAATTTAACCGCAGCTTCTTTATTTTTAGAAGTTTTTAAAACACCTATACCGCTTACATTGATATGTGTTCCTCTATCATCTTGGTTTGGAAAAATCACTTTTACTGAATTTGCAGCTTCAACATCTTTAGGATTTTTTGAATTTGCTAAATGTCCTAGATAATAACTATTTGATATAGCCACATCGCCTTCTTTTGCATAGATTGCACGAATTTGATCACGATCCCCACCTTTTGGAGTGCGTGCAAGATTATTTGTTATGCCTTGTGCCCATTCTTTTGCTTTTTCTTTGCCCAAAGTATCAATCATAGCACTTAACAAAGAAATATTATAAACATTATTTGAACTTCTTACTAAAACCTTACCTTTAAATTTAGGATCAGTTAAATCTTCATAAGTTTTAATCTCTCCATCTTTAATTCTATCTTTAGAAGCGATGATGATTCTTGCTCTTGTTGTAAAAGCATACCATTCGTTATTTTTGCCTCTTAGCTCTTTTGGAGAAAGTTTTTCTAGCTCAGGCGAGCTAACTGAAACAAAAAGATTATTTGTGCGAACTTGTTCTAAATTTCCCGCATCAGCAGTCATAAATAAATCTGCTTTTGAATTTTTACCTTCAACTTCTAATCTTTTAGCAAGCTCATTAGCCTTAGCTTGCACCACATTTACACTAATGCCTGTTTTTTCTTGAAATAATTTGAAAATTCCTTTATCAGAATCATAATGACGATGAGAATAAATCGTAAGCTCTTGAGCACTTAAGCTCATAGCAGCTAGTAAAGATAGTAAAACTACTTTTGCTTTCATTTTATAAATTTCCTTAATTTTAAATTTTGAAATTGATAAGGATTATTATATTAATAATTCACTTTATATTTACTTAAATTGATATACATAATCAATTTAAAATAATACAAAATTAACATAAATCAAGATATTTTTTCTCTTATTTTTATATAATCATCAAAAATACAATATACAAAGGAGATAAAATGACACAAGAGCAAATTCAAATCATCAAAGATTGTGTACCAATTTTACAAAAAAATGGCGAAGTTTTAACTAAAGAATTTTATAAAATCATGTTTGAAGAATATCCTGAAGTAAAACCTATGTTTAATATGGAAAAACAAGCTTCAGGCGAGCAACCAAAAGCTTTAGCAATGGCTATTTTAATGGCAGCAAAAAATGTAGAAAATTTAGAAAATATGAGAAGCTTTGTTGATAAAGTAGCTATCACTCATACAAAATTAAATGTCAAAGAGGAGCATTACCCTATAGTAGGTGCTTGTCTTTTAAAGGCTATTAAAGTAGTGTTAAATGCAGATGAAACTACACTAAAAGCTTGGGAAGAAGCTTACAAAGCTATCGCACAATTTTACATAAACATTGAAAAAGAAATTTATGCAAAAGCTAAGTGACAATAGGCTTTGATTTTTCAAAGCCTATTTTAAAAACGCTATCCCCGCTTTTGCTATTTTTACATCCTCATCTAAGTGTGCTCCACCCACACCTATACCACCAACAACAACTCCATCTATAAAAATCGGTACCCCACCAGGCATAATAGAAAACTTATCATCTAAATAACGAATATCTTCAGGTATTTTACCCTCTTTTACACCTTTAAAAATAACTGCTGTTTCTCTTTTTTGCGAAGTGGCTGTGTAGGCTTTTTTATAACTAGCATTAATCGTATGCACACCCGCTTTATCATCTCTTAAAACTGCTAAAATTTGACCAGATTTATCTACTATGGTAATACTTACATGAAAGCCATTTTTTCTTGCTTCTTTCTTTGCAAGATCCAAAATCCCTTCAACCATTTGCGAAGTTAGAACAGGCTCTTTTACAAGCTCAAAAGATTTTGCCATCAAACTTACTCCTAAAAATAAACATAAAATAAATAATTTTTTCATTTTTATCCTTTAAAATTTTTCTACTGCATTTTTTGCTAGTTCTTTAATATCGCCTTTTAATTCACAAATTTGACCATTTTGTGCGAGTAAAATTCTATCAGCCATGTCAAAATATACTTCATCATGTGTTATAGCAAATATTGTAATACCTTTTTGCTTTAAAAGTGGCAAAAGCTTAGTATAAAAAAACTTTCTAAACATAGGATCTTGATCAGCTGCCCACTCATCTAAGATTAAAATATCTCTTTTTTCAAGTAAAGCATTAAGCATAGCAAGGCGCTTTTTTTGTCCAGCCGAGAGCTTTATAGTGCTAAAAGTATTTTCCACAAGCTCTACTTTTTCATTTAGTTCTAAAATTTCAAGCCAGTATACCAAGTCTTCTTTGCTAAATTTCTCATCTTCTAAAACATGCTCAAATAAATGAAAATCACTAAAAATCGCACTAATTAAACTTCTATATTCATAAATATTTTCTGAAGTTACTTTTTCATCATCTAAAAAAATATCCCCTTTAAAGTCTATAAAAAGTCCTGCTAAAATCATAGAAAAAGTAGATTTACCACTACCATTTTTACCTATTAAAAATACGCATTCGCCCTTTTTAAGCTCAAAATTTACAGGTTTTAGTGCAAAATTTTCATTATAAGAAAAAGATACATCTTTAAAACAAAGTTTTTGCCAAGTTTTTTTATTTTGACTGAATTTAAACTCATGAGAATAATTTTCTAAATTTAAATTTGAAATTTTATCTAAAGCGATTTTTGCCATCATAAGCGTAGGAAAACTTCCTATCATAGCTCCAAGTGGTGATCTTAAAAAAAGCACGCTTAAAGCAATAGTAGTAGCACTTTGCAAACTAGCAAGTTCATAGCTTAAAGCTATATAAAACTCCACTCCTACTAAAGCTAGCATGGCACTATTACTCCAATTATTAGATAAGATATGTAAGATATTTCCTATAGTGGAGCTTTTTTTCTTTTTTAGAGCATTTTTTTCAAACTCGTTTTCATAATAATACTTTGCCCTTAAAGGATTTAAGGTTAATTCTTTATGCCCTTGTAAAATATTTTGATAGTTTTTTTGCAAAGCATCATCATTTTCCCTAGCATTTTTAAAATAAAAATACACCTTACTCATTAAAAAATTATCCACCAAAAAAACGCACACTATCCACACAAAACACAAAAAGAAAATTTCTAAAGAAAGATAAGCTATATAAGCACTTACACAAATAATCAAAACACTTGATTGTATGAATTCAGGAAGTCTTAAAAGTCCAAAAGAAATACTACGCACATCATTATTCAAAGAAGCCAAAATCTTTGCTTTAGTAGTATTTAAAATACTCAAAACACTTGTATCTAAAATTTGCTTTACAACCCTTCTTTGCATTTTAAAAATAAAACTTTGTCCAAACGAGTTTAAAGCAATTTCTACAAAAGAAGAACTCGCAAAAAATACAAGCAACAAAAGCACAAAATACACGATAATATTTGAGTTTTCAAGATTAGCTTTTAATAAAAATTCATTGATAAAAACTAAAGTCAATACACCTAATATACTCGTAAAAATACTAAAAAGCAAAAAAAGAATGATTTTTAATTTGCTTTCTTTAAATAAAAAAACTAAAAATTTCATTTAATCTAAACCTTAACTCTAAAAGCAAATTATATAACAAAAATATGCATAATAAATTATTTATATTGTTTATGTTTATTTATTTTTATTTAACTATAAATAAATTTTGTTATAATATATTTAAAAATTACATATTGATATTAATAATTATTTAAGGATAGCTGATGTCTAGTTTTTCTAACCATATTCTTTTATCTGGTATTGTTATTTCTATCTTATTTGATCAAAGTCTAGCGCTACCTAGTGGTGGTAAATTTACACATGGAACTAGTGGTTCTATTAGCATAAATGATAATCATATGAATATCCACGGAAATGGGCAAAATTCTGTAATACAATGGGGGGGGGGATTTAGCATAGGCAAAAATGAAAGTGTAAATTTTAATGGCTCTAACAAAAACTACCTAAACATTGCTCATGGTACAAGTAAATCCACCATAGAAGGTTTATTAAATGCAAGTGGCAATAATGTCTTTTTAATCAATCCTAATGGAGTAATCATAACTAAAACAGGAACTATCAATGCTAATCGCTTTGTGGCTTCAACCTCATCAATAAGTTCTGATGAAATACAAAAATTTGCAAATGGAAAAACAAACACCATACAATCACCCATTATAAAATTAGATAAAAACAATGGCAATGTAGTTAATATGGGAAATATTAACGCTGAAGAAGTTGTCTTTATAGGAAATAAAATTTTATTAAATTCAAATATTAAAAATTCAAATGATTTATTAACTAAAATCAACTCAAAAAACATCAAACTTATAGGAAACGAAATAGACATTGATACATCAAATATAAACGCAAATTCTTTATCAAAATTAGAAGTAAGCGCTAAAGAAAGAGGTTCTATATATTTAAATGCTAGTGGATATTACTACGATCCTAATTCTTTTGCAGTTTTTGATAAACTTAAACAAGCTGATTTTCAAAATATAAAACATAATAATAACTCTTTTAACATATATGATTTTGTAGGAATATCTTCAGATGTTGATTGGTGGCATTTTGCCAAAGGTTGGAATGAAAATAAAAAAGATTTTAGAAATACAGCTGTTGAATACAGACTAACAAATGATATAGATTTTAAAAGAAAAAACTATGCAAATTACTGTATAGAAGGATATGGTTGCACCAATATGATAGTAGGATATAAAGATCCTATTTACAATGATAATTGGGAAATTATAGAAGATAATAGCTTTTATAATAAAATTTTTGACGGACAAAATTTTGCTTTAAAAAATATATTCATAGATACAAATGTGTTATCAGATTCTTTAAGATATGTTGGTATATTTGGAAATGCTAATGGTTCTGAATTTAAAAATATAATAATTGATTATGACGATAATTCTATTCTATCAAACTCAATGTATACTGGAGGTTTTGTAGGACATGCAAGTGGTGGCAGTAAATTTGAAAATATAGAGTTAAAAAATATCTCTAAAATCTCTACACAAAATAAAAACAACCTCTACGCAGGAGGTTTTATAGGATATGTTAATGGTGCTAACTTTAACAAGATTGATATAAAATCAATAGGAGAAATCAGCGGTATTAGCCTTGAAAATAGATCACATATTGGAGGTTTTGTAGGTGGAATTAACAATGGAAAATTTGAAAATATAAACATATCACAAATAAATAAAATTATTAATGATAAAACAACAAAAGCAACATATACAGGTGGTTTTGCCGGAGAAGTATGGGGAGGAAAATTTAGCAATATCGATATAAGACAAATTGATGAAATTAATGGAGGTTTTGTTACAGGTGGTTTTTCAGGTAATATAGGCTATGCTGATCTTGAAAATATAAATTTAGATATAAACAACATAACCTCCACTTTTACTACTTTACGCCATACTTATGCTGGTGGATTTGTAGGAAGTATTGATTCTGGTGATACTTATTTTAAAAACATCAATGTGCGTGTTAAAAATGTAAAAAGCATTAGTCAAGATAACAAAGATGGCTCGTTGGAAGAAGATTTTTTTGATACAGGAAATGCTTATGCTGGCGGGTTTGTAGGTTTTGCTAATGGAGGTGTTTTTGATAATATTAGCATAGAAGCTGAAAAAATAGAAAGCATTAATAATAACTCCATGGAAGGCACTCGTGCTGCAAGCGGTGGCTTTGCAGGAAAAATAGAAGGATATAGAAGTGATAATTTATCTCTTTCAAATATCACAATAAAAAATATTGACACTATTTCAGGCAAGATTGAAAAAGACAAAAGTGGAATGGTGAATGTTGGAGGTTTTGCAGGATGGATTCAAAAAGAAGGTAAAGGAAGTTTTTCTAACATAAGCATATATGATATAAAAAATATACAAGCTTATGGACAAAAAGACTTTGCCAATGCTGCTGGGTTTATCGGATATATTGAAGGGCGTTCAATGTTTCAAAAATTTAATTTAGATTTTAAAAATATATATTTATTTTTTGAAAATGACTCCCAAATACAATCTTTTGCAAGTGATGGTAAAAATTTAAGTGGAAAATTTATTAGTGCCTATAACGATAAAAATGTAAATTTAGCTTTTAAGAATATACATATTTATCATCATGAAAATGATTTTAATGATGTTTTTAGCGACTTAAAATTATGGAAAGATATGAAAATTAATATTCATACCTATAATGATGATAATAAAAATTTAAAATTTGAAGATTTTTTAAGTAAAGATAATACAATAGCAAGACCTATTATAGAACTACCAAAAAAACCAGATTTTTCAAATAAAATAGAAATTAATTACCCAAATATAGACAATATCATACAAGAAGAAGCCATCCTTGGTAAAGATGATTTATATGAAGATGTCATCAAAAATGAAATTCTAGCAGATCTTATCAATCAGCATTATAAAATATATATTGATGTTTTATTGGATATGTTAGCAGAAAAAGATTATAATCTAATGACAGAAGATGAAAAAGTAGATTTTGTGGCAAAATACTTCATCAAAGATACAGCAAATAATAAATCACAAGCCTTGAAGATAGTTCAAAGTTTAGATTTTATAATGGCTTATCAAAACAACGGATTAAATAATGCAAATAATGATAAATTTGAAGAAGGTGTAAAAGATTTTTATCAAAACAATATAAAATCAAATATAGACAAAACAATTGAGAAAAAAATAAGTATATTAGAAATTCTAAAAGGAGAATTAAAAGATATAGTTTTAAATTCACAACAACTTCTAAAAGAATTGGAAAATATAAAATTACAACTTCAAATAGCAGAAAAATCTTATAATGACTATATAAAAAACAATTCTTCACTAGATCCTAATAAGCTAGCTCAATTACTTAAAAATATCAATATGCTAGAAAAACAACAAGAAACAATAGCTTCCAAATTAGGATTAGCAGAAATTAAAAATAAAATAGAATATCAACACAATAAAGGTAGTTTTTTAATAATGGGAGATTATCAATATGACTTATATAAACCTATTTTAGAAAGCATTGATCTAACACCTAGCATTCCTATTGAACCTGATTTACCTTGGACCGATCTAACACCTAGTATTCCTAGCATTCCTACACTAGAAAACAATCAAGCAAAATCAAGTCTAAACAATAATCAAAACTATCCTGCAATGATTAATGACAATATTGCTAATTTATTTTTATTTAATTCTTTAGGAGATGATTTAGTTAAAGATGAAATAATAATCAAAGAAATTGGGGAACTTGATATAGAAGCTCGTAAAAAAACTTGTATTGTAAGCGATGGGTTTAAAGCTATGAACCCATGTGCTAATTAAAGAAAGTTAAATGCATAAGATTATTGTTTGCACCTTAATTTTAACATGTGCTTTACGAGCTACAAATGACAATATAAAAATAATAGAATTATCTCCTGATAGAAATATACCACAAAACAAAGCTTTAAAAGAAAATTTAAAAACCGAACAAAATTATGAAAAATTTCAAGATGCTAGAGAAATCATAAATACACACCAAGAACATTATGAAAAAGAAATACTTACTCACTATAATTTTCACATCACAAACAAAGGAATTGATTTTGAAAATTTAGGAATTGAAGAAGAGGAATTACATAATCTCATATTAAATTATGAACAGAAAAAATTTAATATCCAAGATTTGCAAGATGTATCAAATATTGTTGCTTATTATTTCCAAGTTAATGGCTATCCTGCCGCAACAGTGTTTATTCCAAAACAAAATTTTGAAGATGGCAATATAGAACTAAACATTGCTTTAGGAGTATTTGGAAAACACATAATAGAAAACAAAACCTCGATCAAAGATCATTTCATAAAAGATAAATTAGATAAAAAACTTAAAGGTAGAATTATCTCCACTAAATTAATAGAAGATAGCGCATATAAAGTCAATGAAATGTATGGAGTACAAACCCTAGCAGGCTTACAAGCAGGAGAGAATGTAGGAGAAACTGATGTAGTTATAGAAGTAGTTCCTGATACTAAGGCCAATGTATTATTATATGCTGATAATTATGGTATTGAAAGTTCTGGCAAATATAGAATAGGCATCAGCATGGGATTTAATTCTATATTTAATATGGGAGATTATTATAATTTTTACTTACAATCAAGCAATGAAAAACAAATCAACTATGGAGCTAGTTATACTTTCTTTTTAGGAAATTTAAAAATTACTCCAAGTGTATCAAAAGGAAATTATTCCTTGGGAGAAGATTATGAAAATGCCGGATTTTATGGTACTTCTAGAAATTTCGGTATAGACTTTTCTTATCCTGTGTGGATTAATACTAATTCATCTTTATACTTTACTTCTAGTATTTATCATAAAATACTTAGTGATACAAGTGCTGGATTTTTAACTTTTAATAAGCATTCTAATGTAGGTAGTATGGGTTTAGAAGGTTTATTTAGAAATTTTCATAACACTTTTATTTATAGTACCAAAATCAACCTAGGCAAGGTCTATGACGATGGGGTTAATTTTTTAGGCACTAATTATAAAAATAATAGTAATGGCATGGGTTGGTTTAGAAAACTCAATGCTAGTTTGAATAATTATTATAGTATTAATGAGTATATTACTCATACTTTAAATATAAACTATCAAAAGGTATTAGGAAATTTTGAATTAGATTCTTCTGAGAGTTCATCTTTAGGTGGAGCTTATGGAGTAAGAGCTTATGATAATGGAGAAGGAGATGGAGATAATACCATAGTAGCTAACTTTGGTATAAGAATAAATATACCAAATACTAATTTTTATTTTACTCCTTTTTATGATATAGGTTATGCTTGGTATGAAAAAGCTTCAGGGGATAGATTAACAGATGAGCATTTTTTAGATGCAGTAGGCTTACAAATACTTTATAATAAAGCTAATGAGTATTATATAAAGCTTGATGCAGCAAGAGCAGTTCATCAGTATAAATATGATGATGAACATAGAATGAAATTGTATTTAAGTGGAGGGGTGTATTTTTAACTACCACTTAGAAAATACACTCTAGTAGCTAAATCTTTAAAAGCTTTAGAGTGGATTAGACCTTGACAAGCTTTGGATTTTGAAGTGCTTGCAAATTCACTTTGGCTAAAAGCATTTAAAGCTTCATCTAGTTGAGTTTTTATACTTTGATTTTTAGGATCTTTCAAAGCTTGATTTTTTAAATCTGCTATATTTTGGGCTTTGCTTTTTTGAGCATTATCTACCATAAGCGCTAAAAGCAAAACACTTTCTTTATCTACAAAAAGCACTTTAAAACACTGCTCATCATTTCCCACACTAAAATCAAGCTCTTTGGTGGAATTTTGCAAAGTTGATAAATCTTCATTTTTTATATTTGCTACATTGCTCATTAAAGCTATATTTGAAAGACTTTCATTTTTTAATATATAAGCACTTATATCATTAATAAAAATTTTTAAATTTCCCAAAGCTTGAACCACACTTGCCTCATCTTTACTTGTGCTAAATTTTGGCAGAGCAACCGCAGCTAAAACTCCAAGTATAATTACTACAAACACAAGCTCTATAATAGTAAAAGCTTTTTTCATAATATGCCTTGTAAGTTTTTTACCTTAGGCTTTATAAGATCATCTTCTATATTTACAAATTCTTTACGCTCATAAGCCTCGCAAGCTGCCCTTGCTATCATCAAAGCATTATCCGAACAATACTCAAGCGGAGCTAGCAAAAGCTCACAATGATAACTTTGACATAAATGCTCTATTTGACTTCTTAAGCTTAAATTTGCACTAGCTCCGCCTACTATACCAAAGCGTTTAAATTTATACTCTTTAAAAATTTTTTCTAACTTGTTTAAAATATGAGCTATGGCTGCTTTTTGAAATGCAAAGGCAATTTTACTTTTACGCTCCAAGCTTAATTCTTCTCTTAAAATTTCCAAACGCACTTGGTTTTTAAGTCCTGAAAAACTATAAGCTAAATCTTTAGAATGAAGCAAGGGTATGCTAAATTCTAAATCACTTTCTTCTACATTTTTAGCTAAATTTTCTATGATAGCTCCGCCAGGATAGCCAAGATCCATCATTTTTGCTACTTTATCAAAGCTTTCTCCAAAGCTATCATCGGTTGTTCTTGCTAATTCTGTGATTTTACCTTGCTCATTAATAAAAAGCACCATAGTATGCCCACCACTTACAAGCAACACACCCATATCAAAATTAGCTTTTTTATCTAAAAACATAGAATAAATATGCCCTTTTAGATGATTAATCGCAATGAGCGGTAAATTTAAACTAATAGCAAGCATTTTAGCCATAGCTACTCCACCTATCAAACTCACACTAAGGCCAGGTTCATTTGTAACTGCTATGGCGCAAAGTTTATCAAAGTATTTTTGGCATCTTTTTAAAATCTTAGGTAAAGCTTCACTATGTAATCTTGCGGCAAGCTCGGGCACCACCCCTCCATAAGCACTATGGGCATTTTCTTGAGAAATTTTTGTATGAAAGATACACTCAAAGCTATTTTTATTAATGATAGCAATAGAACTATCATCACAAGAGCTTTCTATGGCAAGAATCAAATCTCTCATTGAAATTCCACTAAAATCATACCGATAAATTTGTCTTTTTGTTCTGCTTTTTCTATGGCTTTTGCAGGTATATTTGCTTTTTTAATTTCTTTAAAATTAGTCTTTCTTTCTAAAACTTGATCGGCTAAATTTGCATTCTTTAGCTCATAAAATTCTACTCTGTAAATTTTTCTTTTTTTATCCAAAGAATAACGGCTTTGCATTTGGTTTTTGCTTATAACAATATCACTTTCATCAACACCCCTATCAAAACCTATAACATTAACTCTTACACCTGCTATAGAAGGTATTTTAAAATTATCTTTTACCATAATTTTTTGAGCAAAATTTGTTTGTATATTTTTTCCATCTACTATCACTTCAACACTATCTAGAGCATTTGAAAATTCAAAATATTCAGGATACAATCTTGTTTGCAAGCGATTGCCATAATTGATTGAATATGAGTTAGCATTGGAAATTACTGCAGTAATCTCATTACTTGCTTCATAATTTAAAGCTTGATTAATAGGAAAAGGTAAAAAATTTATAGCACTAGCAGGTTTATCAAGATAAAGTAAAATTTTATCATTAAAAAGTTTTACCTCTAAAGGCTTTTCAATAGCTCTATAAACTCCATTTGGAGTTAAATCGAAAGTTCTTTGAAATTCTATATTTGCCTTTTTTAGATAATACTCCACCGCCAAAAGATGATAATATACTCTTAAATGCGTTGGTAAATTTTTGCTCGCTTCATTAGCAAAGGCTGCTTTGTGATTTGACACCACAAAATAAGTTAAAGCCTTTAGCATATCTTTATCATTGCTTTCTTGGGTTTTGGTATTTTTTAAATGATATTGATGTTCTTCTTTAACCAAAGCTTTATTGATATTTTCCACTGCCTCTTTAGCAATATTTTCCAAATCTGCATATTTAGTAGAATTTACCTCACTTTGATCAATAATACTAGTATTGCCCCAGCGATTTGGATTTTTATCTTTGCTTTCATATTGAGGTCTATAAAATCCACTTCCATCGTGCAAATTTATAACCATATTTACCTCAGGTTCCAAAATAAGCTTTTTTATGCGCTCTATAGTGTGAAAATCAGGATCGTTTTCATCTATATGGGCAAATTTTCTATTTAAATCTCCAAAATTTCCTCTATTTCTAGCAATAATACTTTCAAAAGCTAAATTTGGTGCGACAATAATTTTACCTTTAGTGATATTATAATCACTCAAAAGCAAACTAGCAGCATGAAACCCACCTGGCTCGTCTCCTTGTATACCTCCAAGGATTAAAACCGTATTATTATCATCTAAACTTTTTCCATTTTCTTTAACGCTAAACTCTAAAGCAAAAACCACATTTATAAAAATCAAAATACTTAAAAAATATCTCACTTCATTTCCTTATCTAAATAAAGCCTAACTTGCTTATCATACTCAAAAACATCTTCAATTTGGTTAATCTTTGGCACACCAAAATAATCCAATGCTTTAAAAATACCCTTGGCTATGTCTAAAAACTGCGCTTTTTGGGCTAAAAATTGATACACCATATATTCATTTGCACTATTTATAATCACACCCAAGTCAGGCTTTTTCAAAAGCTCATCTTTAAGTGAAAATATAGGATATTTTTTTAAACTAATTTTTTCAAATTTTAAACTTGGCATAGCTAACAAATCCAAATTTTCTATAAAGCTTTGTTCATGCTCATCTAAAATAGCTTGAGCTATAGACAAACGCATATTTGCATGAGAAAAATATGCACTCATACCACCATCTTTAAATTCACATAAAGCATGCACTAAAGACTTTCTTTCTATCAAAGCATCTATTTGTTTAATACCATAAAGATGATAAGCTTCGATAATTTCAAAAAGTTTATTACACATGCTAGCACTATCTATGGTGATCTTAGCTCCCATGCTCCAGTTAGGATGCTTAAGAGCTTCTTTTACACTGACATTTTTTAAATCTTTGATTTTATAATTATAAAAGGCCCCGCCACTTGCTGTGATAAAAAGTTTTTTAATATCTTTTCTTTTATCTATCAAGCACTTTAGTGCTGCATGTTCGCTATCTATGGCTTTAATCTTAGAAGTGTCAAAAAATTTCCCTGCTACTACTAAGCTTTCTTTGTTTGCCAAGGCTAAAATTTTACCAAGCTTTTGCACCATAAGACTTGAACTTAAGCCTGCAAAACCTACTATAGCATTTACCACTAAAGAACTTTTGCACTCAGCTATCATCGCTTTTAAACCCTCTTGACCACAAAAAATCCTATCATGATCAACTAAGGTTTTATCTTTTTCATCTTGTATACATACAAATTTAGGCTTAAAAAGAGCTATTTGCTCATTTAAAAGCTTGATATTTTTACCACAAGATAAGGCTTCTATGTTTATGTTTTTTTCTTGAGCAATAAAAAGAGTATTAACTCCTATACTTCCCGTGCTTCCAAGTACGATCATACTAAAGTTGCCATTGCAAATGCTGCAATGATAACAGCATCAATTCTATCTAAAACTCCCCCATGCCCTGGGATTAAATTACCACTATCTTTAATACCTGCTTGTCTTTTAAAATAACTCTCAAGCAAATCCCCTATCACAGCAAAAATAGCTACGATTAAAGATATATAAATACTTTTTACCAAGCTAAATTCAAAAGAGCCTATGATAGTTCCTAAAATCCCCGCACAAACAATGCCACCTACAACACCTTCTAAGGTTTTATTTGGACTTGTTAGAGAAAAAGCTCTCTCGCCAATTAGTTTTCCTATAAAATACGCCCCACTATCGCAAGCAACGACAATCACTATAAGCCAAAATAATACA
Organism: Campylobacter sp. IFREMER_LSEM_CL2090; assembly: GCF_025771865.1. NCBI lineage: Bacteria > Pseudomonadati > Campylobacterota > Epsilonproteobacteria > Campylobacterales > Campylobacteraceae > Campylobacter > Campylobacter sp. IFREMER_LSEM_CL2090. The sequence goes on from NZ_JAKMRA010000009.1 coordinate 74,742, forward strand.
AACATACCCTCATAACTTAATACTTGATAAAGCATTAAAATAGGTAAAGTAGGATATATATAAGGCATAAGTTCATTTAAATTTTCACTTTTTTTATAAACTAAATATCCTAAAATCAAAATCAAAGCCAAAAGGCCTATAAAGAAAGGTTTATCTAAAAATGCTCCTATTGCAAAAACACACAAAGCTACAAAAACACTTGCATGTTTGCTTTTAAACATAGTTTTTGCTTCATTAAATGCCAAAAACAATAAAACACCAAAAATCGCAAAATTAATCAAAAAATTATCCACCAAAGCAACAACAGCTATCACAGCTATCATCACAATAGCACTAAGAATTCTTGTCTTTGAAAACATTTTTATCCTTTCTATATACTTAAATCAAGCAAATGAGAACTTTTTTTAACTACTTCTTGCCCCTCTTGTTCATCTTCATCTTCTTGCTCTTGTTCTTGATGATGTTTAGAATGCTTTTTTTCTTCCTCTTGCCTTTCTTTTACTTCATCACTTACTTCATGAGTTTGATTAACTTTTTCAAGTTTTTCAACCGCCTTTTCTTTTGCTTGAAATTCACTCATATTTACCAAAGTTGCAAAAGAATCTTTTGCCAATTCATTACTAGCTTGTGCTGAATGTACTGGTGCATTTTGGTTAGCAAAATGAATACCACCTATGGGACTTATAGGCATACTTACTCCTTTAAAACGCTTAAAGTCTTATAATTTGTATAATTTACAAAAGCCTTTTCTTTTATTTTTACAAAATTCTTACTAGTATAATCGACCAAATAAACTCCAGAACTTAGCTTGGAAAATTCCACACAAAGCTTTGCTGCAAATTCTAGCACTAATTGACTTATTTTTAATTTATTTGAAGTAATGATCACATGTGCACTAGGATAATCTTTTACATGCAGCCAAATATCATCTTTTTTAGCTATTTTTAATAAATACTCATTAGCTTTTTCATTGCGTCCTACGCTGATTTTAAACTCATCAAAATAAAAGCTACTAACCCCTGCATTTAGTTCCTCTTTTTTTGTTTTTTTCGTTTTTTTAGGCATTAAAACTTCTAATTCTCTCAAAGAGGTGCTTTTAGCAATTAAGTCTTTTAAATTTATTAGAAAATCAAGTTTTTCACTTAAAATTTCTCTTTCTATATTGATATTTTTAGCCTTTTGTTTTAGCTTTTTAGCCATTTTATAAAATTCATTCGCACTGTTTTTAGGAGTATCTTCGAGCTTAAAAGCAAGCTCATTTGCATTAAAATCTTGTAAAATAAATTCTCTTTGATAATCTTTTAAAGAATTTAAATTAGCAAACAAAACATCTGCTTTTTGGCTTAATTCTTGAGCTTTTTTTAATAAATTACTTTCTTGCTCTAAATTTTCTATACTCTCTTTAAGAGTAAAGATTTTTTTATCTATATTTAAAAGTTTATTTTCTTTTATATCTTTTAGGCGATCTTGCTGTAACTTTTTAGCACTTTCTTTAAAATACACATTAAAATCATCAATCTTTACAAATTCTTCTTTGATCTCATAAGCTTTTAAAGCTTGGAGTTTTTCGCCTATTTTTACAACGCGGTAGCTTTTATCTATATGACGCAAAGCTTCTATAATAATATCATCAGTGTCTGTGATGATTACATTAGTGTTTTTTCCTGTAAATTCAAAATAAATCTTAGCCCCATAAGCTTTATAAGATTTTTCCGATAAAACTTCAAAAGATAAAATTCTATTATTTTCTAATACTTCTAAATTTAAAATCTTTGCGTTAGAGAAGTATTTTTTTAGCATAAAATCAAAAGGTGCATTATAGACTTTTGCTTGGAGTTTATCTTGGTAAATTCCACTTTTTCCACGCGTTAAGTCTAGTATAAAAGCTTGATGATCTAAGCTAAGCTCTAAGATATTATCATCAAGGCGTTTGAGATAATTTAGTCTTTGAAATTGTTTAAAATAATCTTTTATTTGTATTAAATCTGTATATTTCATAAATGTATTATAAAATATTTTGATGAATTTATGAGGTTTTTATGAGTGAAAAAATTCCCTATCCTTGTGTGATTTTATGTGGTGGAAAGTCTTCGCGTATGGGAGAAGATAAAAGCTTATTGCAAGTAGATGATAAAAACTTAACTCTTTATCAATATGAAAAAATGTCAAGAATTTTTAATCAAGTTTTTATTAGCACCAAAAAAGATAAATTTCATCAAAAAAACTTAGCACTTATTTTAGATGAGGATTTAAACAACTATTCTCCACTCATTGCCTTAAATTCCATACTTAAACATTTTAAAAATACCTATGTATTTATCCTTAGCGTGGATACTCCAAACATAAACAAAGAAAGTTTTTACAAGCTTTTTGATCATCTAAAATCACAAAATATACTCTTAGCAAGCACAAAAAAACACAAGCATTATTTATGTGGATTTTATCATAGTAGGAATTTTGAAAAAACTTTGCAATTTTTACAAGAAAACAATCACAAATTAGCCCTTTTTTGTGATACAATGAAAGCAGAATTTATAGAATTTGAAGATGATAATGAGTTTATAAATTTAAATTATTTTAAAGAATATAAAAAGTGGCTTCATGAAAAAGACAATTCTACCCATAGTATGTGCTTTTAGTGCTTTAGCAAATGAGGATTTATTCAATCAAGCCTTAGAATATGAAAATCAAGGTAAGTACAAAAAAGCTATGCAAATTTATAAAAGCTTGGCTTTAAAAGAAAAACAAAAAGAAGCAAGTTTAGAAAAGTCTTTTAATTTTGAGCAAAATACATCCAAAGAGAAAAAATTAGATGATATTAATCCAAAAAATGAAGCTTTAGCAAACTACCTTGGCACAGAAAAATCATACAATCCTTTTGGTATTAGCACGCATAATCTTAGCTATTTTATGCCTGTTTCTTATAGTTTTAGCAAGAGAGATTATAAAAGTACTGAAACTAAATTTCAAGTAAGCCTTAAAAAAACTCTTTTTGAAAATCTTTTGGGTTTAAATGAAAGTTATAACATAGGCTATACGCAAATTTCATGGTGGCAACTTTATAAACATTCTGCTCCTTTTAGAGAAACAAACTATTTACCTGAATTTTTTATCAACTTTCCTATAAGCGGACATGGTGCTTTTGAGAATTTAAAAGATGTACGCATAGGCTTATTACATGAATCTAACGGGCAAAATGATCCAAAATCAAGATCATGGAATAGAATTTATCTAAGCAATGCATGGTTTTTTGGCGATTTTATGTTCATACCTAGAGTTTGGCTAAGAATTCCTGAAAAAAGTTCAGAAGATGATAATCCTGATATAGAAAAATATTTAGGTAATTTTGATATTAATCTTGCTTATACCCAAGATGATTATTTTATCAATATATTGTGGCGTAATAATTTAAATTTTGCTAATAACCGCGGTGCAGTAGAAATAAGCGGAGCTTATAAAATTTCTAACAATGGCTTATATATTTACACTCAGTATTTTAACGGATACGGTGAGAGTCTTATTGAGTATAATAAATCTTCAAGCAGACTTTCAAGTGGAATATTGTTAATGTATTAAAATGGAAAAATTTTGCTTTATTAAGTTTATCATTAATAATGAAAAGTCTTTTAAAAGATTGTGCGATTTGTTTAATTATATCAAAATCTTAAAAGATGAGAATTTACAAATAGAAGATTTATACACAGATAAAAGTATATATAATTTTTACAGCAAAAAAGAATTAGAATATTTCTCAAGCAAAGATTGTTGGGGGTTTGATGATATTTTTGACTGCATAGGAAATGGAGAATACTATTTTCACTCCATAGAAAAAATAGAGGAAAATATCGCCAAATTGTATTTTTACCCCATTTCTTTTCCTTATGGTGGAGTTGAACCTATAATCGAGTTTATAAAATCATTTCAAATGAAAATTCTTACAATTGATTGTGGTTATATGGAAGAATTTGAATATTAAAAGCCTTTTTAGACTTTTAATATTTTAAATTAAGAAAAATGCTATAACACTACCCAAGATAAGCAAAGAGCCATTAAAGCATAAAAAGGTTGGTATACAAGTATCTTTTATATGATCACCTTGCTTATCTGCATTAAGCCCTACACTCACTCCCAAAGTCGTTTCACTAGCAGGTGATCCTGCATCGCCCAAAGCTCCAGCAACACCGATGATAAAAATAATCGCAGCAGGTGAAAAACCAAGTTCTATACATATAGGACAAAATAAGGCAGCGATGATAGGAATAGTACCAAAAGAACTGCCTATACCTATAGTGATTAAAAGACCTATAGCTAGCATAATAAAAATAGCTAAAAAGTGACTTTGCTCCATAAAAGGCACGCTTGTTTTTACAAGCTCAGCTATACCTCCACTTTGTTTTAAAACCTCTCCATATCCTGAAGCAACAAGCATTACAAAAGCTATATAACCCATGATTTTAAGCCCATCATCAAAAACTAAATTAACTTTGTTATACTCTACTCCACCCAAAACCACCATCAATACAAAACCTAAAAGCCCTGATAAAGGTAAATTGTGCGTTAAAATTTGTAAAATCAAAGTCAATCCAAGGCCAGCTAAAACTCCCCATTCTTTTTTACTCATTTTTAGATTTTCAAAATCCATTTTGGCAATTTGCTCTTCTTGATATTCTCTTGGCTTAGCATAAAATACAAATACAGCCAAAAATAAACCAACTAACATACAAATAGCTGCAAAAGCCATAGTTTGAGAAACTTCTCCTAGACTAATTTGCACCCCATTTGAATTTAAATTATCCACAAGCAAAGTTTGAAAAATAAGCCCAAAACCTAAAGGCACCACCATATAAGGTGTGGTAAGTCCAAAAGTTAATGCACAAGCTATAGCTCTACGATCTATTTTTAATTTATTAAAAAGTTTCAACAAAGGTGGAATTAACAAAGGTACAAAAGCTACATGGATAGGGATTAAATTTTGCGAAAAACAAGCAATAAGTGCCAAAGAAAGTATAAGTAAGTATTTTTTATGTGAAATATAATGCGAAACTATTTTAATCAAATATGCTGTTAGATTAGTTTTTGATATAGCAGCAGCCACCGCTCCAAGCAAAATATAACTTAGTGCTGTTTGCAAATTCCCTTGCATACCATCGATTAAAACTTTCATAGAATCCATCATAGCTTGTGGAAGTTGGGTAAAAAAATCCACCAAACTTAAATGCTCCATATGCATAAATTTAGACCAAATGCCTACAAAAAGCCCAGAAAGCAAAACACTAAGCAAAACATTAAACCTAAAAAAACACAAAAGCGTCATTAACAAAACGCCTATAAATACTGGATTAGTTAAAAGCATTACATTCCTTAAATCAAAATAATTGCACATTTTAAATAATTTTCTTTAAAATACTATTTAAGTTTAAAAAATTTAAGCAAAAATTGCAAAATAAAAGCATAAAATGATAGTTTTTACTTTAAAAAAGGATACAAATGAGAAGTGACGCAATCAAAAAAGGACACTTAAAAGCACCAAATCGCTCTTTACTTAGAGCATGTGGCTTAAATGATGAAGATTTTAATAAGCCTTTTATAGGTGTGGCAAATAGCTATATAGATATCATCCCAGGACATTTTTTCTTAAATGAATATGCAAAAATCATTAAAGATGAAATCCGAAAAAATGGCTGTATTCCTTTTGAATTTAACACCATAGGTGTTGATGATGGTATAGCTATGGGGCATGATGGTATGCTTTATTCTTTACCAAGTCGTGAAATCATCGCAAACTCTATTGAAACAGTGATGAATGCACACCAACTTGATGCACTAATTTGTATTCCAAATTGTGATAAAATCACTCCAGGTATGCTCATGGGGGCTTTAAGAGTTAATGTGCCGACTATTTTCGTTAGTGGTGGACCTATGAAAGCAGGAGTAAATAAACATGGAGAAAAAATCAGTCTAAGTTCTGTTTTTGAAGCAGTGGGAGCTTATGAGGCTAAAAAAATCAATGGAGAGGATTTAAAAGATATAGAATGCAAAGCTTGTCCTAGCGGTGGATCTTGCTCGGGTATGTTTACTGCAAATTCTATGAATACTTTATGCGAGGCTATGGGTATAGCACTAGAAGGAAATGGAACTATTTTAGCACTTAGCAAAGAAAGAGAAGAGCTTTTAAGAAAAGCTGCGCGTAGAATTTGTGAAATTGCCCTAGATGAGCGTTTTAAAATTCGCAATATTATTACTAAAAAGTCCATTAACAATGCTTTAGTTGTTGATATGGCTATGGGTGGAAGTTCAAATACTATCTTACATATGCTTGCCATTGCTTATGAAGCAGGTGTAAATTTGGATATAAAAGAACTCAATCACATCAGTGCTAATGTGGCCCATATAGCCAAAATCGCTCCATCTTTAAATACTGTTTATATGGAAGATATACACAAAGCAGGTGGAGTAAGTGCGGTAATAGCTGAAATAGCCAAAAAACCAGGCCATATTTTAGAACTTGACACTCTAGATATTAGTGGAAAAACTTTAAAAGAGCGCATTAAAAATGCTGATATTAAAGATGAAAACATTATAAAAAAAATAGACAATGCCTATTCAAATGTAGGTGGGCTTGCTATACTTTTTGGGAATTTAGCTGAGCAAGGCTGTGTGATAAAAACTGCAGGTATTATGGGCGAGCGTAAATTCAAAGGAAAAGCAGTTTGTTTTAACTCTCAAGAAGAAGCCATTAAAGGCATTATAAAAGGTAAAGTTAAAGAAGGCGATGTGTGCGTGATACGCTATGAAGGACCAAAAGGCGGACCTGGCATGCAAGAAATGCTTAGTCCGACTTCATTACTCACAGGCATGGGGCTTGGTGCTAAAGTTGCACTTATAACAGATGGTCGTTTTAGCGGAGCTACAAGAGGACTTAGCATAGGCCACATTTCTCCTGAGGCTGCAGAAGGTGGACTTATAGCGCTTTTAAAAGATGGTGATGAGATAGAAATTGATGTAGATACTTACAGCATCAATGCAAATTTAGCCCAAGATGAAATTGCTAAACGCAAAGCAAATTTTAAAATGCCTTATAAGCAAATAAATTCAAGATGGCTTAAAATGTATCAAAAGCTTGTTAGTAATGCTAGCAAAGGCGGGATTTTAGACTTAGAATAATTTTCTTAATTTCTTAAAGAAATTAAGAAATATCTTTTAAATGTAAAACAAAATATGAAAAATTATGTTAAAGTGGCCGGGAGAAAGGGATTCGAACCCCTGGAGGTGTGACCCTCAACGGTTTTCAAGACCGCCGCTTTCGACCACTCAGCCATCTCCCGTAAAAGAATAAAAATATCAAGTATTAACATCGCATTGGAGGCGACATCCGGATTCGAACCGGAGATCAAGGCTTTGCAGGCCCATGCCTTACCGCTTGGCTATGTCGCCTTGAGTTACCAAAAAGTGGTGCCCGAGGCCGGACTTGAACCGGCACGGAAGAAAAATTCCGAGGGATTTTAAGTCCCTTGTGTCTACCAATTCCACCACCCGGGCGGGTGATAATGGAGCGGGAAACGAGATTCGAACTCGCGACCCCAACCTTGGCAAGGTTGTGCTCTACCCCTGAGCTATTCCCGCATTAAAGTTGAAATTATACTTATTAAAACTTAAATGCACATAAAAAATATAAAAACTACATATGTTTTCAAAAGATAAAAAATTTTTATTTTTTTCTAATTATTTTATAAGTAAAATACCCGGCCAAAAAATAACTAAAAAGGAACAAGTATGTTTAAATTTAACAGTTTATCTAATAAATTGACAACAATAGCCTGTTTTTTAATAGCTATTATACTAATAGTTGTTAATATGATTAGCTATTATCAATCTAAAGAAAGCACTAGTTATTATCTAGAAGAAATTCAGAAAAAAACTATGTTTGATGTTAATTCAGCATACAATATATATTCTGGAGCAAAAAGAGATGCCATTGCTTCTATTGTTAAATTTGTAGAAAAAAATCCAAGGGTTAATTCTGGCGAACTATTTGATATATTAGAAACAGTAAAAGAAGCAGCTGGCTTTAATGTAGTATATATTGGATTTAATGACGATGGAAAATTATATCAATCTAACAGAATTATTAGAAGTCCTGAAGAAACCGGATTTGATGCAAGAACAAGGTCATGGTATCAAGAGGCCAAAAGCGTGGGAAAACTTGTAGTATCAGATCCTTATAAAAGCATAGAAGATGACTCTATAACAGTTTCTTATACAGCTCCAATATATTCCAATGGAAAACTCTTGGCAGTAGTTGGAGGTGATTACAACCTGCATACTTTTGCAAAAGATGTATTAATAATGGGTCGC